>DDTV01000025.1:20868-21152 GCA_002344425.1 Candidatus Falkowbacteria bacterium UBA2355
CTGAGCCAGGATCAAACTCTCAAATATATATTTTAACCAGTTTTATTCTGGTCTGTCCGAAGACAGAAAAATTATTTTGATGTCTTCATGTACCGGGGAGGTGCATGATAAACATCAGATCCTGAAATAACGTCGATTAGCACAAAAAAATTATCTTTGGTTGTTTTGTCATATGCAGTTGTTAACGATCACTTTTCTTTCTAAACGCGAAAGAAAAAACAGGGACACAAACCTAGCGGTTTTCGTCACTGTTTCTTCTTTGACGTGTTTTCAAATTGTACGCT
>DDTV01000006.1 GCA_002344425.1 Candidatus Falkowbacteria bacterium UBA2355
AAAAAAAGTGGGAACATTATAGTATATGAATTTTCGTCTTATAAAATTCATTCTCTCCCTGCTCCTGCTCGGAGCGGTCGGCGTCGGCGTCTCAAACTATGTTTTTAAACAAAAAGCCTCTTTAACCGATTTAAGAGGCATGCTTTCGACCGGCTTTGAATGGATAAAAACAACGCTCAAAGATGACGGACAATTCCAATACGGCGAATTTATAAAAGTAACGCGCGTTATTGACGGAGATACTGTTTTATTGGAGAACGGCGAGAAACTTCGTTATATCGGCATTAATGCTCCGGAGCTCGGCAAAACCGAGGCAACGGAGTGCTTTGCTCTCGAAGCAACAACTGAAAATCAGCGCTTGGTCGAAGGCCAGAGCATTAGAATAGAAAAAGATGTTTCTGAAAAAGATCTTTATGGCCGCTTGCTTGGTTATGTCTATTTGAAAGACGGGACCTTCGTGAACATGGAGCTTGTTGAGAACGGCTTTGCAAGCGCCGCGAGCTATCCGCCGGATGTTGCCAAGTCGGTTCTATTCTCCGAGCTGGAGAAGGAAGCGCGTTTAAGCAAAAGAGGACTTTGGGGAATGTGTAAATAGGGCGAGTTTAAATTTTTGTCAATTAATAAAAAATCCCCGTGCAGCTGTCCTTGCACGGGGTTTTAGCAGCTTGATTAAGTCTCGTATATCCTTGGCTATCCAAGTGACAAGAGAGGGGAAATTAAGCCCTCACCGAGTTTAACAAGCATAATCAAATCGGACTATCTTCCAATTCGCCGGGCATGTGTTTTTTAGCTTCTTCAGAGCTTTCAAGCTTTGAATTAACGCTAATTGGTATAAGCGGCTCGGGGTAGAAAATGTCCACATGTCTAATAGAATTTTCTTTTGGCATTTCATTGATGCCAAAAACATCAATTTGATTTAACGGCATTATAATATTAATTTATTTAAAAGTACCAAATAAACTGGCGGCGCCTAGGCTCTCACCCAAGCGCTCGCCTGTGATTAGCGTTTGGCTTATACTGTCCCCGCGACTAAAGCCCGCTGATCAAAATAACTTGGCTTGATAATATGGCAAAAACACGATAAAGTCAAGGTATGAATTCAAAAGACATCCGCCAGTCCTATATTAAATTTTTTCAAACCCGCGGGCATGCCATTATCCCGAGTGCTTCTTTAATTCCGGAAAATGACTCAACTTTGCTGTTTGTTAACTCGGGCATGTTTCCTTTGGTCCCGTATTTATTGGGAGAAGCGCATCCTGCCGGACAACGCCTAGTCAACAGCCAGAAATCTTTCCGTACTGAAGATATCGATGAAGTTGGGGATAATCGGCATAACACATTTTTTGAAATGCTGGGCAATTGGTCATTGGGCGATTATTGGAAGTCCGAACAGCTTAATTGGTGGTTTGAATTTTTGGTTGATGAGCTCAAACTTGATCCGAAGCGTCTTTATCAGACAATTTACGCCGGCTCCAAAGACGGAGCAATTTCTCGCGATACTGAATCCGAAGAAATAGTCAGACAAATTTTCAACAAATACGGCGTTGATGACGATGGCCGCATTTTTGAATATGTTGATAAAAACTGGTGGCAGCGCGGCGACGCCGTCGGAGAGCTCGGCGGCCCGGACTCGGAGACTTTTTACGACACCGGAAAAGACCATGACCCGAAGTTCGGCGAAGCTTGCCACGTTAATTGCGATTGCGGAAAGTATATTGAAATCGGCAATTCCGTTTTCATGCAATATCAAAAAACCGACAAGGGCTGGGAGGAGCTTAAGAACAAGAATGTTGATTTCGGCGGGGGACTTGAGCGTTTATCAATGGCTCTGCAGGGCAAAGGCAATGTCTTTCAAACTGATTTGTTCAATGACGCTATAACCAAGCTAGAAGAAATGGCCGGTAAAAAATACGAAGATAACAATCGCCCCTTTGAAATTATTGCCGATCATTTAAAGGCCGCAACCTTTATTATCGGCGATGAAAAGGGGATTGGCCCTTCCAATACCGATCAGGGTTATATTGTTCGCCGATTAATCCGCCGAGCGATTCGTTTCGGACGGCAATTGGGAATTTCTCAAAAACAATGGACCAAGGGTATTGCTGAAATTTATATCGAACAATACAAAGACATTTATCCGGAATTAAACAAGCATAAAGAATTTATAATCTCCGAACTTGATAAAGAAGAGGCTAAATTTGAGGCAACTTTGGAGAAAGGTGAAAAAGAGTTTGAAAAATTATCAGATAAAATTTCCGGCGCCGAAGCTTTTGATCTATACCAAAGTTATGGCTTCCCGATTGAAATGACTATTGAATTAGCTTTGGAAAAGGGTATAAAGGTTGACGAGGAAGGCTTTAATGAAGAATTAAAGAAACACCAAGATTTATCTCGGACTGCTTCTGCCGGCAAATTTAAAGGCGGATTGGCCGATCATAGCGTTGAAACAACTCGCTTGCACACGGCATCGCATCTTTTACTGGCGGCTTTACGCAGGGTTTTGGGCGATCATGTTTCTCAACGCGGCAGCAATATTACAGCCGAACGTTTGCGCTTTGATTTTCCTCATCCGGAAAAAATGACTCCCGAACAAATTAAAGAAGTTGAGGATTTGGTCAACCAAGCGATTCAAGACAAGCTCCCCGTACATTTTGAAGAAATGCCCATTGAGCAAGCCAGAGAAATCGGGGCCACCGGTGTCTTTGATTCAAAATACGGGGAAAGGGTCAAGGTCTATTTCATGGGAGATTTCTCTAAGGAAATCTGCGGAGGCCCGCATGTGGAAAATACCGGAGAATTGGGACATTTTAAAATATCAAAAGAAGAAAGTTCTTCCTCGGGAATCAGGCGAATTAAAGCTGTTCTTGAATAATCGCTAATATTAGCTAATAAAACTTAGTTTTATTGATTAGCGCCAAATGCTTGACACTAAATTGATTTGCCTCTATAATAGTTTTACACGTAAAAATATTGAAATATCAACATTTTCCTCAATATTTTGTAGCAGGATTGATTTTGGTAAATTGATTTTACCAAAATTTTTATTGTTTTGAATGTCTGAAAATATATCCAAAGACTTTATAGAGATGGAGGGCGAGGTTCTTGAACTGATGCCCGCCGCAACCTTTAAAGTAAAATTAGAAAACGGCCACGAAATTTTGGCCCATCTTTCCGGAAAGATGCGGATGTTTAAAATTCGCATTGCACCGGGCGACCGAGTCAAGGTCGAGATGAGCCCTTATGATTTAAGCAAAGGCCGCATAACCTACCGACTGTAATCACATGAAAGTAAGAGCTTCTGTTAAAAAAATCTGCAAAGACTGCAAAACAATCCGCCGTAAAGGGCGGGTTATGGTTCTATGTAAGAACCCGAAGCATAAACAGCGGCAGGGTTAATTTTTATATTTTATGGCTGTACGCATTGCCGGAGTAATGATTCCGAATGAAAAAAGAATTGAAATCGCCTTGACTTATGTCTATGGCGTCGGTCGACCGATGTCCAAGAAAATTTTGGAAAAGGCAAAGGTAGATCCGAATACCCGCGTTAAAGATTTGAAAGATGAAGACATTAATCGCTTACGCTCCCTTTTGGAAAAAGATATGAAGGTGGAAGGCGATTTGCGCCGTGAAGTTGGCGCCAATATTAAGCGCTTGAAAGACATCGGAACTTACCGCGGCAGCCGTCATGCCAAACGCTTACCGGCTCGCGGTCAGCGAACTAAAACCAATAGCCGCAGCATTCGCGGCAATGTCCGTAATACAGCGACCTCAGGCAAGAAGCCGGCGGCGCAAAAAACTTAATTTATTATGACTGAAGAAAAGCAGCAAAATGAAGAGGTCGCGGAAGAAACCGTTATTGAAAATACGGAATCTCTTGGCGAACAAAAAAATGACGAGGCCCCGAAGCCTGAAGAATTGCCTGAAGAATTGAAAAAGAAGCTTGAAAAGCAAAAGGCTTCTCGAACTCCCTTAAAAGGCAAGCGCAAGAAGAAAGGCGAAAAGAAGCGTGTCAGCTCAGGTAAAGCCTTTGTTCGCTCAACCTATAACAATACGGTCATTACCTTAACTGATAATGACGGTAATGTTTTGTCTTGGGCCAATGCCGGCTTGGCTGGCTTCAAAGGTCCAAAGAAGGCTACGCCTTATGCGGCGCAAATTATCACCCGTATCGCGGTTGATAAGGCCAAGGAAGAATATGGTTTGTCTGAAGTCAAAGTATTTGTTAAAGGCGTCGGCACTGGCCGCGAATCGGCTGTCCGCGCTCTTAATGCCAATGGTTTGAATATTACCTATATCAAAGATATTACTCCTTTACCGCATAACGGCTGCCGCGCTCGCAAGCCGCGCCGCGTTTAATACACTGATAACTGATATGTCTCCATTACCGAAAATGGGCGGAAGCGCCCGACCAAAAAAACAAAGCACCTACGGTCTTCAATTGCGTGAAAAACAGAAGGCCAAGGAAATGTATGGCTTGCGTGAGAAGCAGTTTAAACTGACCTTTTTGAAAGGCCAGAAAAAGGGCGGCGACGCCGGCGAAAGCCTTTTGCGTTTGTTGGAAATGCGCTTGGACAACGTAGTCTATCGTTTTGGACTCGCGATTACCCGCGCTCAAGCTCGTCAGATGGTTAACCATGCGCACTTTACTGTTAATGGACACAAGGTCAATATCCCGTCTTATCAGGTAAAGGTTAACGATGTTATTGCCGTTCGCAAGAATAAAAAAGACAAGAAGCCTTATCAGGGTTTGGAAGAAAAACTAAAGAAGGCGACTTTACCGAGCTGGCTTAATTTTGATGCAGGAGAGATGAGCGGAAAAGTTTTACACGAACCCAAGAAAGAAGATCTTGATCAATCAATCGCCAGTCAGTTAATCGTTGAATTTTATTCCCGCTAAATTTTGATATTAAAGCCCTTTGGGCGCTTACATTTCGTCATATGCAAACAATCGCTTTGCCAAAAAAGATTTCCTTTAACCCCTCTGACGCAGACAACTGCGGTTCAGTTGCGGTTGAGCCACTCGCACCGGGCTACGGTACGACTTTAGGAAACGCCCTGCGCCGCGTTTTGCTCGCTTCTTTGCCGGGCACCGCAGTTATAGGTGCAAAGATCGAAGGCGCCAGCCATGAATTTATGGCTATTCCAAACGTCAAGGAAGATGTTTTGGAAATAATGTTGAATTTGAAAAAAGTTCGTTTCCAATTGGACGAAGGCGTTGATGAAGCGCGTTTGACCCTTTCGGCTTTTGGTGAAAAAGAAGTTACGGCCGCTGATATTGAGAAACAAGCCGGCGTTCAAATTGCTAATCCCAAGTTGACAATCGCGCATATCACCGATATGAGCGGCAAATTGAATATTGAAATTTTTGTCCGCCGCGGTCTTGGTTATGAAACCATTGAAACCCGCGAAGAAGGCAAAAAAGAATTGGGTTATATTGAAATCGACTCTATTTTTTCACCGGTTTTATCTGTCGCTTTAAAGATTGAAAATGTCCGCGTAGGTAAAATGGTTAACTGGGAAAAATTGGTTCTTGATATTGAAACCGATGGTACGA
>DDTV01000016.1:0-5655 GCA_002344425.1 Candidatus Falkowbacteria bacterium UBA2355
TTTTATATTAAATAATAAGAACTTTTAAAATAGAATAGGGGAATGAGATGTACTCATTTTTAAAAGAATTAAAATTGAAATATTTCAAGGTTCATAATTTCTTTTTCAGCGGCGCGATGAAGAAAAATATTATATACTCCGCTTTAATCATAGGAGCTTGGTATATCCAAACTTTTCACTCAGTCGGCCTAATGGCAACCGTAATTATAATTGCCACATTCTGGAAATGGATCTCCGTGCTGGAAATGGACTTTGAAAATTTTGGACCTAAAGACGTTGTTATTAGCGAAGTTATTCTTTTGACCTTGTGGTACGGATTGTTTTGGCACTCGCTAGTAATTAGAGATATAACAATGTTCATTGTGTATTTTGTTCTGTTGTTGGTCTTTTTAAGCAATAAAGCCAAACAAGAGTCATTTTCCGGAAATTCGCAATAATTTTTTTTTAAGTCGTCAGCTCAAAACTGGCGGCTTATTTAATTATCAATCAAAGCTTGAAAATGATATAATGAAGCTATGGATAAAAAGCGCCATCGCATCGGCATTGACGCCCGTTTTTACGGTCCTTTGGGAAAAGGGCTGGGCCGTTACACTCAGGAAATTGTCGATAATATTTTGAAGATTGACCGGCATAATGAATATGTCGTCTTTTTGGGCAAGGAAAATTTCGACGAACTGCAAAGCGATCACCCTCATTTAAAAAAAGTTTTGGCCGATGTTCGTTGGTATACCGTAGCGGAGCAATTGTTTATGCCTTGGCTGATTTTTAAAGAGAAATTGGATTTGATTCATTTCCCTCATTTTAATGTACCGCTTTTATGCCCGGTTAAATTCATTGTCACTATTCATGATTTAATTCTGACAAAATTTCCAACCATGCGCGCCACAACGCATGGCGCATGGCTCTATTTTATTAAGAACCTCGGTTACCGTTTAAGCATTATCCATGCGCTTAAGCGCGCCCGAAAAGTTATTGCCATTTCTAAATTCACTAAGACGGATATTATCGACCAATTCGGAATCAACAGCGAGAAAATTGAGCTGACCTATGAGGGCACAACCAATTTATCAAGCGGCAAAGATTCCCGTTTTGCCTCCAAATTGGATCATGGAGAAATTCTTTCCGATTACTGCATTCTTGAGCCTTATATTCTTTATGTCGGCAATGCCTATCCGCACAAGAACCTTGAATTTTTGATTAAAGTTTTTAAGGAGCTTCAAGCTGAAAAACCAGATTTAAAACTCGTCTTGGTGGGCAAGAATGATTATTTTTACGCTCGTCTGAAGAAATTCGCCCTTGAATTGAACGCCAACACGGTAATTTTCCCCGGCTATGTTCCGGACAGGGATCTTGAGATTTTATTTAGCCGAGCTTTGGCCTATGTTTTTCCTTCTAAGTATGAAGGCTTTGGTTTACCGCCTTTGGAGGCTATGTCGCGCGGCTGTCCGGTCATCAGTTCTAACTCAACTTGTTTGCCGGAAGTCTTGGGCGACGCCGCTCTCTTTTTCGACCCTGATGACGGAGCACAGTTAAAAAATCAAATTAATAATTTGATAAACAGTGAAAATTTGCGGCAAGATTTGATTGCCAAAGGTTATAAGCGCGCCAAACTTTACGATTGGTATGAATGCGCGCTCCAAACAAGTGAAATTTATGAACGAACAGTATTATAAATATCACGGAATCAATCCCGATTCTATCATTGATTTGCGCCCCAAGGCGGTAAAGCCAAAACGCCTGTGGCGCGATTTAATCGCGATTAGAATAATTATTTTTATCGGACGCGTTTTGATTCGCGGCGTATTGCTATTAATCGACTCTTGTTTGCGTTTTATTCGCTGGATTTATTCTAAGAACCGAGCCGAACTTAGAATGGTAGCCGATGTCCCGGAACGAATCAGCGAAGGATTAAAAGAAGAAACAAAGGTTTTTGAACTTGTTTCCGGCAAGAAGCATTCGCCGGCCTTTAAATTGGCCAATTTCTTTTTAATGTTGTGCTTGCTGGCTTCGCCCTTTCTCCTGTATTCAGGCTGGCGTTCGCTCGGACCTTTGCGTGAATCAATTTCAAAATCAACCCAATCGGCTTTTGCCGGACTTTTTTCAGGCAAAGAATTAATTGAGCAAGAAGATTTCAGCGGCGCGGAACAAGCCTTTGAAAAAGCCGGCGACGATTTCCTTAGGGCGCAAAACGATTTGGCCGCCATTAATAAGGGCTTGCTTGATTTAGCGGGACTTGTGCCCGATGATCAAGCCAAATTAGCCTCAGAATCAAGGCATATTTTAAATGCCGGGAAGTTATCGGCTCGCTTAGGCGCCGAATTGGCGGCCGCAATCGCTCCCTCTGCCAATCAGAACGTTATGGCTTTTTTGGATCGTTTTGCCGCACACGCGATTCCCGCGGCCGAAGAAGCCCGTGCCATGCTTCGAGAGCTTAAAAAAATCAACGAAAATAACTTGCCCGAAGAGTACCGCCGCCAATTTGTTGAGTTGCGCGAACGTGCCGAATGGCTAGCTCCCAGCTTGGAAGAATCGGTTGATTTGAGCAAACGCGCTTCAATATTTTTAGGCAAGCAAAGCGATAAACGCTACTTGCTTGTCTTTCAAAACAACGCTGAAAGACGCGGTTCAGGCGGATTTTTAGGCAGCTTCGCAACCGTTGATGTCAGCCGCGGAGAAATTACCGATTTGAAAGTTCCTGCGGGCGGCAGTTATGACACCGAAGCCGGTCTCTATCGCCGCGTTGTCGCACCCGAGCCACTATGGCTCTTAAATCCTTTGTGGCATTTTTGGGATGCCAATTGGTGGCCTGATTGGCCGACTACCGCAAAGAAGTTGCAATGGTTTTATGAAAAGAGCGATGGTCCGACCGTTGACGGAGTGATTAGTTTTACTCCGACCGTCATCGAAAGACTTTTAAGCGTACATGGCGCGGTTGATATGACGGCTGATTACGGAGTAATAATAACGGCCGAAAATTTTTGGGAAGTTACGCAAACTTTTTCCGAACAAAAGCCCGATGTAACCAAGGAGCCTAAAAAAATCATCGGCGATTTGATGGAAAAGTTAATGGCCGATATTCCCAAAGACATGACCCCGCAAAAAGCCTTTGCTCTAATCGGAGTCTTTGAATCCAGTTTGCGGGAAAAACATATTTTGCTTTATTTCAACGATCCGGTTCTCGAGGCTTCTATCAAACAGTTTGGTTGGGACGGTTCGATTAAAGAGGCCGAGAAAGATTATTTAATGGTCGTTTCCAGCAATATCGGAGGGCAAAAAAGCGACCGTTATATCGATGAAACAATTGAGCATCAAGCCGAGGTTTTGCCCGACGGCTCGATTACTGTTACACTAAGGATACAAAGAGCACATACTGCTCCTAAAAATAAGCAATTTGTCGGTTTTAGAAATGTTAATTGGCTTCGTGTTTACGTTCCACAAGGCAGCAGCTTGATTTCCGCTTCAGGTTTTAGAACGCCGGATCAATCATATTTTGAAAATCCGGAAGCCGGCTGGGAACTTGACCCTGATTTGGCTAATGAAAGACTGGCAATAAGCGATCCGGCCAGCGGTACAAAAATTTATACCGAAAAGGGGAAAACAGTCTTTGCCAACTGGTCAATGGTTGACCCCGGAGAAACGGCGGTTATTGAATTCCGCTATCGACTGCCTTTTAAAATGGAGATTCCGGAAAAACCCAATAATTGGCTAGAAAGTTTAAAAAATTATTTCAAGCCAGAAACAAATGATCGTTACAGTCTGTTAATACAAAAACAACCGGGGGCACTCAATACCACCTTTATTTCAAGTTTGAATCTGTCTGAAGCCTGGACTCCTTTGTGGAATTACCCCAAAGATTTACAAGTTAACGAAAACGGCTGGAATTTTAGTCAGCCTTTGATAAAAGACAATCTCTTGCAAGTTTTATTTCATAAAAAGAACCCCCTAGAGAGCGGGGGAGAAAAATAAATATGGCAAATAAAAAAAATTTTGATCAATATATTCGCGGCGATGTTGATAAGAAAGATATCGACCGTAGCTTGTCGGAAATTTATCAGGACGAGGGTGGCAAGCGCGTTAATGTTAGAGAGGTTGATATAAAACCGAAAAGGAATTTGTTTACTCGCATCGCTTTAGTAACTTTATATGTTTTAATCGCGGCCGGAATCGCGGCGGGAGCTTATTATTGGGTTATCAGCCGCGATGCAGATTCAAGCACGGTCGACCTTAAAATTTCGGCGCCTGAAGAATTGATTGCCAATGAGCCCTTTGAATATACGGTTGAATATAAAAACCAGGAAAATGCTTCATTGGCGGACATGCAACTTACTTTGGTTTATCCGGATAATTTTATTTTTGAATCGAGTACTCCTTCCCCATCTGAAAACAACAATAGTTGGCGCTTGCCCGAATTGCGCCAATTCGGCAGCGGACAGGTTATTGTACGCGGCCGTTTAATCGCTCCGGTCGGTTCTTCAAACCTGCTTTTCGCCGACTTGAATTATCGTCCCTCGAATATTACTAGCGAATTTAAAAAATCAAGCAGTTTAGAAACCGTATTGATTTCATCCGGATTTGATTCATCGATTGTCGCCCCGACCAGCGTATTGGTCGGACAGGATGCCGAATTGGTAGTTAAATATAAACCGCAGGAAAAGAATTTCATCGAGGGTTTTAATATCCGTTTCGCTGAACTGGAAAATCTTGAATTTCCGAAAAACGATTATGGCGAAGGCGTGGCCATGCTTGAGCCAGGAGTTTTTACAATTGATAAAATAGGGGAGGCAGAAAGAGAATTGCGCCTCAAATTCAAATTCAAAGACAAGAAAAATGACAAAGAAGATTTAAGAGTATATTTCGAATACCGCCCGGATGAAGCATCGAAAAATTATGCTTTTGAAGAGCAGGTCTTCTCAGTCGAGGTTGTTAAAAATTCCTTAAATTTAACTTTAATCGCCAATGGTGAAGCTTCGGATCAGGGGATTGATTTCGGACAAACTCTCAATTACTCGATTTCTTATGTTAATAAAGGTGCCCAAGCGATGGATGATGTCGTTATTATGGCCGTTCTTGAAGGCGAAGCCTTGGATTGGAGAAAGCTAAGCGACAATAACAATGGAACCGTAACCGGCCGAACTATAGTGTGGACCAAGACCGAGGTTCCGGCCCTTGCTTCTATAAGCAAAGATCAGGAAGGCAGTATAGATTTTTCTATTCCGGTCAGAACCGTCAATGAAGCCAGTTTAATCAGGGATTTTGAGATTAAAGGCTATGCCCAATTTGCGGTTGGCGGAAAGGCCGAAGAACTCTCCAAAGAGAATGAGGCCAACCGCTCCAATCAGCTGACTGTTAAAATCAACAGCGATGTTATGCTTGATGAAGCAGTTCGTTATTTCGACGAGGACAATATCGCGGTTGGAACCGGCCCTCTGCCTCCTCAGGTCGGCCAAACTTCAACCTTTAAGGTATATTGGAAGATTAGCAACTCCTTGCATGAGCTGGGCGCTCTTAAGGTAACAACAGTCTTGCCCAATTATGTTAATTGGGATGGCAAGGAACAAGCCGATGCGGGCACTTTGACCTTTGACGAACAGAGCAATCAGGTGACATGGCAAATCGGACGTTTGCCTTTGTCTGCGACTAATGTCGAAGCGGAAT
>DDTV01000016.1:5932-6371 GCA_002344425.1 Candidatus Falkowbacteria bacterium UBA2355
CTGCGACTAATGTCGAAGCGGAATTCAGTATTTCGGTCAGACCGAAACCGACTGACATAAACAAGCTTTTGATTTTGGTTTCGGGGACGACCCTGTCAGGAACGGACAATCAAACAACTTATAATGTTTCACAAACCTTAAAAGCGCAAACCACTAAACTTGAAAAAGATGATATTGCCGACACTAACGGCATTATCAAGTAATATGTTCCGATTAATCAAGAAAAGTAAAAACTCAAAAGCGCGCCGCGGCCGTCTTAAAACCGGACACGGCGTTTTAGAAACTCCGTTTTTCATGCCGGTCGCAACCCAAGGAACGGTAAAATTCGCTTCAACTGAAGATATTCGTTCGCTGGACTCGCCGATTCTATTGTCCAATACTTATCATTTAATGTTAAGGCCGGGAGAAAAATTTATTAAAAAATGGGGAGGCCTGCATA
>DDTV01000015.1 GCA_002344425.1 Candidatus Falkowbacteria bacterium UBA2355
CGATCTATAAAAGGTTTGGCCTTCATTGACGAAACCGGCGCTATGATTTTTTTAAATAACTCAAAAAAACCGACGCCGTTGCGTCGGCCTTTAAGCCAATATTTTAATAGATTAAAACGTCGGGTAACGATCATAAATCAAGCTCATGGTTTCTGTAAATTGCTTTTTTATCAGAGAGACAACTTTGGCGTCATCAGAAAGCTCATCTGCCCGAACAATAATTTTTTTAACCAATTCCGGCTCAATCCCCAAGAAAGCAAAACGTTCTCTATAATCCTCGGGCTTATTGGGCAGATTATTATACATTTCAATAATACCGAGGTTATATTTTTTAATTAGCTCCGGATTCTCTTGATTGGGCAGTTCCATATATTCAAGATTTTTCAAATAGCGGTCAATTGGAAAAGCATGAATATCAAAAATATCTTGCAAAGTTTTTATCGCAGTCAGAGTAATCCAATCCTTACTAGCGTGAATTATTCCGGAATCTAAATTTTCAAATAAAAAACCAAGAGTATCGGCAAACGGCGTTTTTTGTGTTTCATCATAAATAAGATGAACAAACCAGCCCTTTTTAAAATCATCTTCTTGATAGAAGCTTGGTTTAATCTGATCTTCGCTATGAGTAAATTCACGCGCTAAACCGCTTACGTAACGACTGTCGGGGTAGACTGTTCCTGAAAAATATTTCTTTTCGTCGCTAATCAGGAGCTTTTCTTTTAACTCAAAGGCGGCGCGGAGATGAGTTCCGGGCAAAGCCATACTATTTCTTTTTCTCCCGAAGCTTCAAGCAGGTTTTAACAAATTCAACGAAAAGCGGGTGCGGATCAAGCGGGCGTGAAATATATTCGGGATGGAATTGAGTGCCGATAAAGAAAGGATGATCCGTGATTTCAATCGCCTCGACGATATTGTGGTCCGGCGACGTTCCGCAAATGGTGAGGCCCTTTTGTTCTAAGAGCTCGCGATATTTTGGATTGAATTCATAGCGATGGCGATGGCGTTCGGAAACAACTCTTTTTTTGCCGAATTTCTTTTCATAAATCTTGGCCATATGAGTTCCCGGAACAAGCCGGCAAGGCCAGCCGCCCAAACGAATCGTTCCGCCGTACTTGCCTTTCTTCAAATTCTCGATTTGCGATTCCATAACGTCTATAACCGGATGCGGAGTCTTGGGATTTATTTCGCGGCTCGAAGCGCCTTTCAAGTCGGCGACGTGACGTGCGAACTCAATAACCGCCATCTGCATACCGTAGCACAAACCGAAATACGGAACTTTATTTTCGCGGCAATACTTGATTGTTTTTATTTTGCCTTCGGCGCCGCGCGTTCCCCAACCTTGCGGAACTATAATGCCGTCGAATTTTTTCAAAAGTTTGGCGCCGTCTTTTTCAACTTCTTCAGAAGACAGCCAATGGATATTGACATGGCAATGGTTGGCCGCCCCGGCATGCTTAATCGCTTCTAAAACCGAAATGTAAGAATCGGTCATTGTAAAATTGCCTGAGACGAAATATTTGCCGACAATACCGACATTAATTTCTTTTTTGGCTGTTTTTATGCGGCGAATCATAGCCCGCCATTCAACCAAGTCTTTACGGCGCGGTCGCAAACCGAAACGGTCTAATAAGCGCTCGCCGAGCTTGTCCTTTTCAAAATTAACCGGCACGTCGTAAATTGATTCGATATCCGGAGCGGAAATAACGTCCTCGGCTTTAATATTGCAGTTAATCGCGATTTTCTCGCGGCGCGGCTGATCAATGTCGGTTGAAGAACGGGCAATAATGAAATCGGGTTGAATACCGGCGGCGTTAAGCGTATGAATCGCGTACTGAGTAGGTTTGGTTTTCATTTCGCTGGACAATGAAGGGACCGGCAAATATGAAACCATCACAAAGGCGACATCTCGGCCGTATGAGAGTTTCATCATACGCGCCGCTTCAAGGAAGAGTAAGTTTTGATATTCTCCGACCGTACCGCCGATTTCAATCAACATAATCTCGGCTTTGGTTTTTTTAACCGCGCGTTCAATGCGATCTTTTATTTCCAAAGGTATATGCGGAACGACTTCAACGCATTTTCCGCCGTAACCGAGATTGCGTTCACGCTCAATAACCGCCTGATAAACGCGGCCGGTCGTCATATAACTTTCTCGATAAATATTCGTGCCTAGGAAGCGCTCGTAATTACCGATGTCCTGATCGGTTTCATCACCGTCTTCAGTTACAAAGACTTCGCCGTGTTCAATCGGATTCATTGTACCGGCGTCAACGTTGATATAGGGGTCAATTTTAATCGCGCTGACCGAAAAACCCTTGCCGGATAAAATCCGACCGATTGATGCGGCCGCCACTCCCTTGCCGACGCCCGACATAACTCCGCCGACAACGAAAATATATTTGGTAGTAAACTTTTTCTTCTTTTTCATCACTGCAAATTAACAAAATTCAAATACCAGTGCACTATTTTTTCTCCGTATAAAAGCGTAATGGCGCCGGCTACGGACAAAAAAGTTCCGAGCGGCACCATTGATCCCCATTTCTTCTTCCCGCTTAAGAGCGCCGCTATACCGAAGACGGCGCCAAAGCCATAAGCTATAAAAATCGCAGCTAGAATATTCGGCCAACCTAGACCGACGCCGAGCAAAAGCCCGAGTCGGATGTCGCCGCCGCCTATCCAGCGTCCACGGGAAACAAGATATTGGATAAGAAAAAAACCTGTTCCTATTGTAGCAGAAATCAAGAGCCCCGACCACCCTATTCCCAGCCATAAATTGGCTCCGAGTACGGTTATAGCCGCCGGTAAAGTGACTTTGTCCACAATTACATACCAGCGGGCATCCATAACAAAAATCAAGACAAAGACGGCCAGTAAAAACCAATTACGCGCCAGCAAGAGCCAATCAAAGGGATTAAGCCAATAAGCCAACATGAACAAAAGAGCGGTAATCGCCTCGACCAAGGGATACTGCCAGGAAATCGGACTGGCGCAGTGGCGGCAATGGCCGCGCAAAAGCAAAAAACTCAATATCGGAATATTGTCATACCAATAAATAAGCTTCTGGCAACTGCGACAATGGGAACGGCCGTTCATCGACTCGCCTTCATAAAGGCGCCAGGCGGCGCAATTTAGAAAACTGCCGATAATCAATCCCAATATGCAACTAGCGACGAGAAAAAATGGTTCCATAAGAATGTTTTTCAAAAGTGATGGCCAATAATAAAACCGAAATAGGCACCAAGGGTATAAAGGCTCTGGACAAAGCGGTGTGGTCTAGTGCCCATTGGTAATTTTCCGTCACCATAAATATAACCACCAAAATCGCTACTACGCTTAACAGCATAAGCCAAGCGACTAAAAGTTCTTTGCGGCGCCAAATACGCAAACAAAGAACCAAGCCGGCGCCGATCACGATAAACCACCAAATATTCCAATTGTTGCTAATGAACAAGGCTTGGGTAAATTGAGGCAATGCATCGGGACGCCAAACCCAAGCCGCTTCGGTGTTGCGCAAATTAAGACGATTGATCAATTTGAATAAAGCAATCGGCAAAATCGGTATGAGCAAGGCGCCTAATGCATAAAGCGAAGAACGCCAGCGGGGTCGATGCAATTTGAAAAAATATGCGGCCGAGAAACCGACGGCCAAAGCGATAATATAAAAAGTTCCGTAATTTTTAATATTAAAAGTCCAAGCGACCAAGGCCGAAGACAAGAGCAAACGATTGATTCGGGAACGCTCCAACCATTCAAAGAAAAATCCGAAACCGACAGCGGCATAGTAAGCGACAATCAAGTCCGCATAATTATTGGACGCATGATAAAAAATAAAGGGCTGAGAACAAAAGAATAAAGCCAACAATAATCCCTTGACCTGCCCTAAATATTTGATTGAAAAATCAATTATGAACAAGGTCAGAGACATAAAATAAAACCAAGCCAGAAGATTGACCACTCCTCCGCTCGCGCCAAGCAGTCTGAACCAATATTCAAGCAAGGAAACATGCCAAGGGTAATTCGGATGATTATAAGATGCTAGATAATCCGGGCTTGAGCGATCGAAATTAACCGCGCCGTCAGCTAAAAGAATTTCAGCGCGAGTTGCCCAAAAAGCAATGGAATCAAAGGCTACCGGCGGTTTACCCAAGGCTTGAATCAAACTTAAAAACAATAAGGCGGCAATCAAACAGCCGAGCAGCCATGACAGCGGCTTAACCTTCGCGACATCGATCGTTAGCTGGTTTTTCCAAGGAAAGCGCAGGACGAAAACAAGCAAAGCAATCAAGGTCTGAGCGCCGAAAAACCACAACAGCCAAGGCGAAAAAGCTTGCCGGGCGATAACAAAATACAATAAGAGCTCAAAGGTAATAACCGCCGAACCGATGCCGTATACCAAAGAAAAAGCGCGCAAGCCGGAAATAAAACGAGGATACAAAAACGACAGGGCGGCCAAGCCCGGCGCTGATACAGAAATGATAATTAGAATAATCGGCCACATATTATTTTATTCTTTTAAAGATGGCTTGATTTTGAGCCAAGGAAACGATTAATTCAAACTTGCCGAGTTCGAGTCTCGGTTCGCCGCTCTTATAAAGAATTCCATTTTCATAAATATAAGGTACAACCGGACGGAATAAAACAAAATAATCAGCCGTCTGAGCAGGAGCTACCTTATATTCTTTAAATAAATAATACATCAGATAGGGGGCCAAGGCGGCGTCGGCATAAGCGACCGTCTTGCCCTTGGGAACGCTGGCTTTAATCTTTTCAACAAAGGGATAGAGTCCGCAAAATCCGCCGCCGAGCTTCTGGTTCTTATCAATGCGGCAATGCCGCCAAATAATTTGCTCCTCGGCCGTCGCCGATATCATAAACCAAGTTTCATTAAATTCCTTGGCACTGCTATAAACAAATTGCGTAAAAAGCGGCAGCCAAGCAATCGCCGCGGCTGATAGAATAATGGCTGACCAAGACCAAGTGCGGCGGAAAAATATAAAGCCGAGCAGCAGGGCTATTAAAAATAGAAGTCCGAAAAAAACTGTCGCCGGAACGGCGCCGATTTTCGAACCTAAAATAACATTGATTGTACTTAATAATTCCGGCTGGTGAGTGAAGAAGTTCATGGGCGGAGTCCAAGGTGTTTTTTAAAATATAGCATCTGAGAGCGGCGATAATATTTCTTGCGCAAACGCTCATCCGAGTTGCTCGCGCCGCGCTGATGAACAACGCTGGCCGCTTCACTTATTACAATATCATACCCGAGAGCTTTAGTCCGCCAGCATAAATCAACATCTTCAAAATACATGAAAAAACGCTCATCAAAGCCCCCGAGACTCTCAAAAATAACGCGCCGAATCGCCAAGGCAGCCCCGCTGACCCAGTCGGCGCGCGAAGCATCGGTTTTTAAATTGCCTCTTAATAATCCGAGCCAAGTCGGCCAACAACCAAAGGCAAAGGGCTCATCTTTGGCCGTCTCGTCAATTAACTTTGGCGCGGCAATCCCAACCTTGGGAGAACTTTCAAAAACCTCAGCTAAGGCTTTAAGCGTGGCTTCATTAAGGCGCGCGTCGCTATTCAAAAACAATAAAAACTCTCCGCTTGCGAGGCGGGCGCCTTGGTTGCAGGCCGCGGCAAAGCCGAGGTTGTTTTGATTAAGAACTTTTTTTATATTTTGACCGGCCAAAAATTCGGCGCTCCCGTCCTTTGAACCGTTATCAACCACAATAACTTCTAGACCGCTCGGCAATGAATCAAGGCAGCGGCCCAGTATTTCTTTAGTGTTATAACTGACTATAATAATCGACCAGAGCATATTATTTTTTCTTGCGCGCGACTATAAACAAATTATCTCCCGTTTTACTAAGCCAGGCAAATGCATAAATCAACAACTTAACAAGGCCTGAAAAATCAGCTGTTATTTTATGATACATGCTCAAGCCTTTCTTGGCGTAGATAACTTCAAAACCGGAGCGCTCTAAAATAAAAACAGCTCCGCGCCAACCGAATTGCCAAATATGCTGAGTCGGCGACATTCCGTACCAGCGGACTCCCAGCAAAAAACGCCACAAACTGAAAAATCTCGGCAGTTCAAGTACGAGTATTCCTTGGTCCGATAAAACTCTTTTTGCTTCACTTAATTCGCCAATCGGATCAACAATATGTTCCAAACAATGCAAATAAGTAATAACCTCAAATGATTCTGCGGGCAAAGCCAGAGATTTTAAACTTCCCACCGTCAAAGCTTCGCCCAATCCGAAATTATGTCGGCCAAGTTCAATCGCCGATTCGGATAAATCAATTCCTCGCGCGTCAAAACCGTATTTTTTCGCTTCAGCGACAAAAACACCGGCACTGCATCCGACATCCAGCAAAGATCCGGCGGAAAAATATTTTTTTATAATTTCCAAGGGCCGGTGGGAAAAGCTTTGGCGCAGAGGCAATTCATCAAACTTGGCTTGGTGGCTTGTTTGCGATTTGTAAAAATCGTCAATCGAGGGCAAGTCGATTGGCTGCGGCCAAGTTCGCGCCAAAGAACAGGCACCGCAAATTATGACCGAGAAGTCATTACCTGGGGTTTTATAATTATGAACACGGTATTTATTGGCGCCGCATAAACAAATCGGAAAATCAGGCATATTTAAATTTTTATTTTCTGCTTAAACATCATCCAATCTATCGCCGCCCGCAAAGCGGTAGTCATCAAGGCAACGCGAATAACAATCAAGCCTTCGTGCCAGCCGCTGGCCACTATCCTAAGAAAAACAATCAAACAATCAAAGGGCAGAACCAGAAGCGGAAAACGGCGCCG
>DDTV01000020.1 GCA_002344425.1 Candidatus Falkowbacteria bacterium UBA2355
TAATCTTCTTGGTATAGATTTCGGTTTCAATGCTTACCCTTTAGGTATTAACGATGATACTAAAGTTGTTGAGGTAAGTCCTTTCAGGTTTATTTCTGAAAAACAGCATGCCGATGACTTTGTTGTTAATACGGAAGATGGAGCTTATTGGAAAATGTACAAATTTGCCAGAAGCAATTTTGTTTACCGACCAAGCCGGAGAGTTGAGTTAAGCACTCACATCTGCCCTGGTTTCTGGTATACCTTGATAATGCATCTGCTTTTCTTCATTATTTCTCCGCTTATGGCGTTTGCTGCAGCGGGCAGTTTAATGGATAGCGGCTTTCAATGGACTACGGAATTCTTATCTCCGTCCGTAAACGGTTGGCTGCCTTGGCAATGGTCATTGGGCTTTACAATTAAAGCTTTAATTGGATCCTTTACGACTGTTTGGGTTGTTCTAGCTTCATTAAAACTACTGTGGTTCGGCATTAAATTAGTTGCAGGAAAAATTGCTGAAGTATGGGATGAAGATAGCCCCTTTGTGTATATTCCTATACTAATAATATTTTTTGCCTTGGTTCTGTTTGTATCAGCCGCAACCTCAGGATTTCTTTGGACGTTTTCCTTGGTAGCCTTCTTTAGAACAATACTGAACGGTGCAATTTTCATGTTGTTAATTGATGTTAATGCGAAAAAGGATGACAGATTGAAGCGGATAGCCAGAGTGATGGTTTTTATGTCTTTGCTCAGCTTTATACCTGAATTTCCAAATGAAATATTAGGGACTATTCTAAAAGTTATTTTAGTGATAGGAGCTATTATAGTGTTAGCATTAAAATGGCTAATCGTTTCGATTCCGGCAACCTTTGATTGGCTGCTAGCTAATATTCCCATAGCTTTCTGGTGGCTCATTGATTTATGCGTTTCCATTGGTCAATGGATATATGATACGTTGCTGCCGGCCATAGGATCATTCTTTGTTAGTCTTGTCGAATCAATCTTAATATTCTTTGCTACTTTCGGCATTATATCAATAGCAATGATTTTATGTATTTTGATTCCAATCGGAGTTTTCTGGCTAATGTCAAAAATGGAAGAATGGGGAAAATCTGAAAAAGTAATGAACACAATGGCTAAATACGGACGCTGGCTTATGAACTTCTTATTGTTGACATCATCAGGCGTTCTTATATATCTGCTGTTTTTTCAGCCAACTACCAGTGCTGTTCAGTATTATGATGATTCAATCTGGCCGACTGTTATACGGGCAATCTTCGGAGTGACTATATTATTGGCTCTCTTTGGAAGGTTTTATATGTATAAATACGATGGAAAGTTTAGGAAGTTCATGGATTATTTATCAGGTAGGGTTGATGGTTGGGACTCCAATAAATTAGAAGCAGTTAAGTCTTGGTGGGCTCTTAGTAAAAACAAAGAGTTTACTAAAACTCCCGAAGAGACAAGGCAGCAAATGATAAATCGATTATATGAATTGGTTTTTACAAAATATGTTTTTACACTTGTAACGACCAGTGCTCAAAGAGAAATTTTCAGACTGTGTTTAAGTGAAATTTACAGTAAATCCTTTGTAGATGAACTTGAGCAACGTTTTGAGAAAGATTCTCCTAAGCTAAGACAACAGATGACTAAAATCTGGAGGGGAGGAGAGCTTAGATATTTTTTAATGCTGGCTCAAAGAGAATCGTTTGTTGATGCTCTTAAGGTGGTAATGAAAATCATTAAGAAGAAGGAAAAAGAAGCGAAGAAAATAGAGACTCAGCGTTCCGAGCAAAAAGAACGTCTTATTCTATTTGTTAAGATGATCGGAAGAAATATTTGGAATCCGATTTTCGAAGCTCTGCAAATTTCTTTTGAAGTTCTCAAATTTATGTTTTGGTTGATTGGTAAAATTCTTTATGGAATTGCCTGGCCATTCATAAAGCTCTATAACGGTCTTAAAACGCTGTATAAACTCTGGGACTTATTCCAAAAAAGATGCCCCTGGGTTTCGCAGCCAAAAAATTTGTTGTATAAATAAAAATCTCTTTCAACTAAAAAAGGGACTGATAAAAATCAGTCCCTTTATTATTTTATGATTTATGAACCTCTTTCAATCAAATACGCGCCGACAAGCATGATGATAACCGCCACGGCTTTTTGCGCCAGGTTTTTCCAACCGATTTTTTCTTGGCTGATTTTTGGGAAAAAGACAGTTAAGAATATTCCAATGAGCACGCCGATTAAAGGCTGAAAGCCGTTGACTGATTGGACTAAGGCGAGCGGGGCCAAAAGCATAGCGTAACGGAAAGTTAGAATACCGACAACCGTAATTATTTCGTTGAATAAATTAATACCTATTAGGGCTGTGCGGCTGTTTTTCCATAGTGTAATAAAGTTGCGACGATAACTTGAAAAAAATCCAAGAAAAACCGCCCCCAAGATAAGACTGCCGACATATTCCCAAAAAGATGTGGTCCAAAAATCTGTTTCCAAGGCAAAGATTTTAAAGATAATGCCTTCGCCGGCAATACAGGCGGAAGCGATTAACATAAGCCAGAAAACTTTGGCTTTGAATTTTTTTCTATCAAAATCCCAAGTAATCGCCAAGCCGCCGGAGATAATCAAAAGCGAAGCCATAATCTGGGTCAGAGTCATTGTTTCGCGTAAGAAGATGTAGGCCAGGATATATAAAAATATCGGAATGGTTTGAAACAAAGAGCTAACAAGAGAGGCCTCATCAATTTCAAGCGCGTACAAATAGGCAAGCCAGCCGAAGGTAACAAGAACACCAGCGGCCATAATCATGACGGCTTGGAATAATGAAACATTAAAAACATGAGGCTCGATTAAAAGAACAATCGGTAAGACAATAAGTCCTACCAAAGAAGAGAAAATAATCAAAGCCCCGATACCGAGGTCTTTGAAATATTTACTTAAGAGATATTTATCGATGTGATTGCTGACGCTCCAAAGAAAGGGGCCGATCAGGGCAATCCAAAACCAATTCATATTAGAGTAACTTGCGAATCGCCGCCGCGGCCTTAGCTAGGGCAATCGTTGTTTGCTTGCCGCTTTTCAAATTTTTAATCGTAACGACGTTTTTGTCGGCTTCATTGCCGCCACAGAGGATAGCGAGGGGAATGCCGAGTTTATCGGCATAGCCGAGAGCTTTGCCGATTTTTTCAAAGCCGGGATAAACGAGAATATTCAAATTATGTTTGCGCAAAGAGTTGGCGACTTCTAAGCTGTAATCGGCAACGTCTTCTCCGAGAGCTACGATGAGAACTTGTGCCGGATTGCTCGGACCGTTTTTCAAATCGTCTTTGATTGCGCTAAAAAGTCGGGACAAACCGATTGAGGCGCCAACGCCCGGAATCGGATCGCGGCGATATTGTCCGAGTAAGTTGTCATAACGCCCGCCAGAACAAATACTGCCAATTTTAGTGTCACTGGCGAGATATGTTTCAAAAACCATGCCGGTGTAATAATCAAGCCCGCGAGAAATGCGCAAATCAAAAACGTATTCGTTTGATTTTACTCCAGAGGCCTTAAATAACTCAGAGATTTTCTCCAATTCATCAAGGGCTTTTATAAAGCGATCATCTTTAATGTCTAACAAGCGCATCGCTTTTATGACATCTCGAGGTGAACCTTTAAGATTTACGAATTTAATAATATCTTTAATCTCTTCTTGCTTGAGTCCCGAAGCCTTAAGTTCATCAGCAACAGTTTTCTCACCGAATTTTCTTAGCTTATCGATAGCTCGCAAGACTGGCGTAATTTTATTTTCTAATTTGCGGGATGCGAGCCAGCCAGAAAGAATGCCCCGATGGCTAAGACTAAATGTTACGCCTTTTAGACCCAGCGCGAGTAAAGCGGCGCGGGCGGCCAAAATGATATCAACATCAGCCATTGAACTTTTGCTGCCGAGAATATCAATATCGCATTGATAAAACTGACGATAGCGGCCGGCTTGCGCTTTTTCAGCGCGCCAGACTTCTTGAATCTGATAGCGGCGAAAAGGAAAAGCAAGCTCATTAAAATGTTCAGCCGCATATCGGGCAAGGGGAATCGTCAAATCAAAACGCAGAGCAAGATCGGTGTCGCCCTTGCTAAAGCGATAAACTTGTTTCGAAGTTTCGCCGCCTTCTTTGGCGAGCAAGACCGGCGCCAATTCCAAAGCCGGAGTTTCCAACGGCGCATAGCCGTATTGCTCGTACGACATTTTAATAATAGCGACCATGGCGTTAAACGCGAGCTGATCGGCGGGCAATAATTCATTAAAGCCCGAAGGACGTTTAGGAGTAATCATATCTTGTATTGTACTGAAAATAGCTTATTTTAGCAATTGCAAAAGGCCTTGGAGTATGGTACTTTTTAGTCATTATGTCACAATTGGCTAAATCTTTTATTGCCTCTGATCATGAGGCGAATATACGCGAGGCTTGGGAAAAGTCCGGTTTTTTTAATCCGGATAATCTAAAAAGAATCGACCAAGGTTCCTATACGATTGTTTTGCCGCCGCCAAACGTTACCGACCGGCTTCATTTGGGCCATGCTTCGATGATCGCTATTGAAGACCTTTTGATTCGTTATCATCGCATGCAGGGTTATAAAACACTCTGGCTACCCGGCACCGATCACGCGGCTATCGCAACCCAGGCGGTGGTGGAAAAGGCCCTGTATAAAGAAAAGCGACAAACTCGTCATGATATCGGCCGCGAGGCGTTTTTGAAAAAAGTTAACGAATTCGCGCTTGGAACCCAGCAAACGATTCTCGGTCAGATTAAGAATATGGGTGCCTCGCTTGATTGGTCGCGCTTGGCTTTTACGCTTGATGAACCGCGGCAGAAGGCCGTACGCAAGATGTTTGTCGAGATGTATGAGGCCGGCGCACTCTATCGCGGCGAGCGTATTGTCAATTGGTGCCCGCATTGCCAATCAACCTTGTCTGACGATGAAGTTGAGTATAAAACGCAAAAAACGATTTTGTATACTTTTAAATATGATAAAAATTTTCCGATTTCTATTTCAACAACTCGTCCGGAAACAAAACTCGGTGACACGGCGGTAGCGGTGAACCCAAAAGATGAACGGTACGCGAAATTTATCGGACAGATTATCGAAGCTGATTTTTGCGGCCAGAATTTAAAATTAAAAATTATCGGCGATCATGAAGTTGATATGAACTTCGGAACCGGCGCCCTCGGCGTTACGCCGGCACATTCGATGATAGATTGGCGGATGGCGGAAGCTAATGATTTACCGAAGATAAAAGTTATTAATGAACAAGGAAAAATTCATGATGGGTTTGGAGAATATACTGGCTTGACTTCGGTCGAAGCTCGCGAAAAAATCATTGAGAAACTCAAGGCTGACAACTTGATTGAAAATGAAGAAGAAGTTGATCATAATATTTCAATTTGTTATCGCTGTGGTACGGCAATCGAACCTCTGCCTTCCTTACAATGGTTCGTCGCGGTAGATAAGCCATTGGATCGTTTGGGCAATAAGTCTTTGAAAGAAGCCGCTTTGGAAGTCGCGGAGAAAAATCAAATTAATTTTGTCCCTGAACGTTTCGGCAAGCAATATTGCTCCTGGATGAAAAATTTGCGCGATTGGTGCGTGTCGCGGCAGATTTGGTTCGGTCATAGAATTCCGGTTTGGTATAAGGGAGAAGAAATATATGTCGGCGAGAACGCGCCCGAAGGTGAAGGCTGGAAGCAGGATGAAGATACGCTTGATACTTGGTTTTCATCCGGCATGTGGACCTTTTCGACTTTGGGTTGGCCGGAAAAAACCAAAGACTTAAACGCTTTTCATCCGACTGATGTGCTGGAAACCGGCTATGAAATCATTACGCTTTGGGTTTCGCGCATGATTATGATGTCCTTGTTCGCTCTTCAGCAAATTCCTTTTAAAACCGTCTATTTGCACGGCATGGTTTTAGATAAGGACGGTAAAAAGATGAGCAAAAGCAAGGGCAATGGCATTGATCCGGTTGAAGTCGCTAAGGAATTCGGTACGGACGCAGTCCGCTTATCGCTCCTGCTCGGCAATACGCCGGGAACTGATTTGCGCATCAACGAAGACAAAATCGCTTCGTTCCGAAATTTCTCCAATAAGCTCTGGAACATCAGCCGTTATATTTTGGGACAGGAAAACTCCTCCGCCGTTCTTGAAAATTCCGAATTGAACCTGACTGACCGTTGGATTTTGTCTCGCCTTCATAAGACTATTGAATATGTTAATCAACATATTGATGCTCATGATTTTTCCGGAGCGGGCGAAGCTTTGCGCGCCTTTACGCTCGACGATTTGGCCGATTGGTATTTGGAAGCCAGCAAGTTTGAAAACTCGACGCAAAAGACAAATGTTTTATATTATGTTCTTGAAAGAATATTAAAACTTTGGCATCCCTTCATGCCCTTTGTTACCGAAGCGATTTGGCAATCCTACCACGAGGATTTGTTATTGGTTGCGCAATGGCCGAGCGTCGATGGCACTTATATAAATGAAAGTGCAGAATCAGAATTTTCCTTCCTACGCGAAGTCATTACGGCCATCCGCAACGCGCGCAGTGAAAATAAGATTCCGCCGGCGCAAAAGATTAAAGCCGCCTTCGGCCCCCATCCGCAGGCCGCCATTCTTGAAGAACATCAAATTTTGCTTAAGTCCCTGCGTACCGGCCTAGGCGATCTAAGTTTTAACGTTACTGACAAAATTCCTTCGGCCATCTTTGTTTCCGTAAAGGGACTGGAACTGCAACTTGAGACCGAAGTTGATCTCGATATTGAACGCGCTCGCTTGGAAAGTGAACTTAAAAAAATTTCCGCTCTTGCCGAAGCTTTGGCGAGTCGATTGGACAACAAAGAGTTTGTTGACAAAGCACCGAAAGAAATTATTGCGAATGAAAAAAATAAACTTGCGGAATATAATTCATCGCTCGAAAAAATAAAACAGCGTTTGTCTGAACTCTCTTAAAAAATCTCTTTGGGCTGTGGAAAACTGTTGATAACTTTTCAAACGGCGCGCAACAGCGCCGTTTTTATTTTTAAGATATTTTTTAGTGAGAAAATTTTTTTTTGCTCTTATTTTTATTTTTTACAAAAAATAAGCCATTTTTGCCAAAAATAGATTAAAATTATTTTTGGAAGATTATTTTGCAATTATATTTAAAAAAAATCGAACATAGAATAAAAATTTGTCTTTTTTATTATTTTGTTGTCTGATTCGTGTTATAATTAATAGTGAGAAATGATTGATCAATCAAACGAGGTTACTCGTAAGATCATTTCTAACGAAAGGGGGTGACACTATGCCTAAGAAGAAAAAAGCCGCAAAGCGCCCGGCCGCCAAGAAAAAGGCTGTCAAGCGCCCCGCGAAGCGTAAAGCCGCTCCGAAGAAGAAAGCCGCTAAGCGCAAGGCTGCGCCCAAGAAGCGCAAAGCCGCTAAGCGCAAGAAATAGTTTTTAATTTGGAACAAAGACCCTCCGTTTATCGGAGGGTTTTTGTATTGGGGCAAAATGGACTTTTTGGGGTTGCTTAGATATACTGAAATTACTATGAAAATACAAGAAATTCTTGACCGCGGCGTCGAACGCGTTTATCCGAGCCGCGAGGCTTTGGAAAAAGCGCTTAAATCCGGCAAAAAATTGAAATTCTACGCCGGCTTTGACCCAAGCGCCAAATCTTTGCATATCGGCAACGCCATTCAGCTGGCTAAATTAAGTCAGCTTCAAGAAGCGGGACATGAAGTAATTTTTCTAATCGGTGATTTCACCGGCATGATTGGCGATCCAAGCGGCAAGGCGGCCGCCCGCCAACAGCTTGATCGCGCTGCGGTCAAAGCCAACGCCAAGCTTTGGAAGAAACAAGCTTCGGCCTGGATTTCTTTTTCCGGCCGCAATGCCGCCGAAGTCAAATACAACAGCAAGTGGTATGACAAAATGTCGGTTGAAGATTTTATCCGGCTTGGTTCTAATTTCACGGTGCAACAGATGATTATCCGAGATATGTTTCAGGAGCGCCTTAAAGAGGAAAAACCGATATATCTACATGAATTTTTATACCCCTTGATCCAAGGTTATGATTCCGTGGCTATGGAAATCGACGGAGAAGTCGGCGGCAATGACCAAACCTTTAATATGTTGGCCGGGCGCGATTTGGTAAAAGCGCTGACCGGAAAAGAGAAATTCGTTATAACCAGCAAGCTCTTGGTTGATAGCGAAGGCAAGAAGATGGGTAAAACCACAGGCAATATCGTCAATCTCGATGAAACTCCGGAAAACATGTACGGACAGATTATGGCTTGGCCCGATTCAATCTTGTCGATTGCCTTCGAGCTCTGCACCAAACTGTCTTATCAGGAAGTCAAGAAGGTGCAAGAACGTTTGCGCGATACAACGCTTAATCCGCGGGATTTCAAGATGAAATTGGCGCATGAAATCACCAAAATTTATCACGGCGATAAAAAAGCCGACGCCGCCGAAGCGCATTTCGTCAAAACGATTCAGAAAAAAGAAACCCCCGATGAAATGGAAACAGTCAAAATAAAAGCTTCCAATATTATTGAAGTATTGGTTGAAGCCAAGCTGGCGTCTTCAAAAAGCGAAGCCCGCCGACTATTGGAACAGAAAGGAATCAAAGTTAACGGAGAAATAATTACTGATGCCAATTATGAGATATCGACCTCATCGGTAGTCCAGAAAGGCAAACGTGAATATCGCCGTATTGTGAAATAAGATGTACGCTTTAGAAAAAATTAAACATGACTTATCGGCCGCCATCGGCCGATCTATCAAGACGGAAGTTAAACTTTCCGATTTTGTGGCGCCGCCGCAAGCCGAGCTGGGAGATATAAGTCTGCCTTGTTTTGTTTTTGCAAAAGCTCTGGCAAAAAGCCCGGTAGAGATAGCCGCAGAGATTTCCGAAAAACTTTCCGGAATGAAATGGGTAGATAAGTCCACTGCCAGCGGACCCTACGTTAATATTTCATTGAGCGCCGCGGCCTTGGTTGCAATTTTAAAAGATATTGTTAAACACGGCGCTAAATACGGCGAAAACAAAAGCGGCGCTAAAAAACGCGTCATGATCGAATACTCTAATGCCAATACGCATAAGGAATATCATGTCGGCCATCTGCGCAATATCGCCTACGGCGATTCCGTCAGCCGTATTCTTGCAGCCAATGGCTGGAAGGTGATTCCGGTTTCCTATATCAATGATTTTGGCATTCATGTCGCCAAAACCATTTGGTGGCTGTATCACGAGCATAATATTGAAGCTAGGAAAATTTTGAAAGAAGGTACGGAAAACAAAGGTTATTTTCTCGGGCGGCAATATGCCGAAGCAACGCAACGGATTGAGGAGCATGAAGGCGCTAAACTCGAAGTTGGACAAGTCATGCAGCAAATAGAGAGTCGGCGCGGCGATATGTATAAGCTATGGAAGAAAACGCGGCAATGGAGCATTGACCAATTTGCCACGATTTACAAAGAACTCGGCGTACGCTTTTCGACTACTTTTTACGAAAATGAGTTTATCGAGGCCGGTTTGAAGATGGTTAAGGAATTGGAGACCAAGGGAGTTTTAAAACGCAGCGAGGGCGCCGTAATCGCCGATTTAGAGGCCTACAAGCTCGGCGTCTTGGTAGTATTGCGTTCTGACGGCACAGCGCTTTATCCGGTTGCCGACTTGCCTTTGGCTATCAAAAAAATAAAAGGTTATAAGCTCGATCATTCCTTGTATGTCGTCGATGTTCGTCAATCGCTTTATTTCAACCAGCTCTTTAAAATTTTGGAATTGCTGGGTTATAAAACCAAGTTGGAGCATCTGACTTATGATTTTGTAAAATTGCCTTCGGGTATGATGTCGTCTCGTACCGGAAATATTATTCCGTACGAAGATTTGAAAAATATGGCTTTGGAAAAAGCCAAGGCGGAAATCATTCAGCGGCATAATAATTGGCCGACTAAAAAAATCAATCAAGTGGCCTCGGCCGTCGCTTTTGGCGCGCTTAAATTTGAAATGATTAAAGTCGGTTCGGATAAATCGATTACCTTTGATATGGACAGCGCCCTGCGCTTTGACGGCTTTACAGCTGCTTATCTGCAATATGCTTATGCTCGCATTCAAAGCATTAAACGAAAAGCTCCGCTAACGCTTAAGCGTTCGACGATTGATTATGCTCAGCTTAATGAAACTCGTGAAAAAGTTTTGATTATAAAGTTGGCTAATTTTTCGGCTTCGGTTAGTGCGGCCGGAGAAAAACGTGATCCGGCCGAAATTGCTAAATATCTTTTTGATTTAGCGCAAACGGCTAATGATTATTATCACGCTGTTCCGGTTTTGAAAGCCGATCGCTCGACCGGCGCCGCGCGTTTGGCTTTATTGGACTCAATTGCTTTGGTTATTGAACAAGGCCTGAAGCTTTTGGGAGTAGAGGTTGTTGAGGAAATGTAGAGGGGGATAAGTTGAAAAAAATACTAAGATTAAAGACCTTGAATGGGGTCTTTTTTCTTGCTATATTTGTCATACCTCTCCGTATTAAATTTTAATATTGAGAGTATGAAAAAATATCTTACAGGAGATGAAATGTTTCCTATGCTAGCACAATTTGCCAATCAAATTCATCAACAAATTGAGGATTTGAAAGATATTATGAATACCCGTTTCGATACAATCGAAAAACGGCTCGATAATCACGAAGAGCGTCTTAATCGAATTGAATTAACTATGGTTAGGAAAGATGACTTTAATCACTTATTCAGAGCTTTGACTAGAGTTTTGTCAGAAAAAGAATTACTTACGCAAGCAGAATACCGCTATTTTCTGAGTCAAACACAGGATTAGCGAACAACCGCCCCGAATTTTTCAATCGTGACTTCCTCTAATTTTTTGTGTTTAGCATCAACCTCTTCGCTGGTCAGCGTTCTGTCTAAGGAGCGATAGACAGTTCGGAAAGTATAAGAAATTTTATCTTTACCGAATTTTTCTTCGTTTTCATAGGTGTCCAATAATTTTACCTCCTCGGTCATTTCCGTTCCGGCAATTTCGCGAATCAACTCATAATAGGCGTTAAGGTCGAAATTTTTATCAACTATAAAGGAAATATCGCGCGTAATCGGAGGATACTTGCTGACCGGCTCGAAGATATGGTCAAGGTCGGCCAATTGTTTGGTAACGCGTTCATCGTCGGAGTAGAGAAGACGGATATCCGGAATGCGCTGTTTGATCATCGCTAAACGGTCGGAGCCGAAACCAAAGGCCCAAGCATTATATTTGTCGGGATCAATGCCGAGGTTGCGAATAACATTCGGATGAGCGATGCCCGCGCCGAGTATTTCAATCAGTTGTCCGTCCCATTCGATATTCATTTCAACGCTCGGATCGGTATAAGGGAAATGGTCGACAATGAATTTATATTTTACGTCCTTACCGTAGAGAGCTTCGCAAACTTCGATTAAAATCGCTTCCAAATCTTTTTGATCAAGAGTTTTAATGTCTTTTCTAATAACGAAAAAGCCGTCGATTTGGTGCAGAATATTATAGTGCTGCCAATCGATTTCATCGCGGCGATAACATTTGCCATAACTTAATACGCCGACAGAGCCGTGCTTTTCTAAACGTTCTCGAACCTCCGGAATATCCAAATAATATTTCCACATGAGGGAAGTATGCGGACGAAGGATATGGTTCTCATCGATGAAATAAGAATCAGAGGCAGTGCGGGCCGGATGATCTTTCGGGAAGTTGAAGAGATCGAAAACGATTTCCGGCGTAATAACTTCCGGCGTTTCAATCAAATCAAGATTTTTCAAACTCGGTAAATTAATAACCCTTTCGGTAATCGCTTTGACCGGAGAACCCTCTTTTTTGCTTAAATCGGGAATAGCGATATAGCGCTGTAAGCGTTTGCTCTCCGGATCGCTTTTCGCGTTTAACTCAGCGTACAAGCGTTCCTGTTCGCTCATGTCGGTTTTGTAATGATGCCGCTGTAAGTGCGGCGCTTCGTACATATTCATAAATTTCAATAAAAATTGATGTAAAAATAAAAGACCCTGGCGCGGGTCTAGTGGTATTAGCTTAAAAACGCCTTACCATAGACCCTTCTGTGTAAAGGGAAAAGTGAATGAGAATTTAAAGCCGAAATTCTGACTTTTCATATGGTTTTAGTCTAGCCCAACTTGTAATTTTAGGCAAGTTTGCTAGGAATAAGATATAATCAGCCTATGACCCTCGATCAAGTTAAAAAATTAAATATTCCTCAAAGTCCCGGCTGTTATCAGTATTTTAATAAAGAAGGGAAGTTGATTTATATAGGAAAGGCTGTGAATCTGCGCAGCCGCGTTTTTTCGTATTGGCGCACCTCGGCCAATCATACGCCGATGAAAGCGAAGATGGTAAAGGAGATTTCTAAGATAAAATGGGTTGAAGTTGATTCGGAAATTGAAGCCTTGCTGCTCGAAGCCAATTTAGTGAAGAAACATCAGCCCTATTACAATATTATGCTGCGCGACGATAAGCGCTTTAACTATATTCATATTTCTTTAGAAGATGAGATTCCGGGAGTATTTTTGACGCGTACGATTGGCAAGGCGGGAAAATATTACGGACCCTTTGTCAGCGGATTGGCGGTTAAAGAAACCTTGAAAGCCCTGCGCAAGATATGGCCCTATTGCACGATGCGTAAAATTCAAAAAAAATCTTGCTTCTATTATCAAATCGGACGCTGTCTCGGGCCCTGCGGTCAAAAAGTTTCTATTAAAGATTATAAGGACCAGGTAATTAAGCCTTTGATTTTATTCTTTGAAGGTAAGAAAAAAAGAGTCATCAAGAGTTTGCCTGAAGAAAAAAGAGAGTACATGCAACAAGTTTTGGAAAACACCCATGTTATCGGCGTCGCTGAAAAATACGCCAACGACGTTGTCGAACTCGCTAAGATACTTAATCTGAAAAAAGTTCCGCAACGGATCGAGGGCTATGATATTTCCAATACCTTTGGGAAAGAAGCGGTCGGTTCGATGGTGGTGTTTAATGGCGGAGAAGCCGATAAAAACGAATATCGCAAATTCAAGATTGTCGGCAAGTTTTCAAGCGATCGTAAAAAAGGCGATGTTCAAATGATTTCCGAAATTTTAGAACGGCGTTTGAATAACGATTGGCCCTTGCCCGATTTGATGATTATCGACGGCGGCAAGCAGCAGCTTAATGTTGCCGCGCGGATTTTAAAAAAGTACAAGCAGGATATCGCTTTTATAGGAATCACTAAGGGCGAAGGCCTGCGCAGCGCCCATGCCCCGGATAAGATATTTTTTCCGGGGGAATCAAAGGCTTTAGAGCTTCCTTTGGCGTCGCCGGCTCTGCATTTGATCAAGCGCGTGCGCGATGAAGCGCACCGTTTCGCGATTAGCTATCATCGTAAAATCAGAGGAAAAAGATTCTTGGCAGGCTGAAATTTATATGGTACAATAGCGCGTACTTACATTAATTAAAAACTATATGGCTCAGCAATTTACAAAGGACAGCTTTGCTTCCGAGGTTATCGAAGCCTCAAAAGCCAAGCCGGTGCTGGTTGATTTTTTTGCGACTTGGTGCGGACCCTGTCAGGCGCAGGCACCGATTGTCGATGAAATCGCGGCCGACTTCGAAGGCAAGGCGATTGTCGGTAAGCTCGATACCGATCAGGCAATTGACGTTGCCCGGCAGTACGGCGTTATGAGCATCCCGACCTTGATTGTCTTTAAGAACGGACAGCCGACCGAACGTTTTACGGGAGTTCAGGAAAAAAACGTTTTGGCCGAAGCCCTGAACAAGAATCTATAATTTAATATGAAAATAAAGGAGGGGACAGCGGCAGCAATATTTATTATTGTTGCCGCTTGGTTATCGTTCTGGTTTTTATATGAAGGCGAACAAAGGCTGGAAGTCAGTTTTTTGGATATCGGGCAGGGCGACGCCGCTTTGATAGAAACGCCTAACAATAAAACCATTCTGGTCGACGGCGGTCCGCCGGATAAAGCCGTCTTGCGCGAACTTGGACGTTCTTTGCCTTTTTGGCAGCGGCGAATCGACCTAGTGATTCTCAGTCATCCGCACGATGATCATTTCGGCGGCTTGACCGCGGTAGCCGAACGTTACTCGATCGGCGCCGTAATATTGAGTGATTTTCCTTATAACACTCCGCCATATCAAGAGTTCATAGTAACTTTGAAAAATAAAAAAATTCCAATCGTCTATGCCAAGCAAGAAGATATAACTGTCGACGGGGTAATTTTTAATTTTATATTCCCTTTCGATAGTTTAGCGGAGTCTAAGATTGAGAATCCCAATAACGCCTCTTTGGTATTTCGCTTGTCATACGGTGAAGTCGATATACTATTTACGGGCGATGCTGAGACAGAGCTGGAGACTGAGTTATTGAAGATCTCCAAGGCGGAATTATCTGCGGAAATTTTGAAATTAGGCCATCACGGCTCAGATACTAGCTCGACGGAAGCTTTTTTGGATACTGTCAATCCCGAACTGGCAATTGCTTCGGCTGGCAATGATAATAGTTATGGTCATCCATCGCCGCGCATTTTAAGGCGGCTCGAACGTCGCGGAATAAAAAGTTATCGTACGGATCAAGATGGGACAATTAGGCTTAAAATTGACGGACGCAGCGTCTTTAAGAACAAGGCTTGCATTATCGGCTGTTCATAGCTATAATCGGGGTATTGATTATTATTTTTATTAAGTATGCAGGAAAAGACTTTGGTTATCATTAAACCGGATGGAGTGCAACGTTCCTTGATTGGAGAAATCATTAAGCGTTTCGAATTAGTTGGTCTTAAGCTGGTCGGTTTGAAAATGCTTATTCCGACTGAACAAATGGCAACTGATCATTATTATAATGTTGGCGGCGAGGAATGGCTTGAAGCGGTTGGCGCTAAAGCGCGGGCTGCTTATGAAAAGAAAGGCCAAGAGTCACCCTATAAAACCAATCGTGATAACGGTGTTGCGGTTATGGAAGCTAATGCCAAATATTTAAGCGCCGGCCCGGTCATTGCAATGATTTGGCAAGGCGGGCACGCTGTTGAATTGGTACGTAAGATTGCCGGTTTTACAGAGCCCTTGACCGCCGCTCCGGGAACAATCCGCGGAGATTTTACGCTTGACTCTTTTGCCGCCGCTGACACCGATCGTCGCAGTATCAGAAATTTGATTCATGCTTCAGGTAAGGTTGAAGAAGCCGAGAAAGAAATTGATATGTGGTTTAAACCCGAAGAAGTTCTGTCCTATCGTTTGATTCAGGATGAAATTCTCTACGACGTTAATTTGGACGGCTTCAAAGAATAGGTTGACCCTCTTAACTGTTTTTTGTTATAATAAAATCGTGCTGTTTTGATCGAACATGCACAACGGGAAAACAAAAACCGCCCCTTTTCGGGGCGGTTTTTATATGTTATTATAGAAATAGATAAGCTCTTTCTCTTTGCCCCGGCTTCATTAATCCTGATTTAAGTTTTGGATCAAACTTTACATTATTGGCATCTTTTTTTCTCGTTGCCCGTGGGCGCCGGGATGAAGGCTATGGAGTTTTACATAAAGCTCCTACTGTGATCAGCCAATACTTGGTCGGGCTCTTGATGGGGCTAGGTTAGAGAGAAAGCATGTCCCAGCGAAAGCCGGGATTTTTATTGCGGGACGTAGTATAACGGTAGTACGTGCCCATGGGGTGGGTATAGCGAGGGTTCAATTCCCTCCGTCCCGACAATTTATGAATATATTGAAAGGCATTTTTACTCGTCAATTTTTCATCACCCTGCTCTTGTTGGGTCTTTTGGCTTTATTCGCCTTGCCACTAACAAAAAATTGGCGTCAAAAACGAGCCATTGATAAAGAGATAGCTGAACTTGAGCAACAGGTTAGTAGTTTTGAAAATAAGAATTCAAGTTTGCGACAAGTGCTTGATTACATGCAATCGGAACAGTTTGTTGAAGAAGAGGCGCGCAGCAAATTGAATTATAAAAAACCCGGCGAGCAGGTGGTAGTTATCGAAGGTTTGCCATCTGAATCCGGGGCGACGGCTTCGGCTTCTGCCTTGTTTGATTTTCCCGCCCCGCCGCCGGACAAAAATGCCGAACTGCGCTTGAGCGGAAACCTTAAACGCTGGTTGGAATACTTTTTCAATTGAGCCGACCATGGGACTTGAACCCATAACCTATGGTTTACGATACCATTGCTCTACCAGTTGAGCTAGGTCGGCCTTAACCTTATTGATACTATCAGCTTGGCGGCAATAGTCAAGAATCTTTGAGCGGGATACCGGAATCGAACCGGCGCACTTAGCTTGGGAAGCTAATGTACTGCCACTATACGAATCCCGCAATTTTTCTTTTATCTTAGTGCTAATTTAGCGATTCGACGGCAATGTGGTATAATTATATTGTCTTTAGATTATTGTCGTCAACTCCGGTTGATTTTTTATTTTGATTATGAAACGTTTTTTTATCGCCAGTCTAATCATTTGTTTTTCTATCTCGAATGCGCCTTTTGTTTTGGCGCAAGAAAGCTCTCCGGCTTATGAGTTTGAAGCCAGCGTCGGTCAAAATGGTTTAAACCGAGACCTATCTTTGAATGCTTTTGATAACTTGATAAATATAGGTTTACCGGCCGGCCAGTTGACTGCCCCAGCCGTAATCAGATTGTCCCAGATTCATGAACCGGCTAAGGCGCCCAATGGATTCAGCGACAGTTCAGTATTATATCAAATAGATATTCCGGCGGCGGCCTTTGCTCAGGGGCGTTTTTTTATCAGTTTAAAGAGTTCCGGTTCTGACAAATACAAACAACTCTACTTTTTTGACAAAAATTCAGCCGAGGGTTGGCGGCCCTTGCCAACCAATGAAAATTTCGGCAAAGGAGTCATTAGTACATATCTGACAATGCCCTTTGCGCGTTTGGCTGTTTTTGAAAGCACTTCGGCCATAGTGAAGGGCAAGGCCAGTTGGTACAAATATAAGAACGGCTTATTCGCCGCTTCGCCTGACTTTCCTAAAGGCAGTCGATTGCGCGTCATCAACCTTGATAACCGCAAATCAGTTGATGTTGTTGTGAATGATTTCGGACCGAACCGTAGTTTGCACCCTGATCGAGTTATTGATTTAGATGCCGTTGCCTTTGCTCGCTTGGCTCCCCTGGGACAAGGCATGATCAATAATATCGCGGTCGAGAAATTGCCCGATCATATCGGTTCTTTATCCGCTCCTTCAACTTCGCCGGCCGATCCGACTGCTTTAGCAGTATCGGCCAAGGCCGCCATTGTTTTTAACAGCGCCGATAAGACTGTTTTGTGGAGCAAGGCGGAAGATTCAGTTTTGCCCCTGGCCAGTTTGACCAAATTAGCCGCGGTTAAAATTTTTCTTGAAACCAAGCCGGATTTGAATAAGGTCGTAGCTTATTCAGTCAAAGATGAACAGCTCAATAATCTTTATGTACCGGCTAGCCAGTCGGCTCGTTTGCGCCTCAAAGACGGCGATACCTTGTCTTTGAAAGATTTTGTTTATTCTTCATTAATCGGCTCGACCAACAATACGGTTGAAACTTTGGTTAGATTTTCCGGACTGACGCGCGAGGCCTTTATCGCAAAAATGAATTCACGCGTCAAACAATGGGGAGCGACGAAAACTCGTTTTGTTGAGCCGACCGGGTTGTCGCCTAAAAATGTTACGACGGCTCGCGATTATGTTATAATAGCAAGAGAAGCTTTTCTTGATCCGATTATTGCATCGGCCAGCGTCCGTCCGTCTTACAGTTTAACAACCCGCAACACAAAGACTCCGCATAATTTTAAAAATACCAATTTGATTGCGCGTCAAAGCGATTCTGAATTGCTCGGTTCCAAAACCGGTTATCTTGACGAAGCGGGGCATTGCTTGGTCACTAAATGGCCGACTTCAAAAAATAAGAACATTATCGTCGCTTTGTTCGGCGAGCCGACTAAGCAAGCCAGCGTTGACGACACTAGACTGCTGATGAGTTTCGCCGCCCAACATATCAAATAAGATGATTACACTAGAAAATGTTTCCAAAACTTACCCGCCAAACATTAAAGCGCTTGATCGCGTGTCTTTATCTATTAAAGCGGGAGAATTCGTTTCTCTGGTTGGACAATCGGGTACCGGAAAAACAACTTTTGTCCGCTGTTTGATAGGCGAAGAAAAACCCAAAGAAGGGAAAATAAAAATAGGAGATTGGGACATTACCAAAATAGGCAAAAGAGAAATTCCTTATTTGCGTCGTCAGGTCGCTGTTATTTTTCAGGACTTCAAACTTCTGCCTAAAAAAACCTTGTATGAAAACGTGGCCTTTGCTCTTGAAGTAGCCGGCAAAAGCAATGCCAAGATAAAATCGATTGTTCCGCAGGTAATGAAGATTGTCGGTCTCGGCGCTAAGATGCATCGCTACCCGAACGAAGTTTCCGGCGGCGAACAACAGCGCGCCGCCATTGCCCGCGCCTTGGTTTATCAACCCAAGGTTTTGTTGGCTGATGAACCGACCGGCAATTTGGATTCCATTAATGCTCAGGAAATTATTGATTTGCTCAAAAAAATTAACGAATTCGGTACAACCGTTATTCTTGTGACGCATAATCGAGATATCGTTAACCGCTTGAAACGGCGCGTTATCACCTTGCATGACGGACGGGTAATTTCCGATCAAGCTGTTGGGAAATATGTTCTCTAATATGATTATTTCAATACTTCGCGCCGCTAAGTTCAGTCTGCAAGATATTGCCCGCAATGTCTGGCTTTCTATTGTGACAGTTTTGATTCTGGTTTTGGCTTTTTTCTCGGTTAATCTTTTGTTGTCGGTACAGGTTATAAGCCAAGCCGCCATTGATACGGTGCGGGACAAAATTGACGTCAGTTTATATCTTAAAACCGATGCGCCGGAAAGCGAAATCCTCGCTTTGCGGGCGGCCATTTCCGGAATTGAAAATGTCCGTGAAGTTATTTATGTTTCAAAGCAAGAAGCCCTCGAAGATTTTCAAACCCGTCATAAGAACAACCCGGATATTCTTGAGGCCTTACGGGAATTGGATTCCAATCCTTTGTCGCCAAGCTTGATTATTCGGCCCAATGATGTTAATCGTTACGACGGATTAATCGCCGAACTTAACCGCATATCTAATCCGATTATCGAAAGCCGTAATTTCGATGATCATAAATTAATGCTGGAGAAAATTAACATGATAACCGAGCGGGTTAACCAGGCCGGTTTCGCGGTTAGTCTTTTATTCATCTTTATCACATTGCTCGTACTTTATAATACTTTGCGCGTGGCGATTTATACTCATCGCAGTGAAATTGCGATTATGCGCTTGGTCGGCGCCTCTGACTGGTTTATTCGTGCGCCCTTTATTATCTCCAGCTTGTTATATACTTTAATCGGGGTTGTAATATCAGGCACGGTTTTTTATCTCTTCCTTAATCTTTTACAGCCCTATCTTGAAGCTTTTTTCCTTAATTACGATTTCAATATCATTCATTATTTCCAAAGCAATTTCGCCCAGTTCTTCATACTGGAATTCGCCGCCGCCGCGGCCATTAATATAATCGCCAGCTTGGTAGCAGTGCGCAAATACTCTAATATATAATATGCTGTCGCTAGCTCAAGAAAAACTGATTCGCTCGCTCGCTACGAAAAAAGGCCGGACCGAGTCCGGTTTTTGTCTAGTCGAAGGCAAAAAGAATGTCGCTGAAGCCAAAGGTTTTGTTGAATTTTCTTTTACCGATAAAGATAGTCGAAACTTTAATAAGTTGGTTGAAACAGTAACGCCGCAACCGATTGCCGCTGTCGCTAAAATACCACAGTGGGAATTGAACAATTTAGTTGAACGTCCTTGTGTCGTTGTGCTTGACGGCGTACAAGATCCCGGTAATGTCGGAACCATCTTGCGCTTATGTCTTGGTTTTAAGGCTTCCTTATTGTTAGTTGAATCGGCTGACCCCTCTTCGCCCAAAGTTATTCGTTCTTCGGCCGGAGCATTTTTCAAAGTGCCTTGGTGCGAGGTGATGCGCTCGGAAGCTGAAGCCGCTATAGCGTCTTTAGGGCGGCCGATTTATCGCTTAGAAAATAAAGCTGGAGCCGATAAAAGTTTGAAAAAATTCAGCGCTGAAAAAGCGGCGATTTTAATCGCGGGTTCCGAGGGACAGGGGATTAAGCTTTCGATTTCCGGAACCTCTTTGCAAATTACTCATGACGATACTTTGGAATCCTTGAACGTCGCCGCGGCCCTCGCTATTAGCCTCTACGCTTTTTACTCAAAATAAAAAAGCTTAACCCGTACAAAGTTAAGCTTAAAAATAATAGGCTTTTTCCTCGCCCCTGAGCAATGGGTAATAATTTCCATACTCAGGTTTTTTGTTTTTTATGAAATTATGAATCGCTTCAAGAGGGGAATAGGCCAGTTCTTCGGCAATCGGCTTTTCCTCCCCATTCAGTTCATAAATATCATATGTTTTGAGGTCAAATAAGCCAAGTTGCATTTTTATTTGTGACTTCTGTCCACTCAATGAACGATTCCTCCGACTTTAATTATCAGTACTATAACAAAAAATTAAACTTTTGGCAAGGCTATTTATTGACAGTATTTGGATATTTTATTTTAATAAATTTATTTAATATTAGCTAAAAAAGAGTTATTATGGCTTAAACAACTTGACAAGATTTAATATATATGCTATTATATAGGTATTGAAAATCAAATAACTTCAAGGAGAAGAAAATGAGAGCTATCATAGCTATAGTAGTAATCGTAATTGTTACATTGATCAGTAATTCGGCGTACGGTCAGACAGTTGCTGGTGATGTTAATCCTAGTAAAGTTCCGGTCGTTTATGCCGCTGATACAGAAAAAGGCCAAGAAGTAACAGTATCGAGGAGCGGAGATTATTACCACTTTTCCGATAACGTAAAAAAGATTCAGATTTTCTTTAACGGAAAATCAGCCCACATGATCAATGTCACAGACGGTAAGGTGTCATTGAACTGGGATAAGGCCTTCAGCTTTCAGTGCTTTGATGAAAGAGGCAATAAAATTTTTATAGCCGACAAAAAATTTCACCCCATAAAATAAAACCAATTTTTTCCTTCTAATCCCCCGGGACAGAGCTCAACCAATGAGAGCCTGTCCCAATTTTTTTATTTAAACAAAAACCTCTCCCGCAAAGGAGAGGTTTTTTAAATGCCTTGGTAATTACCAGCGGCGATTATTGTCGCGCGCGGGACGTTCGGCCATCGGACGGGCTTCACTGACGTTAATGGTACGACCGTCAAGGTCAGAACCGTTCAACATTGAGATAGCTTTTTGAGCTTCCTCTTCAGTGGCCATTTCCACAAAGCCGAAACCCTTTGAACGGCCCGTAGCCCGATCCATAATAATGGACGCAGACTCAACGGTACCGGCAGCCGCAAAGTGATCGCGGAGGCGATCTTCGGTGCAGGCAAAAGGAATTCCGCCGACAAACAATTTCTTAGCCATAGCAAGAATTGTTCTTAAGAATAAAGTTGTAAGGCGACCTTCGTCAAGTTTATCTCAAGAAACCGCTAGGCTTTTGGGAACGCGGCAAGCCGCTTTAACGTGAACGAGACACTTACAAACAATCACAGCGTACTATTTTATGAATAATTTGTCAACTTGATCCCAATTGACGATTTCCCAAAAGGCGGCAATATAGTCGGCCCTTTTATTTTGGTAATTGAGATAATAAGCATGCTCCCAAAGATCTAGGCCTAAAAGCGGGCTCAAACCGCTTGAGAGAGGAGAATCTTGATTGGGCGTTGAAACTATATGCAGCGCGCCGCTCATGTTCTTAACTAGCCAAGTCCAGCCAGAACCGAAATTATTAAGAGCGGCTTGGGAAAATTGATCTTTAAAATTTTCAAATGACTCGAAGTTACGTTCAATCGCCTCCGCCAAGGCACCCGACGGAACCGCGCCATTATTGATTTTTAGAAGCGGCCAAAAAAATGAATGATTATGATGTCCGCCACCATGATTGCGGACCGCCGTTCTGATATCTTCCGGAACAGCTTCGAGATTTTTAAGCAAATCTTCGAGCGGAGTGTTGAAAAGTTCAGGATATTTTTCTAATGCGGCATTTAATTTATCGACATAAGTTTGATGATGCTTGGTGTGATGCAGTTCCATGGTTCGAGCGTCGATCTTAGGTTCGAGCGCATTATAGGCATAGCCGAGTTCGGGTAAGACATGTTTTGTCATAATTTTTCCCTTAATAATCTTGTGTAGATTATAGCAAAGAACGGCTTAAACAAAAAGACCTCTTAAGAGGTCTTTTTGCTGGTCTTCATTAGAAGACAATCTGTCCGCGAATTTCTCCGCTTGGATTATTTTGCGTATGGACATTGACATATGTTTCACCGCGTAGAATTTCATCTTCTAGCGATTGGTCATAAGTCAAAGTGCCTCGCGCATGGTTGCCGTTCGCAAGCGTGAAGAGAACATCGGCGTTAGCACCGGCTCTGGCCGGACCATGGATATGAGCGGCGGTTTGCGCGCTAGACAAATCGGCTAACCAAAGCTCATAGCTTAGAGTGTTGTCGCGGGTGTTGATAATGAACTGGCCCTTGCCGGCGGCTTTGGTTTCAACGGCGGGAACTTCATTCGAGCCCATTAAAGTCGTCTTAAGGCTGATCTGTTTGAAGATTAAGGAATTAAGTTCGGCTGAGAAAATCGCCGTGCCCGGATTGGGGTTCATGTCATTAATTTCTTCTTGGGTAATTACCAAGCGAGTATAAACTTTCGGGTTAATCATCTTGCCGGAGAAATTTATATCAGCCCTGTTTTTAGAGTCAGGTGTCATAGCACCAAGGCTCAATTGATACGTCGGTTGTGAATTGGGGCTGGCGGCGGGAGAATCCGATACTAGCCAAGCTTCATAAGCTGACGCGGCGGTGGTTGATGGCGGGAAATTTTCAGCCCGCAATTTAAGATTTACGTCATAAAGAACCCCGTTGCGCTTGACCGAAGCTTTACCCTTGACCGTCAGGCCGCTTGATAGAGTATTTTTAAGATCGACATTGCCCTCCCATTTCGTCAACCAATTGAATCTTTTACCTAGGTTGGCGATGTTGGCGTTTATTTTAGCTTTGGCTCGGGCATCCAACTTCATATTCCCGTTAGTTGCTGAAGTAATCGGCGCGAAAGCCAAACTAGCGAACGCAACCATAGCCAAGGTTCCTCCTGCAATTAGTTTTGCGTACTTCATATGTTTAATTAATTTGTATATTAATTATCTATATGGAGTTCGACTGCTCCACGCACTATATAACGAGGTTTGCCTTATCATGTTTCACTGTGTTATGTTACAAGGGAATATGGGCAAAAATATCAAAAAAACAAAGACAAGAGTTATCGTCGGTTTGTCCGGCGGCGTCGATTCATCGATTGCCGCGGCCTTGCTCGTCAAACAGGGTTTTGACGTAATAGGAGTATTTATGCGCAATTGGTCTGAAGATGTCGGAGAATTTTCCTGTTCTTGGTCCGAGGACCTTGAAGACGCCCGACGCATCGCCCAACTTTTAGGCATAAGATTTTATGTTTGGAATTTTGAAAAAGAATATAAACAAGAAGTAATTTCTTATTTTTTCCGCGAGTACGAGGCCGGTCGGACGCCAAATCCGGATGTTATGTGCAACCGAGAAATAAAGTTCAAATTATTTTTGAATAAAGCCTTGCAATACGGCGCCGATTACGTTGCTACCGGACACTATGCTCGCGTCGTCAATCGCGGCGGCACCTATTGTCTCTTGCGCGGCAAAGACAAGAACAAAGACCAAAGTTATTTTCTTTGTACGCTGGGACAGAGAGAATTGAGCAAGTCTTTGTTTCCGATTGGCGAGTACACCAAACCGCAGATTAGAGCGTTGGCAAAAAAATTAAATTTGCCGACTTTCGACAAACCTGACTCACAGGGCATTTGTTTTATAGGCGAAATTGATGTTCGCGATCTTTTGCGGCGCAATATAAAAATGAAAGCCGGGGATATAATTGACGCCAAGGGAAAAGTTTTAGGTCATCATGAGGGTTTGCCCTTGTATACCTTGGGCCAGCGCGGCGGATTGGAAATCGGCGGCACGGGACCTTATTATGTTGTGGCCAAAGATGAGAAGAAAAACAAGTTGATAGTCAGCAATAATCCCAAGGATGAAATGCTTTGGCGCCGGCAATGTATTGTCGGAGATTTAACGTGGACTCGCGAGATGGAAATTCCCGCTCAAGCCGAGGTGACTATCCGCTACCGCCATCCGGCTTATCCCGCGACCGTTGAAAAAATGGCCAACAATAAATTGAGAATAATTTTTCAGGAAACTCAGCGCGCAATAACCCCCGGACAGTTGGCTGTTTTCTATAAAGGAGAAGAATTGCTCGGTTCCGCCGTAATTGACAAGGTCATTTAGGGGCGCTAGGATTGTTTTCAATAGGATCTTTTAAAAAATCATAATTCCAAGGAGGAATGAAATGAGAATATTATTGGCGTTTTTTGCCGGTTTGGCTTTTTTCTTCGCTCCGGCCCTGCTATCATTTTATTCTATTTTTTTACCGATAGAATATGAATGGGCTATAGTTATCGCCGTAGCGGCTTTGTTTTTATGGGGAGCGGTTATCCTTAAAGAGGTTGAGCTAGAGAAAAGTTTAAGAACAATATTGGAATGTTTTTTGCTGGCTTCTTATGTCGCTTACGTTATTACGGCGGCTTATGAAAATCAAAAGGCTTTGCCCTATCCATGGCTCTTTGTTCTTTTCTCTTTAATCGCTCTGGTTTACGCGATAAAACTTTTCGCTTTGGTGTCACCGGCAATTTTTGAAGGAGCAAGAAGAAATCCCGACAAAAAATACGGACGCTTAACAATTTATGCAGTCGGAATATTTTCTTTTTGGATATTCTTTTGGTTAAGATTGGGTGAGATAATATTAACTCCGTCTCTATTAAGTTATTTTATCGGTGTCATATTATTGTTCTTTACAGTAATCTCCTGGCTTATCTTAAAAGAATTCCCTTTATCATTCCGAATTATTATCTCTAATGTCTTATTTATTTTTCATCTGACAATTATAGTAAGTTTGATAGTTTTTCTATTTATTAGTTTTAAAGACATTGATTTGTTCTACCTTATAGTATTTTCATTTTTTTGGATTATTTTTGATTATTATAACTGGCGCACATATAACAAGTATGATATCTTAATTTTAAATAACCCGATTTGAAAAGTAATTTTAAAACCCCGCTTTTAGAAAAGGCGGGGTTTAATATTTTATTTATTTTTGCAAAGCTGATTTTATCTTTTCTGCCATTATGGCCAATTCTTCATCAGCAACCTCTTTAGCTCTATGAGGATCGAGTTGATTGGCTTCATTGATCGGAATAAGGTGAATATGAACGTGGTCAACGCCGAAGCCTTCTACAACGAGGCCAACTCGTTTTGCGTTAGTTGCCATTTTCAATGGACCGGCTAATTTTTTGGCAGTCAGCATTAAGTCGCTGTAGTCGCTGTCGTTCATATCAAAAATATAACCTATCTCTTGTTTTGGAATTACAAGCATATGCCCCGGATTTACCGGACGGATATCCATAGTAGCGATGAATTTTTCATTTTCCCAGACAATGTGTGCCGGAATTTCGCGATTGATTATTTTAGTGAAGATGCTTGGCATAGTTTTTAACAATAGTTTCAACATCGGAAACATTTTCCGTTGTCATTAATTTTATACGCAAGTCCTTGGCGCCGTCAAAGCCGTTAGCATAGGCCTTATAATGTTTGCGCATAATATGAAAGGATTTGCTTTTGCCCAGGAGTTTATCAAATAGTTTGGTGTGCTCGAGCATGACTTTCAGCTTATCTTTGACCGCAGGCACCTTTTTTTTGAAAAGCCAGGGATTTCCAAAGATCGCCCGACCAAGCATAACTCCGTCGCAGCCGCTTTGTTTTATCTTTTCTCTCGCGTCATCAAGGTCGCTTACATCGCCGTTGCCGATAATCAAAACGCCCGAACCTCTCGCTAAATCGACGGCTTGTTTTACCGCGTCCCAATGAGCCGGCACTTTTGACATTTCTTTTCTGGTGCGTGCGTGAATAATAATCGCAGCGGGTTTTTCTTCAAGCAAGACGGGAAGCCAGTTTCCCAAATCGTTTTTTGTGTCGCCGAGGCGGGTTTTAACTGAGATCGGCAATTTCGGCGCGCCGGCTTTGGCGGCTCGGATAAGCGCGCGAGCAACATCGGGTTGTTTGATTAAGGCCGCACCGGCTTTTTGTTTCATGACGTTTTTGTCCGGACAGCCCATATTAATATCAAGACCGTCAAAACCGAGTTCTTGAATCAGGGCCGCGGCCTCGCGCATTTTTTCAGGATTAGAACCGAATAATTGAGCGACAATCGGCCGTTCGGCTGATGAATATTTAAGATCGATTAATAAATTGTCTTTTCCAATTGAACATAAGCCGTCGGCGGAAACGAATTCGGTATAAAAAACATCCGGTCGGCCGTATTTGGCAATAATGCGGCGGAACGCCGCGTCAGTGACATTGGCCATCGGCGCCAGAATGAAAAAAGGTTTGGGTAATTTGTGCCAAAAATTCATGAGTTAATTGAATATGGCGCGAGCGCCGCTGATGATAATTAATAATCCCAAAGAGTTAAGCATAAAAGTCAGTAATATAAATTGCCATTTTTTTATTTTACTGGCCGAAAGCAAGGCGACTCCCATTTCATCAGGCAGGGGCGAGGCGATTATTATTGCGCCGATTACCGGAGTTAGCCAAGCAAAGTAAGGCGTATGAAAAATATGCATGAAGGGCCGTTCGGTAAAACGGGTGATAATCGGTTCCAACTCGATAAAAACCTTATCTTTGAAAAAACTAAAGATAAGAAAGTCGCCTATGACCGAACCTAGTCCGGCCAAGAGAGCTAGTTCGTAAATATTTATCTTGTCGGAAAGATTATATAGGATGACAAGGGCTGGCGCGGCCGTAAAAGTCAAAACAGCGAAAATACCGGTAAGAACCGCTCCGAAATAACCCCATTCGCCTAGATAATCAATTAGATTATGCACAAAAGGCGTATCGGCCAAAAACAGAAAGACGATAATGCTGAAAATTAACAAAACCGTGTTTTTATAGCGCCAATGGTTGTAGTTAAAGATGCCCCACATAGTATTCTCAGTATATGTGGAAAACCCTTCTTTTTCAAGGTTGACTCTTTCTTTTTAATGGGTATAATAAAATATCTGTTCTTTTTATATTTATGGTTCGAAATCACATCTGTTATTCTTTCAGGATCGACGGGCTCCCCAACTGCTATGCTCCCAAAATATAACGCCACTGCTGGTGAGAAAAGGTTGATACTAAGCCGGTCCAGCTTAAACAGCGTTATTAATTTAATCTGTATACAGGAAAGATGGTCCAGTCTTGACGCCATATATGATGAAATTTCATATATGATGAGGTTTAAAGCAAATTTCCGGGCAGGTTAGGCTCTAAAACAGTAAATTTGCCAGTGAAGCTTAAACTTCTGCGTTGGCGGCTTACAGAAGTCGTGAATAACGATGTGATTTCTTTATTAAAAGCGGCATGAGAATTGCCGTTTTTTATTTCCTTGAAAATGTTATATACTGATAAAACTATAATAATCATCAATATGATTAAATTTCTTCGCGAAAATTCTTTGTATATCGGCTTGATAATCGCCTTATGCGGTTTTTTGGGCAGTTTATATTTTAGCGAGATAATGGGCTTGGCGCCGTGTTTGCTGTGTTGGTATCAGCGGATAGCCTTATATCCCTTGGTCGTAATTTTCGCCGTTGGTATTGCCAAGCGCGATAATCAGGCTTGGAGCTATGCTGGGCCATTAATAATTCTTGGCATCCTGCTTGCCGCCTATCATGTTGCGATGGTCCAGGGTTTGGTCAACGAACCCTTGATAAGTTGTACTTCGGGTGTATCTTGCGCTCAGGTGACTTGGAATCTATTCGGCTTTATAACCATTCCATTTCTATCTTTCTTGGCCTTTCTTTTTTTGGGAGGTCTATGGGGCTTGTCTAAAAAATAATTAATAATCATATGGTTGGATTCCCTCGCGAATATAAGATTTTAGGTATTATTGCCATCGCCGCCATTGCTATCGGTGTTTTGCTCTTTAAATTCGCCGGGACGCCGCCCAGCGCCGCGCCCTTAGCTGACCGCTCCGGGGCTTATTCAAAGGGTTTGGCCGATGCTCGCGTAGTTGTTAGTGAATTTGCCGATTTTCAATGTCCGGCTTGTCGAACTGTTCAAAGCACCATAGCCAAGCTCCAAAGCGAATATCCTCGCGATGTTCGTTTTGTGTTCAGGCATTTTCCCTTGCCCAGCCATCCGTACTCTCAGATAACCGCTCAGGCCTCTGAAGCCGCCGGAGCCCAGGGTAAGTTCTGGGAAATGCATGACCTTTTGTATAATCGACAAGACGAGTGGGGCGATACAACCAAGAATATTTCAGCAGACAAGGTTAGTGAGCTTATTTCTGGCTATGCTTCTATAATAGGACTTGATATGAATAAGTTTACACAAGACCTTGAAAAGGGGACTTATCGGCCGATTATTATAGAGGACTCCAATGCGGCCGCGGCGGCAGGAGTCAATGCTACTCCGACTTTTTTCGTTAATGGAGAAAGGGTCAGCAGTCCGAGTTATGAAAGCTTGAAGCGAGCCATTGACGAAGCTCTTGCAAAGTAATAGGATTTCAGTAAATAAAAACGATAATAGTACATTTAAAAAATAATAAGGGGGTTATAATGCCTGCATATAAAAATTCTTTTTTATTCGGTTTTGGAGTTTTTATTATTGGTTTTTTATGCGGAATATTGACGACAGTATTGGTTTTATATTTCGTCATTGTTTCTTTGTTGCCGGACCACAATTCAGAGCAACTAAAGAATGCCAAAATTAAACCCAGACCTGAGCGAGATACGTTGGATCCAACAATTACCAATATCATTCCTGCGAATTTATTTTTCGGGCTTAACCACCAAAAAGTTATTAATGAAGTTGGGGAGTCCTTGGGGCAACAATATAATCCGGGGGCCAATCATGGTCACAATAAAGTGGTAATTTATTTTGTACGCTCTGAAACGTTAAATGTTAATGAAATGTTTTTGATCGGTGCAAATAATACTGCTGGAATGCAATTGGAGGTTACGCCTAATTTTGGACCGGATTCATCTAAATACTTATACGAGAAACCGGAGCTGGGCAACACTATTGAGGTAATTATAAGCATCGTACGTCCCGATGAACAGGAGATTGTCGATTTAGTGGTTGCGGCTGTTAAAGGCAGCTTGCCGCAGATATATGACCGGCGATGGTTCCAGTATGAAAAGAGAGATGAAAAAAGATTTGAAAGATACATTGAACACGAACCAATATTAATGGTTTCAAAAAGACCTGTCATCCAGACAGGTCTTTAATTTTTCCATTTCTCTACGTATTGGCCAAGACCGTTGTTGATAAACTTATTCTTTAGTTTTGTAGTTTTGCACAGGTAGTTGATCAAAGAAGAGAAGTTGATAAGATAGCGATTTTTATTAATGGTGAATAAGACAGCCTTATGCTCAATACTGCGACGGATGGTTTTTTGGCCCACGCCAGAGAGTTTAGCCGCTTCAGAAATCGAAAGCCAAAGCGGGTGAGCCGCTTCTGCGGGAGGAATATATTCTATTTTAAGTTTTGGCTTACGCCCTCTTTTCTCCATATTTCAGTCTAAGATTATCTAGACTAAAGTAGACTTTATATTTGTTTATCCACAAAGGGTGGAAATATTGTAAAATTAAAAGTCTAAGGAAATCTGGACTTAAGTAATTTGATGATTCTAGCTTGCCACAGTTCGGTTTTAAAAGCAAGTTCTATTGTTAATAATTTGCCCTTGCCTGGCTTTGTTATTTGTGTTATTTTATGTAGTGCATACTTGGGCATAAATGGCTAAATTAATAGCATAAAAGGGTTGGTGTAACGCTTTTATTTTTTTTACGTAATACTAAATGTCAAAGGTTTCAAAAAGCTCCCTTTTCGGGGGCGAACAAGTACTCTTCCTAAGGCTTAAGAAGCATAAGGATAAGCAGGCGTTTATCGAGGCCTATGACCTTTATATTGAGCAGGTCTATCGTTTCGTTTATTTCAAAATAGGCTCAAAAGAAGACGCGGAAGATATTACTTCCATGGTTTTTCTAAAATGCTGGAATTATATATATGAAGGCAAGTTAGAGAGCCACGATACTTTAAAACCCTTACTTTATAAAATCGCTCGCAATACAATCATCGATCATTACCGCCAGAAACAGAATCGAGTGACCGTCCCGCTGGAAGCGGCCGCCGAAACTTCCGACCCTTCCCTCGATGTGCACAGCGCAATGGTAAGCAATCTTGATTTTCAGAAAGTTGTTCAGGAAAAATTGCCTTTGCTAAAAGAAGAGTATCGCGACGTAATTATTTTACGCTTCATTAACGAATTATCAGTTTCCGAAATTGCGCGCATCCTAGGTAAGACCTCCGGCAATGTCCGAGTTCTTATCCACCGCGCTCTTCAATCATTACAAGCTACCGTCAATCAAAATGAAGACCATGACTGAAAAAGAGTTAATCAAAAATTTGGCCGCGCTTAAAAGCGCTTCGATAAATCCCGACTGGATTAAACGCAATCGGGAAGTTTTGTCGTATCAAATTTTCAACGGCGCCGAATACGCCGATACTAAGCTTGGTTTCTTCGAGCGGTTTTCTCTTATTTCCAAGCGCGTACTTCAACCGACTCCGATTGCTGCTTTTATCGCCGTCTTCTTGCTCGTCGGCAGCGTCTTTGCTTCACGCAATTCAACACCGGGCGAACCTTTGTATATTGCCAAAGCCATCAGTGAAAAAGCTCAGCTAGTCACCGCCTTTAACGAAACTTCAAAAGCCAAGCTTAATCTTGAGTTTGCTCGAGAAAGAGTTGCCGAGTTGGAAAAGGTTACGTCCAATGAAACTAATTCTTCAGAAGCCCGAGTTCAGGAATTGTCCGATGGTTTTAAAAAACAGATTGAATCAGCCAAAGCGCGTATTTCTAAAATAGAGTCTAATAAGAAAGCGCCGGTCAGCGAAGAAACTAATGAAGTGGTCAGCGCCGAAGCCGGTAAAGCTGACAAAGGATTGGAAATTTCTTTGCCTGCGCAAAAAGCTTTGGAAGAGGCCGAGAAATTGTTTAATGAAAAAAATTACAACGCCGCGGCTGAAAAATTAGAAGAGGCCGGCAAACAACTTGAAGAATAACTCGGTTTACAGTTTTAAATGTTCAAGTCCCTTTGAACATTAGAAATTGTAAATTGAAAATTTGTCTAAAATTATGTCCTACGTAGAGCGAATGGTTGTTGATGATGAAACAAAAGCGACCTTGCTGTACGACGAACATATTGTCCGCTATCGTTTGGCCGCGCCTTTGGCCAGCGGTCGGCGCGTGCTTGATATAGCTTCGGGCTCGGGTTATGGTACGGCTTTGCTAAAAGAAGCCGGCGCCGCCCAAGTTATCGGTGTAGATGCCGATTTCATTGCTGTTCGCGAAGCTAAGCAAGCTTACCCCGGAATTGACTTTAAGGTTGGGGACGCCGCAAAACTTAATTTCGAAAACAAAAGTTTTGATTTGATAACCTCTTTTGAAACCATCGAGCATCTGCCCGATGTTTCCGCTTACCTTGAAGAATTGGCTCGGGTTATCGATGATAAGGGTTTGGTTTTGATTTCGACGCCCAATAAAACAGTTTTCGGACAAAAAAATCCCTTCCATATAAAAGAGTTTACCAAAACCGAGTTTGACGAAGTTTTGAAAAAACATTTTGCTCACGTAGAAATTTTGGAACAGAAAAACGCCTTATCTTCATATATCAATACCAAGGCGCCGGTTTCCATAAATATTAACGATCAGGGCAGCGAAGCGTTGTATTTTATAGCGGTTTGCTCCAAGCGAGATATTTCGGAAGAATTCGGATCTGTGGCTTCGATGAACGTCGCGGCATTACAGCGCTGGGAAAATAATCCGGGTTGGAAATTGATTAACTCTTTATATAGGGTTTTGCAAAAATTAAAAATTAAAAATTAGATTACTGTTGATGTATCAGCTTGCTATGCCAAACAGATAGTGAGTTGATACATCCACGGTAAAACTTATTAAGACTTGGAGTTTTAATAAGAACTGTGGAGAGACCTGAATTATTTATAGTTTGGGCAGTAACGCAAAAAAGGTCGATTGTCTTCCCGGCAAGCGTTGCTCGATTTCTTCTGCCTTTGGCAGAGGGGATTGCATTATAAACCTTAAAGTTTTTTGAAAAGCTGGCTTCATGTTTGCTGCATGAAGTTTCGATACATCGATTTAGCTTTTCTCCGCATCTAGGTGAACATCATCTAGGGCGGGGCGTGAATTTCCCTATGCAATTTACTCCCCAGCAGCTTTGAACTTATGTTCAACTAGATGCGGGGAAGCGGGATTCCGATTGATGTATTAAGGGCGATTCAAAAAATTAAAAAGGAATTAAAAGAATTATGAATACTGTACGAAAGATTTTTGCTTCCGTTGTTGCAGTAGCTACTATCATCTCAATCAGCGGTTTTGGCGCTTTCAGCGTCAACGCAGCTGCGGTTGATGGTCAGTTGATCAAAATGAATGGTCTTTCGACCGTTTACTACTACAAGGGCGGCAAGCGCTTCGTTTTCCCGAACGAAAAGACCTTCATGACCTGGTACCGTGACTTCAACTCGGTCACTGTGATTTCACAGTCCGAATTGGAAAGCTACCCATTGGGTGGCAACGTTACGTATCGCCCAGGCGTGCAATTGGTCAAGATCACGACGATGAACACTGTATATGCTGTTGGTTACAACCGCACTTTGCACTCCATTGTCAGCGAAGCGAACGCCATTTCGCTCTGGGGCGCTAACTGGGCCAAGATGGTTCAAGACGTTCCTGATGCTTTCTTCACCAACTATGTTGTCGGCTCTCCTTTGACTGCTGGCATGTATCCGGAAGGACAGTTGGTTAAGAAGTCAAACAGCCCGAATGTTTACTACTACGATGGTTCAACCTATCGTCCGTTTGCATCCGAAGCTGCTTTCACTGCTAACCGCTTCAGCTTCGCGCACGTCGCGACTGCTCCGGACAGCATGACCCTTACTCCGGTTGGTTCTACAATCTCCGGTGTTGACGCTAACTTGATTGACGTTTCGGGCGGCGCCTCTGGCTCCGTTTCGACCGGTACCGGTTTGTCAGTAGCTTTGGCCGCTGATACTCCGGCTTCGGCTAGCGTTCCTAAGGGCGCTTCTCGCGTTACCTACACCAAGTTCAATGTTACCGCTTCTAACGACGGCGACATTGTTCTTCAGTCCGTAGTTGTTAACCGCTCAGGCGTTGGTACTCCGGCCGACTTCGAGAATGTTTATCTTTATGATGGCATGACTCGTTTGACGACTGGTCGCTCGATCAACTCGAGCACCAACACCGCCACTTTCAACAACTTGAATTTGACGGTTGCTCGCGGTACGACTAAGACCCTCAGCATCGTTGCTGACATGCTTTCAACCGGTACTGGTTCGGGCTCAAGCTCGCTCGGTATCTCGGCCGCTTCCTCCATCACTGCTGGTGGCGCCACTGTTTCCGGTACCTTCCCGGTCTCCGGCAACGTTATGAGCATGACCAACGTTTCTGCTGGTAAAGTCACCATCGACGGTTTGGCTGGTATGAGCAACCCGCGCGCTGGCGATATGCAGGCCAAGGTTTCGACCTTCCGCATTGACGCTGACGCGGTTGAAGACCAGAAGATTCAGGGCATTACGCTCTACAACACTGGTTCCGTTCAGGCTGACAAACTTTCGAACTTCAACTTGAAGCAAGCTGGTACCACGGTTGCTACCGCTACCGGTATGGCTTCAAACGGTTTGATTGTCTTGAATTTCACCACTCCGTTCGCGCTTGATCGCGGTGCTTCACGTACCTTCGATCTATACGCTGACATTGCTGGTACAACTCTCAACAGCCAGACGATCGACATCTATCTCGACAACAGCGCTGACTTGTTCTCCATCGGCCAAACCTATGGCTTTGGTGCACAGGTTGACCGCACCGCTTTCGACGAAGCTGGCGACGCTCAGACTTTGACTGTTCAAGCCGCTCAGGTTACCTTGGCTTTCCAAGGTCCTTCGGTTCAGGACATTGCTACTCAGCAGCAGGATGTTGAAGTTTTCCGCTTCACCATTACCGCTCAGAGCAACATCGAAATCCGCAATACCGATCTTCAGATCACGGCTGATGCCGGCGGCGGTATCGGTTTAGTAGACGGTGGTGCCGCTATGTACAAGGACATCAAATTTGTTGATGTTGCTTCGAACACCACTGTTGCTGGTCCTAAGGACGTCGCTACTGGCGGTTCTGATACCGACCAGGAATTGGTTTACACCGATGTCTGGAACGTGAACGCCGGTCAAACCCGTACCATTAAGGTTACGGTCGACCTAGGCACCTTCACTCCGGTTGCCGCTGAAACCGTTAAGTTCTCATTGAACACCTTTGACTCCGGTGATATCCGTAACTTGGATAACAACCAGACGATTGACCCGACAACTAACGTTGTCCCGTCTTCGACGATTGTCGGTAACACGCACCGCGTGAAGTCCGGCAGCTTGACCCTTTCCTTGGCTGCTACTCCGTCCGTTCAGACTTATGTCCACGGTACGGTCGGCGCCCAAATGGTTGGTGTCAACATGGTTGCTGGTACAGGTAAGGATGTTAAGGTTAACTCGGTTAAGTTGACCGCCAATGGTGCGGACGACTGTGCTACCGAAACCGACTGTGTCTTGAATGTTAAGTTGTGGGACGGTGCGACTCAGGTTGGTCAAACGAAGTCTTTGGCTTCTGCGGCTGATCCGACCGTTACCTTCGACAACTTGAACTACACGATCACCAAGGGTACTACCAAGACCTTGATTGCCACTGTCGACTTGAACACTATTACGTTCACTGCCGGCGCTGACACCTTGGAATTCGGTATTGCCGTGGCGACCGATGTTACCGCGCAGGATGTTGACGGAAACACCGTTACCCCGACCGGTACTGTTGATGGTCCTGATCACACGATCTCGGCCGCTGGTACCTTGTCCGTTGCCTTGGCTCCGGATGACCTCGAAACCGAGGGTCGTATCATCTTGACCGGTAAGACTGACGAAGTCTTGGGTAAATTCAAGTTTACCGCGGTTAACGAATCATTGAAGTTGACCCGCGTTACGATTGAACTCCCGGCCAACACTGCTGACGAAGTCAACAGCGTTAGCTTGTGGAACGGTGCTACTAAGGTTACCGGCGACGTTGCCGTAACTAACGCAGCTACTCCGTACGCGATGTTCAACTCCTTCACGACTGATGTCGTTGTTCCGAAGGATGGCTCTGCTACCTTGACGGTTAAAGCCAACACCAACACCACCTCTGGCGGTGCTGACTCAGGCGCTACCATCACGGCTACTTTGGCCACCGATGCGGCTACTGACACCCAGTTTGAAGCGCGCGGCGTTTCGAGCAACACGGTTTTGGACGATGATGATATCAGCCAGACCGCTGCTCGCGACATGGTCCTTCGCAAGACGAAGATGACTTTGACCGAAAATGCGCTTCCGGCTACGACTATTATCAACGGCACTGAACAGGAAGTTTACAACTTCACTATCGCCGCTGATAACAATGAAGATGTTGCTATCAAACAGTTGATCTTCGATGTTACATTGAACGACAACGTTGGTACCGACGACACTTTGACCCTCGGCAGCTTCAAGCTCTACCGTGGTTCGACCAACCTAACCGGTTTGGTTGACATTCACGCTCTTGCTGGTACCTCTATCGAGGCCGCCAACTTGGCTGAAGGTACGTCTCAAGCCATTGTAACCTTCGCTTCAGAAGAAGTTATCGCTAAGGGTACGAGCAACACTTACTCGTTGCGCGCTACCTCCGGCGGTTACGTTACTCCGGCTGATGATGATACAATCACCATTACCTTGAAGACCGACGCGACTGCTCAGACCGCGACCCACGTCTACCTCGTAGACTTGGACACCACGGCTGCTCAGCAGACCGCTTCCTTGGGTCTCCAGGATGCTTCCGCTGTTACTGGTACTGAAGGCGCTTCGCCGACTTTGGCCGCTAACATGAACATTATCTGGTCAGACAACTCCGTTGTTCCGCACGACTACGATCTCGTTGACAGCGCTCTTGCTGGCACCGACTCGACGTCTGACGGTTCATGGATTAACGGTTACTTGCTGAAGAACATGCCGTTCTCTGGCAGAACCATGAACAACTAAGCAATTAGGCTGTTCTAAAGAAAAACTCCCCGCTTCGGCGGGGAGTTTTTTGTTATGCTATAATGACTGTATGTTAAAATTCAAAGCTTTAAAAAGCGAGATTATTTTTACCATAGCCGCCCTGCTTATCTTTACGGGTTTTGGTTTTTTTGTAGTACGTAATGTTTCAGAAGCGACTGTCAGTGCCGGCGCCCTTTCTACCGATGTTGCTTCCGGAGATAATGTTGTCGGCAGAGTAGATGCCAATTATCGAGTTGAGTTTGATACTGATATAAGCGCCACAGCGACAACTATCTCCATAGTTTTTCCTGCAAACTATGCCGGTAATATTCAGAATGGGTTGATTGCGGATTTTAATAATATGAATGAAGCGATTAACTGCGGTGCGTTCGGATTGGTTTGCGGAGATCCTGGCAGGATTATTGTAGACGGCAATTCGGTTCTAGTTACGGAAGTAAATGGCAATCAAGCGACCAGAACAATTACCTTGACTATTCCGGCAACGGATTTAAGCGGGGGAGTTGTCTTCGGAATTTTACTAGGTATTACCAACCCGACCACTGCCGGAACAACCGGAACATTTACGATTACAACCAATGCCGCCGGTGAGAGTGGACAATCGGGCATTGCCGGCGTTAGTTTGATTGCCGATTCCGCTGACCACTTGTCGTTTTCACCGGCTCCGGCGGGTTCGGTTTCCGGTTATGCTTTAACAACTCAGCCCAAGGTTTCGGTTCGAGATGCTTATGAAAATCTGATTACTAATTTTGAAGGTGATATTACATTGAGTTTGGCCAGCGGCGGCGGAACACTGGGCGGCACTTTAGTTAAGCCCTTGGTTAATGGAATAGCAACTTTTACCGATCTTGAATATCGAGCCCTTGAAGATCAGGAAAGTTTTACCTTGGCGGCTGATAACGCCGGCTTTCCGCAAATAGTTTCCGGAGCGGTTGTCTCCAATGTTGTTGCCGATCGTTTTGCGGTTACCGCCGGTCGAAACAGCAATCAAAATATAGCGGTGTCCGAACCCTTGGCTTATGAAGACTTTACTATCAGCGCCGTTGATGCTTATGGGCTCGTTGATACCGGCTATGACGCTTCAACCAAAACTTTTGAAATTACCGGCGACGGCACATTAATGTCTACTCATATATCACCGGGTGGCTTTGCGCCAGGCATTCCAGCCTCAGAAGACATAGCGCTTGGCTTTGCCGACGGTGTTTATGATCCGCGCTTTTCCGGCATCTCCTTTACCAAGGCGGAAACAATTGAACTCTTTACCGTGACCAGTTTCAGCGGAGGCATTGAAGAATTTTCCGGATCAATTCCCAACTTGGTCGTTACACCGGCCGGTACTTCTGATTTTAGAATCATCCCTGATTCATATTCGGCTCAAATCGGAGTTCCGCTTGATGTTAGAATTACGTCCCTTGATAGCCGAGGAAACATAACTGACGCCGATGCCTTCGCAAGTCCCTATACCGGAACCATAACAATCACCAGCAATGCCGTTGGCGCTACAATCAATCCGGCTTCCTACCAATTTACCATCGCTAATAATGGTGTTAAGTATTTTGAGAATTTAATTACTTTTTCTCAAGCCGCTTCTAATATACAAATTACAGCAACCGATTTTTTGATAGATGGAAATTCTGATTTCATAACGGTTGGCGCCGCACCATCTAGCGGCGGGGGAGGAATAATCATTCCCGGTCCGGCGCCCTTCCCGCCGGCCAATTCTTCGCCGTCGTCTTCAACATCGAGCCCGGCCTTTCCGCCCTTAACAAATTCCGGGGAAGTAAAAGATTTAGAACCGATAACCTGCAGTGGTAATATTTTGTCGCGAATTGCTTGCGAAGCCGAGTTGTTGGCGGTTAAAAAAATACTTATGCCATTAGGCATAGTTATTAATAGTGAAGATTGGCGCGCTTTAATAATAAGTTTCGGCGATTTGTTTAAGCGTACGCCGAGCACTGTTTTGGACTGGCAGGATATTATCAAGCTTTCACTTGGCCGCTGGCCTCAACAAAGCAATGCCCAAGCCGAACTCCAAGCCGAGCAAGATTTTAAGCAAATTTATTTGCGTGAAGCCAATCGCAATAACCCCAATGATGATGCCGCTATCATTATTATGGCTTATGGCCTGCGCCCGGCGCCTCGTAACCTTAATTCTGAGCTTTTCGCCCTGGGTATTTACCTTGACATTTTCAAACAAATCCCGATTAGTGCAGGGGATTGGAATAAGTTAAGGGCCATTGCTTATTCGGGAGCTGTTCGATAAAATCGCTAATATAAGCTATAAAACAGCTAATTTTCCCCGCCTAGCGGGGTTTTTTAAAACTTGTTGACTATTTTAATAATTCGTGCTATACTTCAAGTCGTCTTATTAAAATTATTGTATGGCAGGAGAATCCATTCTGGACAAAATCATGACGCAAAAGCAGGCCGAGAGTATCGGTCGGCTTCATGTTGTCGACATTATCGAAGCGCTTTTAAGCCGCTTGGGAGACCGCGAACGCGATATTTTAAAGCGTCGTTTCGGTTTGAATCAGGCCGCTAAATCAACGCTTGAAGAAATCGGACAGAGCCATAATTTGACCCGCGAACGCGTCCGCCAGATTGAAACCGGCAGTATTGCCAAGATTAAGAAACTCGACGAATTAACTTCCATTGTCGCTGATTTGAAAGCCTTGGTTACCCGCTTGCTCGAAGATCACGGCGGTTTGATGGATCGCGAATATCTTTTCGACATTCTCTTGGTGCTCGCGCTTGATCGCGCCAAATCCAAAGAGGAAGACTTCCCGATTTATCGCAATCATTTTAATTTTATTTTGTCCAAGATTATGGACGCCGATATTGCCGCGGTTGAAAGCCACAAGCATTTTAATCCGTCTTTTAAGCTCCGTTATCAAGAATTGGATCACCTTGAAGAAATGGCCAAAGAGCTTTTGTCCAAAGTTAAAACAACCAAGCGCCTCTTTGTCACTGATGAAATTTTGAAATTGGTAGGCGAATTGGAAAGCTTTAAAAAGCACGAAGATAAATTGAGCGGCAAAGAAACCCTCGAGTTGTCCGAAGCTTTGCGCGGCATTATTCCTGACGAAGAACTTGACGCCGCCAATTCCAACAAATCACTTTACTCTTTGATTAAGGCCATTGCCGAGTTGGAACAGAATAAATTCGGCCACTGGGGCCATAGCGATTCCCGTGAAGTCAAACCAAAAACCATTAATGACAAGATTTACCTCGTTTTGAAGAACAACGGCAAACCGATGCATTATGAAGATATCTCCAAGAATATAAACGAGACTGGTTTTGACGGAAAAAAGGTTAATACGGCGACGGTCCACAATGAATTGATTCTCGACGACAAGTACGTTTTAGTCGGCCGCGGCCTTTACGCTCTCAAAGAATGGGGTTATTCCAAAGGCACGGTAGCCGATGTTATTGCCGAAGTTCTCAAGAAGACCAAACAGCCCATGACGAAGAAAGAAATCACCGAAGAGGTTATGAAACAGCGCATGGTTAAGAAGACAACGATTGATTTGGCCTTGATGAACAAGAAGCGTTTTGAGCGCCAGACCGGCAATAAGTACGCCTTAGTCAAATAAAGATTTTTCAAACACCCCTGTCCCTTGGCGGACGGGGGTGTTTTTGTGCTAAAATTAAAGAGCGATTATGACCATCACACTAGATTTGAGCGCCTTCGAACAATTAATGTATTTGCCGGCCGGCGAAGTTTTGTATCGGCTGTTTTTTTGGTATTTCGGCTGGCTGCCGATGGCGATTGTCGCGCTGAACGGCATTCTGCATATTTGGCTGCATCATCGCCGCCATCATTGGGGAGCTAAACAAAAGTACGTTCTTTTGGCTATTGATATTCCGCGCAATAATGCCCAGTCTCCGCGAGCGGTCGAAAATATGTTTATTTATTTTGCCGGCGCTCACGCAACTTTGACCTTGATTGAAAAATGGTGGGAAGGAAAATTCCAGCTCGGTTTCAGTTTTGAAATCGTTTCCATCGACGGTTTCATACAATTCTTAATCCATACGCCGGTCGCTTTCAAGCATCTGGTAGAGACGGCTGTTTATTCCCAATACCCGGACGCGGAAATATACGAAGTCGAGGATTATGTCGGCGTCGCGCCGGACAAATATCCGGATCCGGAATATGATATTTGGGGTTCGGAATTCATTCAGGTTTCAGATCCGATTCTGCCGATCCGCACTTATCCGGAATTCGAACATCAGTTCGGCGAACCGGAAAAACAATATAAAGATCCGATGGCTTCCTTGATGGACTTGATGAGCAGTTTGCAGAAAGGCGAGCAACTTTGGTACCAAATCATTTTGGTTCCCATCGGACAAGAATGGACCGAGGGCCGCGATAAGTTCGTCGGCAAGATTTTAGGCGAAAAACCAAAGGCGACCGCGGCCAATAACTTTGTTGATAAAATCATTTCTTGGATAGGGGATGTCAGTGAACAAATTTACCAGCTCTGGGGCGATATTATCGACAAGGAGAAAAAAGCCGATGATATGTTTAAGATGTTCAATCTTAAACCCAAGGAAAAATTGCAAATTGAAGCCGCCGAGAAAAAAGTCGCCAAACTCGGTTTTGATGTCACCATCCGCGGAGTTTATGTCAGCCGCAAAGAAGTTATGAACAAACCCAAGGTCGTTAATGGTTTTGTCGGCTATATCAAACAATTCAATACCGGCGATTTAAACGCCTTGAAACCGGATACCAAGATAACCATGACCTCGGCAGCCTACTTGTTGGTTGATAAACGCTTGAATGAAAAGAAGCGCAAAATTATCCGCGCTTATAAGGAAAGGTCCGATATTCTCGGCCGCAAGCCCTGGGTTATGAATGTTGAAGAACTTGCAACGCTTTGGCATTTCCCGATTGATGCCGTTGTCAAAGCGCCTTTGGTTCAGCGCGCCGGCGCTCGACGTATCGAACCGCCGATGTCTTTGCCCTTTGATACCGGACAACCCAGAATGGCCGCCAACAAAGAGCCTATTTTTGATGAAAATTACGAGATTTACGATCCTGCCGAAGAAAAAATTTCCGAGAGCGAGCCCGCGGAGAAACAAGCTTCGGCCAAAGCCGTTCCTGATTTTATGAAGGAAGAAGCCGAGATTGAAACCTCCCAACGAGGCAAGCCGCCTGCCAATCTTCCTTTTGCCGATTAAACAAAATTATGGATAACAACCTTACATTATTCGCCGAAACCACCTTCCGCAATCAATACCGAAAATTCGGCATCAAAGTCGACGATCGTCGCCGACATATGTATCTCATCGGGAAAACCGGCATGGGCAAGTCGACGATTTTGGAAAACATGATTGTCGAAGATATTCGCCAAGGCAAGGGCGTTGCGGTGATTGACCCGCACGGCGATTTGGCGGAAAAGGTCATTCAATATATTCCATCGCACCGCATTAATGATGTTATCTATTTTAATCCTTCCGATATCGATTATCCGCTCGCTTTTAACGTCGTAGAACAAGTTGAACCGCACTTGCGCCATCTTGTCGCCTCCGGTTTGATCGGCGTCTTTCAAAAACTATGGGCTGATTCTTGGGGGCCGCGTCTCGAATATATTTTGCGCAATTCGATTCTTGCTATCTTAGATTATCCCAACTCGACTCTCTTGGGCATTACGCGCATGCTGTCCGACAAAACCTTCCGTAAGAAAGTCGTTGAGAATATTCAAGACCCGGTAGTCAAAGCTTTCTGGGTCAAGGAATTCGCGAGCTATGCCGACAAATTCGCTTCCGAAGCGGTTTCGCCGATTCAAAACAAAGTCGGACAATTCTTATCCAGCTCCTTGATCCGCAATATTGTCGGCCAAGTAAAATCGTCAATCGATTTGCGCAAGGTTATGGATGAAGGCAAGGTTTTAATCATGAACTTAAGCAAGGGCCGCATCGGTGAAGACAACTCGGAATTGCTCGGCGCGATGATGATTACAAAAATTCAGCTGGCCGCGATGAGCCGCGTTAATATTCTTGAAGAAGAGCGGCGCGATTTTTATCTTTACGTAGACGAATTTCAAAACTTTGCCACTGAATCTTTCGCCAATATTTTGTCAGAAGCCCGCAAATATCGGCTTAATTTAATCATGGGCCATCAGTATATAGAACAGCTCAATGAGAAAGTTAAATTCGCCGTTTTCGGCAACGTCGGTACTTTGGTTGTTTTCCGCGTCGGCGCGACGGACGCCGAAGAACTTGTCAAAGAATTCGCGCCTGTTTTCACCGAGGAAGATTTAGTCAATTTGCCGAAATACAATGTCGTCTTGAAATTGATGATTGACGGCGTTGCCTCCGATCCTTTCTCGGCGCGAGGCTTGGGGCCATTGACCGATGCCGAACGCACCGGCAATGAACAAAAGGTTATCGACTATTGCCGCGAGCGTTATGCTTCGGCCCGCAACGAAGTTGAAGAAAAAATCATGCGTTGGCATCAGGCCGATGATGACCAAACTACGCCTGCGGCTTCGGTTGGCAAGCCAGCCGATACTATTCCAAAGCCGACTTTTACCCCACATGCTGTTTCAGTACCGCCAGCTTTTAAAGCAACTGCTCCTACAAGTGCGGCAACGCCTTATCTTTATGATGCCGTTTGCGCGCGTTGCTCTAAACCGACCAAGGTGTCATTCAAACCCGACGGCGTTCGTCCGGTTTATTGCAAAGAATGTTTGTCAATTTTGCGTGAAGAAAAAGCGCGCGAAGCGAGCGAGCGGAAAAAAATGAAGCAAGCCGAACTCGCGCATTATGAAGTTCCGACCGAAAAACCAATCCCGACTATTTCCTTGCGCGATATTCCGCGTTCCGCCCCTCCGCCGCCCGCTTCAACTTCTGAAAGCAAAACGATTCAACCGGGGCAAACCATAAAACTCTAAAGCGGCGCTATGTATCCCGCCGATCAATTTATCGGTTCAACCCTTAATGTATTCGCTTGGACAATTAACGATTATCCCTTATCGTTTATTGTTTGGAATATTTTTTTGGCTGTTATTGCCGTTGTTATCGCCCGTTATACTGTTAAGTTGTGGCGCTTAGGCAAAATTTGGCTAGCATGTGTCTCATCTGCTCTCTGGCTTGCACTTTTGCCAAATACGGCGTATCTTATGACCGATGCCCGGCATGTAATCGGTTATTGTCCGCTTGAATCTTACGGCAAGGTTTGCGCGGAAAATGCTTGGATGGCGCTGTTCTTTTTTGCTTATGCGGCCTTTGGTTGGCCGGCCTTTGTACTGGCCCTTAGACCTCTTAAAAGCTACGTCAAAGCGCGCTTCGGAATAAAAGTCGCCGCTTGGTTTACCACCTTGATGTGTTTAATGAGTTCGGTCGGCCTGTTACTCGGTTTGGTCAATCGTTTCAATTCTTGGGAGCTTATTACCAAACCCTTTGACGTCCTGCGCGCCGCCAGCTCTTATATAAGAGAACCGCAAGCTGTTTTTAATTTATTAATGGTATTTTTGTGTCTGTCATTTTTATATTGGATAGGCGAAAGAATTTTTATTAAACCCGAACAAGAACATGATTGATTATTTAAAAGTTTCCAAAGCGACCGATCTTGGTGGCAAAGATCGAAGATTGTACCGGCTCTTAGAAATGTTGCCGGGTCTTTTGTCATGGGGAACGATTATCGGCTTAGTCGTTTTATCGGCAACCGCGCCGGTCGGCACGGCCGTTTTTGTAATTTTGTTCGATGTCTATTGGCTCTTGCTGGTTATTTTCCTCGGAACCCATCTCTTGATTTCTTATCGCGCGATTAAAAAAAGAATGAAGGTCGATTGGGCGAAAAAATGCGATGAACTCGGCGTCAGTCCGAGCCTCGGCTTTGATTGGCGCGAGTTATGGCAAGTTATTATTTTACCCACTTATAACGAAGGGCTTGAAGTCATCCGCCCTTCGCTGGAAGCGATTATAAAATCCGGTTATCCGACTGAAAAAATGATTATAGTTCTTGCTACCGAAGGACGGGTCGGGGAAGAGGGTAGAGCGCGCGGCGCGGCGATTGAGCGCGAATACGCGTCTCGCTTCGGCAAATTCTTAGTAACGGTTCATCCCGACGGAATTGAAGGCGAACTTAAGGGCAAGGGTGCGAATCAGGCCTGGGCGGCTAAAGAATTAAAACGTTTGATTGTCGATCCCGAAGGTTTGGATTATAAAAAAATTCTGGTCAGTGTTTTTGATATCGACACGGTCGTCTATCCCGGGTATTTTCATTGTTTCGCCCACACCTTCTTAACCGCCCAGCGGCCTTATCGCGCAAGTTATCAGCCTGTCCCGCTGTACCATAATAATATCTGGGACGCGCCCTTTTTCGCGCGCGTCGCCGCCTTCTCCAATACTTTTTGGCAGATGATGCAGCAAATCAAACCGGAGAAGCTCGCGACTTATTCCTCGCATTCAATGACCTGGCAAGCTTTGGTCGATATTGGATTTTGGTCGACTAATATGGTCAGCGAAGATTCTAGAATATTCTGGCACTGCTTTATTTTTTACAAAGGCGATTACCGCGTCGAGCCTCTTTATTTTCCGGTTTCGATGGATATTTGCCGGGACCGCAATCATTGGTTGACGGCCGGAAGTTTGTACCGACAGCAACGGCGCTGGGGTTGGGGAGCGGAGAATATTCCTTATTTGATTTTTAATACAATCAAACATTGGAAGGAAATCAAGAACAAACAAATTTTCATCAACCATATCGCCGTACAGATTTACGGTTTTCATTCTTGGGCGACCAATGCCTTGATTACCTCGGTCATCGGTTGGTTACCGCTCTTTCTCGGCGGGGACCGCTTTAACGCAACGGTTTTATCAAGCAACTTGCCCGATGTTACGCGCTGGCTGATGACGCTTGCTATGGTCGGTATGATTGTTTCCGCCGTCATTTCAATTTTGATTCTGCCCAAAGATTATCGCTCTCATTTGCGCCAATACTTCATTATTATCGTTCAATGGGTCTTTTTGCCGGTTGTCATCGTTCTCTTCGGCGCCTTCCCCGGCATTGAAGCTCAAACTCGGCTGATGTTCGGCAAATATATGGGTTTTTGGGTCACGCCGAAGCACAGGAAGACAGAATGAAACAGGCTCTTGCCTGTTTTTTCTTTTCTTGCCACTATTAAGAAATATGAGGAATCCTAACGAACAATTTAACCCGTATCCGGAGGAACAATGGGAAGAAAATTTCCCACCCCCAGAGGAGATGTTGCGGCCGGGCGAAAAATTAGAAGCTGTTAAAGAAGAGCAGCTTAAGGTTGCGCTTGAAAGAGCAGATGATCAAGGAAAAATTTCTAAGAAAACTTCAGAATTTTTGCACCGCTGGTCTTTGCGAGGATTGGTTCTTTTGACATTAATGTCGTCCGGAGTAAAGCCGGTCAATCCAGACGGGGAATACTCTGAAGATGAAGCGATAGAAAATGTCGCTGAGAATATGCGTGTTGAGCTACCAGAAATTGTTATTTATGGACATCGTGACAAGAAGACGGATGAGATTATGAATTATCTAAGCAGTAAAGAGCCTTTGCCTGAAAAAATACAGAAAGAGTTGGAGGCTAAGATGTTTGTACACCGGGTATATAGTGTTTGCAACGCGTATGAGAATGCTTCTCAGGAGTTAAAGGAAAGTCAATACTCGGATTATTTCCGAGAATTCGTCGAATATATCAAGCCAAAACTTGACACCATGTTTGACACAGAATATGCGGCTTATCGCGACAGCGATGAATTCAAAAAAGATTTTTTTGAATATAAATTCGCTACAATTCCGAAATATGTTTTTAAATTCCATCCTTTGAAAGCTAATGATTTCCAGTCAAAATTAGAGTATTTTAGAATTGCTTTCGCTTCGTGCGGGCCAGTCGGCTTTGATGAAATGTACCCACACTCAAAAGATCTTTCACATGAAGAAATTATAGAAAGACTTAGTAGGGATATGCCCGATCTATCCAACGTAACAAAGGCAAATTTCTCAGCAAAACAATATGATGCGGTATGGAGTATGCATCAAGTACATGGAAACCCCAAGGTAAAAATTACGGAAGATTTTTCTCCAAATAAAATGGAGGGAACTCGCGCTTACTATTATGGCGCTTATAATGAAATGTACCTTGGTGTGGGTGATAGTAAAACACCTTTGGATTTAAGAGATTGGATAGCGGAGCTTGCTCACTCCGAACAATATTGGGTTAAGTACTCAAAAGATGAAATGGATGAGCGCAATAGGCAGGAAGATATTTTTCTTGATTCAATATCAGTCATTGAGGGCCAGCAATCAGAAATGAATCCAAATGCATTCCCTGTTGATTGGAAAGTGCTAAAAGATAAATATATGTATGATAAAGAAGGCACAATTGAGTATGAAGCTCATAAAATCATTGAGCCCCAATTAAGAAAAGAGCTTGAGGAAAGAATGAAGAAATAGTGTGCTATACTGTTAAAAACTTAAATATAAACAATTTATATGGAAAATAATGAACAAAACTCCGAGAATGTCGAGATTACCGAATTATTAATCGAAGAGAATGCCGCGGGCGAGCAGACTGCGACGATTCAGGAAACGGTTATCGGTGAAACGCCGAAGCGAACCTTAAAGTTCAGCGTCAGCCCGAAACAGCTTAAGTACGGCGCCATTGTCTTGGCGGTTTTAGCCGTTCTGGCGCTGGCTTATTATTTCAAAGGCTTGATCGTCGCCGCGACGATTAACGGCGTACCAGTTTCGCGTTTTGCGGTTTTGTCCGAACTGGAACGTACCGGCGGTGCGGGAATGTTGGAAAATATTATCCGCGAGCGACTAATCAACATGGAGGCGGCGAAGCAAAATGTTGTTATCAGCCAAGAGGAGATCGACGCCGAATTTGCGCGGATTGAAGAAAATTTGACCGCGCAGGGGACAACTCTCGACGAAGCGCTGGCCGCGCAGAAATTAACTCGCGCCGATATTACGGAAAAGATTGTTACTCAAAAGAAACTCGAGAAAATGCTGGGCGATAAGTTAAATGTGACAGACGAAGAAGTCGAGGCCTATATTAAAGATAATGGGGTCACTATCGAAGCCGGAAAGGAAGCCGAAAGTAAGGCGGCCATCAAAGAAAACTTAAAGAATCAAAAATTCAACGAAGAAGCCAATATCTTTGTTGAAGATCTCGTAACGAAGTCTAATATTAAGTATTTTGTGGAGTATTAATAATATGTCGGTGGCCTTTACTTCTGCTATAGAATTTTTTGGATTCTTGATATTGACATTGTTAGGTTTTACGTTGCCCTTACTAGCTATTTTATTATCTTTGTTTCCAGACGGCATAAAGTTACTTAAGATAAAATATGAAAATCAGAAGAAACAAAGTGAGGAAAATATTAAGAAAGAGCTTTTGAAGAAGGAATCAGAGCAAGATTTAGATTATAAAGCAGTTAAAAAAAATTTGAAGGCTCTTGAAATACAAAAGAAAAGAGCTGCTAAGAAATTAGACTACTTAAATCCTAAAAAACAAATCTTGTTTATAGCATGTTTACTCCTAATCTCGGCAGCTAGCTTAGCATGTTTGATTGCGAATTTCCATTTAGCTTGGAATATTATTTTTATTTTTATCTGTTTTCTCGCTTTTCTTTATTCACTCTATATCTTCTGGTCAGTTTTGTGTGTTATCGTTGAAACAACAGAGGCCGTAAGTGATTCAAAAAAGAATACAGAGAATAAGATTATTGAGTTATTATCTACTCTCGCGGAATCCTCTGGTGATAAGGCACTATTTCTAAATTCTCTAGAAATATCAGTTAATTTTTACAATAAAAAATTAACTGAAAATAAAAAATTTACATTTTCGACTAATAGAAAATATGATATACCTGTGTCGATTGAGAACGGGAATGACAGAATGGCAAAAAATATAGAAGTAGGATTTGAGTTTCCACCCCATTTTTTGATTGAGAAGTCATCAAATATTTCAATATATACTGGAACAGATATACAGATTGTTCGTTTTAATGAAGAATTTATTCAAGGAAATGAAGATAATTTACAAGGAAATGTGGGATTAACTTTTTTAAACTCTGGAATATATGATATTAAAACATTTATCAAGGGAGAAAACCTTAAGAACAGATTTTTAAGATTTACCATAGAGGTCATAGATTGATTTCTTATATTCATTACCATGCCCCTCGTTAACCCGCTATTCTGGTTTATTATGGCCAAGCAATTTGGAATTGAAAAATATAATACTGAATATCCAAATCAATACGAGGCGGAGAGGAAAATTATCATAGATGCAATAGGGGATGAAGTGATTGAAATTCAGCACATAGGTAGTAGCGCAGTTCCGGGCTTGTCCGGGAAACCAATTATTGATATCGCCGTTTTAGTTGATAGCGCCGAGAAAGCCGAAAGTTTAGTGAAGAAGTTAGGAGAAATTGGCTATGAATTAGATATGGAAGCCTTTTCAAGCGAACGTCATTTTTTCAGAAAATACGGCGAAAAGAACTTTCATCTTTCTCTCGCATATGCTAACCAAGGATCCTTCTGGCATCGTCAAATAATATTCAGAGACATATTACTAACTAACGACGAAGCTCGACAGAAGTACGATGCTCTTAAATTAAAACTTATTTCCGACGATCCTAGCGGAGGCAAAGACTATATCGAAGGGAAAAGTGCCTTTATCAATCAAATGTTAAATATTTAAATTAGATTTCATGCTGATTACTCTTTTCCTCATCATAATCCTCATTCTCTCCGCCGTTTTTCATGAATATGCGCACGGTTGGATGGCGCGCCGACTCGGCGACGATACTGCCGAACGCGCGGGACGATTAACGCTTAATCCACTGGTCCACCTCGATTGGATCGGTTCGGTTTTATTGCCCTTGATTTTATTAATAACAAAAGCTAATTTCTTTTTGGCTTGGGCAAAGCCGGTGCCGTATAATCCTTATAATTTAAGCGATAAAAAGTACGGCGAATTAAAAGTCGCGCTTGCCGGCCCGATGACTAATTTTATTTTGGCGATTGTCTTCGGTCTTATCGCCCGCTTTATGCCTTTGGCAACAGGCGTTAAGACGCAACTGTCCATCGGATTTTTATCCGGCGCGAACGACGCGGTCCTTGCTTTAACCTCTGGTTCAATCGTAGCGAGCTTAACTTTAATCGCTTTGATGGCTTGCGCAATCAACTTAATGCTCGGCATATTTAACCTCGTGCCGGTTCCTCCTCTCGACGGCTCAAAAATTTTAGCGGCGATTTTACCGGCCCGGGCGCGCGAAGCTCTCTGGCGGCTTGAACAATACGGTTTTATTTTATTGATTTTTTTGATTATGCTCGGCGCCTTCGGCTTTGTCTTTAATATTGTTTTATTCTTATTCAGTTTAATCGTCGGGGTTTAAAAAAATTGGATATTAAAAGAGGAGATTGATTGTTCAATCTCCTTTAAGTTTGGAAAGAAATTTTTGATTTAATAAATATACATGATTTGCTTAACCTTTTTCGGATTAAGGGAATCCGTTTCATCTTTGAATTCATGTTGTCCGGCCTTAAATCCCTGTTTATTGAGTATTAAGGTAACCATCTCCATTTCCCGCCAGATTTTTTGAATCGAACTGACTTCTGTTTCCTCCGGCCAGTGTTTTTCATATCTGGCCTTTTTAGGATTAAGTTCTTTGCCGGGAACAATCGCATGAAAACTTATTTGCATGGACATGCCCGTTCTTTGAACTAAGTTTTTAATGGTAATGATAACCAGAGTTTTACCTTCCGGAAACAATTTTATTTCATTGCTGTTATCATGTTTATTTTTACAAACCTTCAAGATAAGGTGCGAAAAGTTTGGAATTATTTTTCTGACTTTTCTCATTCATCCTCCTAATAGATAAATATTTCTTCTTTGGTTTGTTTGGAAGTTGCGGTATCGATGCGGTCGGGCAGTTTTGAGCCGTTGACTGTCAGATGCCCGAGTAGGTGTTTTAATTTTTTCACCTTGTCTTTATCTCGGCCGCTGATTTCTCCGTGGATAAACTCACATTGATCACTGGCGCGCCCAGGGACAAGGCGATGTACTTTGATTAAATAATCAAAAGTTTTTGGATCCGCCGGGTTGCTTTGGGTTGACACAACTACCATAGTTGATTCTCCCTGTTTGAATTTGTTTGATTCCGGTGTGCGTTTGCCGCCTTTATGAGCGTCTATGGTTTTGAAATCAAGATAATTTTGTTTGACTCCAAAATCAATTATTAAACCGCTGGAAGTGCTTTTGTCCATTCTATATTCTCCTTATTTATACGAACTGGTTATTAATGGGATGACATAAAACACAAAAGCTATTATGGAAAATATAATTATCCATAACAGAAAAAATTTCCAATACGGTTTTGAAACCTTGTCTCCTAAGGCGACGCTTACGCTGTCGTCATGTTTGTCTTTCTTCATTATTATTCCTCCGTTTATTGCTTTGTTAAAGAATAATTCAAACTACAATAAAAATAGGGGATTGTCAAATAAAAAAGACAGATTAATGATCTGTCTTTATAAGCTCTTAAATAAAATATGCCAGCGTCATTATTATAACTAACCCGGCAACAAAAACCGAAAAAAGAATCATGACGGCTTTGGCGACGTCTCTATTGAAGTCGCTCACCGCCTTCCCCATCTCCTGGTGATCTTTTGTCATTGTGATCTCCTTTAGTAAAAGTACAAACTGATTTTTATTTTTGTGTCAGCGGGGGCATCAATAGTATTGTCATACACTAAATTGCCCTTGTAAATCAATATGTTTATCAGCCTGTCATATGTTTCCTTGTCTTTCTCTTTGTCTAAGTTGAGTTTTACTATAGCTGATTTGTTGCTCCAGTTTGTCCCTTTTTCAGGAACCCAACTGTTTACATATACCATATTGCCGCTTTTGGTTAATTCTATTGGATACTTCATCTGCCCTTCAAGCAGTCTGTTATTTTCCCCGTCTTCACCGTATACGAAAATACGATCCTTATCAATTACGATTTCGTTTCTATATTTTGGTGCCTCTTTCCAGGGGATTGGCCAAAGTGTGAAACGGATTAATGCAGCAATACCTACTAATATTATTAAAGCTACTGTTAGTTGTTTCATTATATTTTTCTCCCAATGATATTAAATTGTTAATGTATTTAAATTGTTAATATTATATCAGATTTAGGTATTTATGTCAATATAAAGATATATTACTTAATATTAGCTAAAAAAATAGGCAAAAACAGGGGATTTAGTGATTCTAGTCTAGGGGCGCTTTTTTGTTGACTTATTCCTATACTTTTGTTATTCTTTCTTTTGTCCCCACACAAGGGGTTTTTAGTTTACTATGCCTACAATCAATCAATTACTTAAAAAGGGTCGTTCCAG
>DDTV01000034.1:0-3096 GCA_002344425.1 Candidatus Falkowbacteria bacterium UBA2355
TGGCTAAATTACTTAAGTGGACACCCTATTGGTTTATTCTTTCCACCTTTATCGGTTTTGGATTGCCGGGCATCGGCGCCGCGGGCGCGCAATCGCTGGGCGCCGCCTTCGGGCTTGAGAATTTTAAATGGCTGGCCATCGGAGTCTTTGTATTATTGGGAATAATTTTAAGCATCGGCCATTCGGTTTATTCTTTGATGGAACATCTGACCAAAACTTTGATATTGATCGGCGTACCTTTTATTTTGATTCTCGCTCTTCTAGTTATTGATATGGAAACCATCCGAGCTTTGGGCCGCGGTTTAATAGGAGTCGGCGACGGTTTTTATTTCATCCCGGAAGGCATTGCTTTAGCCGCTTTTTTGGGAGCCTTTGCCTATTCGGGAGCCGGCGGAAATTTGAATTTGACGCAATCCATTTATATTAAAGAAAAGGGTTATGGCATGGGCATGTATTCGCAAAAAATCGCCGGTCTGTTCAAGCCGGGAGCAATGGCCGAACGTCTTAAACTGGGCGGCGAAGCTTTTTCAATCACGCCGGAAAATGTCGGAAATTTTCGCGCTTGGTGGAAACGCATCAATACCGAACACGCCATTGTTTTTTGGTTTTTGGGTTTTGTGTCAATGGCTCTACTGATGGTTTTGTCATATGCTACGACTTACGGCAATGCTGATAACATTCAGGGCATCAGTTTTATTATTCATCAAAGCAATGATATTGCCCGCGCCATAGCTCCTTGGGCCGGCACGGCTTTGTTGGCCATCATAGGAATTTTATTATTGCAAACGCAGTTGGGAATTATCGATTCGACCTCGCGCATTATGGCTGAAAATTTCGCTTTGAAGAAAATCGAGAAAACCGGTTCTAAAACTGTCAGCCTCTCCAAAATTTATTATGTTTTTGTCTGGGCGCAGATTGCCTTCGGAGTTATTTTATTCTTGCTCAATTATTATGAGCCGCGCAGTTTGATTGTCGCCGGTGCGGTTATTAACGCTTGGGCGATGATTATTCATATCGCTTTGGTCAATTATCTGAATCGCAAACATTTACCCAAGGTTTTTCAACCGGCCCTATGGAGAAAAATCGTTATCAGCTTCGTTTTCGTTTTCTTTCTAGGTTTCGGTTTGATTACTTTGTGGAATAACTTCATAGCTAAATTATGATGAATTGGAAACTGCGTTTAACCGTTTTTATAGGCGGAGCGTCGGTGATGATTGTCGAGCTGGTCGGTTCGCGCTTGGTGGCGCCTTTCTTGGGTTCTTCTTTGATTGTTTGGACAACTTTAATCGGCGTTATTCTTGGCGCTCTGTCCCTCGGTTATTGGCTGGGAGGAAGATTAGCTGATAATAAGGCAACAATTTCGCGTTTCGGATTATTGATTCTAGCCTCGGCCGTGACCGTCGCCGCGGTTCTTTGGTTAAGCCTATATTTAGGAGCAGTCAGCCGTTTTGCTTTGGATTGGTTGGGCGTCGCCGGCTCGACCGTGCTTTGTACGCTTTATCTTTTTGCTTTACCCAGCGTTGTCTTAGGCATGGTTTCGCCTTACGCGCTTAAGTTGTCTCTTAAAACAACCGATTTTACCGGTCGGATTGCCGGAAGTTTGTATGCTCTGTCGACGATTGGCAGTATTGTCGGAACCTTTGCGGCCGGCTTTTGGCTAATCCCGTCTTTGGGCAGTTTTAAAACCTTGGCCTTTGTCGCTCTTGTCTTGGTTTTAAGCAGTTTGATGTTTTTGCGCCGTTGGCCGGCGGCGCTAGTTTTGGTAGCGGTTTTATATACCGGCGCGACAACCCTTTTACTGCCTGAAAAATTTTTTGCGTATCAAAGCGTTAAAGCCGAATGGGAGAGCGGTTATAATCGTTTGTTTCTTGTCAGCGGAAGCGACAGAGAAACAAATCGTCCTATCATCAGTTTGATGTCCGGTCCGCGCGTTGCCCAATCGGCCCGTTTTAGCGACGAGGATAATGACCTCGTTTTTGAATATACGAAATTTTTTCGTCGTGCCAAAGAATGGAATTCTTCTATTGATAAAGCTTTAATGATTGGCGGCGGAGCTTATTCGGTGCCGCGTGATTTTTTAAAGCATCAGCCCCAGGCGGTAATTGACGTGGTTGAGATTGATCCGCTTTATACAAAAATTGCACGCGAACATTTCAACTTAAAAGATTCCGAACGCATGAATATTTATCACGAAGACGGTCGAATTTTTTTGAGTAGCCATGGCGGCTATGATGTTATTTTGCTTGACGCTTTTAATAATTCAGGTTCAGTTCCATTTCATTTGGCAACTCGCGAAGCGATTCAACAATTTCACAATGCTTTATCGGATGACGGAGTTATTATCGTAAACATGATTGGCTCAATCGATGGTAAGGGCAGTCGATTTATCCAAGCCGAATTAGCCAGCTATCAAGCCGTCTTCCCTTTTGTCGCCCTATATCCTCTGGGAGCGAAATCCGAGCTTATTCAAAATATTATGCTTGTTGCAAGCAAGCAAAATGTTTTGCCTCAGACCGCGCCGCCTTCTCCGGCGCGCGTCTTAACCGATGATTGGGCTCCGGTTGATTATTTCTTGTCAGATATATTATAATGATGGCCTATGTCAGGACACTCAAAATGGGCGACGACCAAACGGGCTAAAGCCGTTGTCGACGCCAAACGCGGCGCCGCTTTTACTAAGCTCGCCAATTTAATAACTATTGCCGCCCGCAAAGGCGGCGATCCGACCATGAATTTCGCCTTGGCGCAAGCGGTTGACCGCGCCCGAGCCATCAATATGCCGAAAGACAATATTGAAAGGGCCATTAAGCGCGGTACGGGCGGAGATGGCGGTGAAGCGCTTGAAGAATTGCTCTACGAGGGCTTTGGTCCGGCGCAAAGCCAGTTTGTTATAAAGGTTGTTACGGACAGCCGCAATCGCTCCGCGGCCAATATCCGCCATATTTTCACAAAACACGGCGGCTCGCTCGGTGCTGTTATTTGGAACTTTGATCAAAAAGGGGTTATTTTGGTCAATGAAGAGAAGTGGCAGGCTTCAAAATTAGCCTGGGACGATTTTTTGCTTGAGGCGATCGATGCCGGCGCCGATGATATTTT
>DDTV01000034.1:3279-4524 GCA_002344425.1 Candidatus Falkowbacteria bacterium UBA2355
TGATATTTTGCATGAGGCCGACGGCATTGTTATTTTTACCAAAACAGAAGACTTAATCAGAGTTAAAAATTGGTTGGAAAGTAAAAATTTGCCGAGCGAGTCGGCTGAAATTGAATATGTAGCCAAAGAGAAACTCAAATTGAATGAAGAAGACAGAGTTAAGGTAGAAGCTTTTATTGAGGCGTTAGAGGAAGATGAAGACGTCAGTGACTATTACAGCAATCTTGAATAAATTAGGCTATGAAAAAAATTATTATCGGTTTTGATCCGGGTCTGGCCGATACTGGATACGGCGTAATAGAAGAGCAGGGCAGTAAGTTACTCTGTCTGACTTATGGTTCAATTAAAACTCCGGCCAAAACTCAAGCCAGCGAACGATTGCACACTATTTATAAAAAAGTCAGCGAGCTAATTAAAAAATATAAACCGCAAGTGGTTGGTATTGAAAAATTATTTTTTTCACGCAATGTCACAAGCGCGATGTTGGTGGGACAGGCGCGCGGCGTTGTTCTACTGGCGATTGAAGAAGCCGGTTTGCCGGTGATTGAATTTACGCCGAACCAGGTTAAGCAGGCCGTTTCCTGTTATGGTGCCGCCGGAAAAGAACAAGTTCAGAAGATGGTAAAATTAATTTTAAATTTAAAAGAAATTCCCAAGCCGGATGATGCGGCTGACGGATTGGCGATTGCGATTTGCGCGAGCGGAAAAAAATAAAAACTGTACACAAATTGTATACAAAACCGTTGACTTTTGGCTTTTTTTGTGATATACTGGATTATGTAAGCAAAAAAACCAAAACAAAAATGTTTGACAATCGTGCGAGTGAAAAGCGTATTGGCTGGAAGCAGTCATACGGACTCTTAAGAAAGAAAGCAATGGAGCAGGAGCTCAGTTTATCTGGGCTCGTGGTAAGTCTGTCCATTGCTTTTTTTATTGTCGGCATCTCGGCCGGATTATTGAACATCGCTTATCATTCAATAGAATCTGAAAATGAGGCGGTGCGTCGCTTAGAAGTTGAACGCTTGTTGGTGCATGCGGCGCAAGCGGCCGAATTGGAAATCAAAGCAGTGCCGATTATCGACACTCAATATATAACCTTAACCCAAGGTCAGGCATCCACGCTGACAGTTAAATTAAAAAATACCGGACAGCTTGTATGGAAACCAGCGGAGGTCAGTTTGGAAACCGGACCTTTTCTTAAAACTATTTCCAAGGTTTCAACTCCGGCTTGGCTCTCTTTATGGA
>DDTV01000038.1 GCA_002344425.1 Candidatus Falkowbacteria bacterium UBA2355
TCTTGAACGCCGTTGTAAAATTTCTTCAAAGCGCTTGAATGTAAATTCCTTGCTCAAGGGTTCGAGTCCGGTCGCTTTGTCCAAAGCCTCAAAGGCCTCATTCTTTAAAAATTTGACCCAACCGAACTTACGTATATCGTTAAAATATAAAACTCCGCCGTTTTTAAAATGGAAAATCAAACGGGTGAACTTGTTGGGAACCGCAACGCCGGTCGAGGCTATCGGATGTCCTCCGGCAACCAATGATTTTTTCAAAACATAAATCAGCTGACCGGTCATTTTCAGATGAAACAATAAATAGCCGCTTTCCAAGGCGACTACGATCATTTTGGCACGACGATAAACTTTTAAAACTTTTTTGCCTTGAAGCGATTTTTTAAAATCAGGCCAAGAATTTTTTACCAAAGAATGTCTGCCAATCAACTCCAGGCGAGCAATTATTTTACCGCGCAAATACTGATTCAAATCATTGGCAACGGTTTCTACCTCTGGCAATTCTGGCATAGCTTTTATAGACCGAGCTGACGGGCGCCGAGTAAACCGTTTTGGGCGCCGGGTTTAGTTAAAACCGAAGCGGTATTTTTCATGCCGGCGCGCAAAGCTTGCGTTATCGTCAATCCCGAATCCAAAGCGGCAACCAAGGTCGAACCAAAAGCATCGCCCACGCCGGTAGTGTCCACGACCTTGACCTTAACAATCCCCTGCTTATATATTTTTTTCCCGTCATAGGCGCAGGCGCCGCGCGCACCTTCGGTAATTACCACCAAACGCGGCCCGAAGGAATGAATTTTTTTCAATAGATATGAACTTGCTTCATTATCGCCGTTTTCTTTGGGATGGGACAAAAGCAATTCGATTGCCTCATCTTTGTTCAATATTAAAATATCGGTCTTTTCTAAAAAGGGCTTCAGAGATTTAAAACCCGAGGCGAGCTGAGCTCTTCCCGGATTCCAAGCAATCGGCCGACCGCTGTCAAAAACTTGGGCGGCAATTGTTTTCCAATTTCCGGTCAAAGAGGTCATAAAAATTCGCTTGGCCTTAGCCAATGCTTTGCGCGCCGTCTTATTGATTAGAAGGCGGTCATTGGCGCCGCGGTGCGTAAACAAAACATGTTCTCCGTCCAAAGTTTTCAAAACAAAGGAAACGCCGCTCGGCTTATCGGTTTTTTCCAAACACTGGCAATCGATTTTGTGCTTTTTGAAATTTTCAATCATCCTAAGGCCCCGCTCATCGCGGCCAAGGGCGATAATGGCGGCGGTTTTTTTGCCGAGTCGGGAGAAACAAACTGCCGTATTTGCGGCGCCGCCCCCGAAAGCAGATTGCGTCTCGCTAACTCCGATTTTCGAACCGTATTCAAAACCCACCAATTTCTGGCGCAATGGATCTTTGGCATTATCAATCATGACGTAATCATCAACCGTGAAAAAAATATCTTCGGTTGCGCCGCCGACCGTAACTACATCAAAGCGTTTCATATTATTTTAGTTCATCCAAAGTAACGACTTTGGTAAATATTTCCGAACCGCGCTGAATCTTCAAACCTAGTTTTTTGCCCGGGCTGAATTGGCTGATATATGACTGCAGAGGCAAACGCTCATCAATCTTGCGGCCGTCAACTTCGAAAATAATATCTCCGGCCTGCAAGCCAACGACGCTAGCGGGAGAAGCTTCAAAGACCGCCGGACCTCCATCGTCGCCGGGTTCTAACAAGGCGCCGCTAGTACGAGGCAAGCCGCGCTCCTCGGCCATTTCCGGAGTAATGATGATATAGCGAACGCCGAGTCGGGCGCGAATAATCTTGCCTACGGTGCGAGCGCTGGTAATAACCGGCTTGGCTTCATTGATCGGGATTGCAAAGCCGAGGCTTTCGCCGCCTTCATCTTTGGCGACATTGATGCCAACAACCTTGCCTTCAAGATTAATTAAGGGTCCGCCGGAGTTTCCGAAATTGATTTGAGCATCGGTTTGAATAACGTTTTGCAGATTTTCCATTTCGCCGTTATTGCCCGAAGCGAGCAGGCTGCGACCCAAACCGGAGACAATACCCTTGGTCGCGCTGTTATCATAACGACCGAGCGCATTGCCAATGGCTATGACGCTCATACCGGGGGTCAGCTTATTTGAATCGCCGAGTTCGAGAAAGGGCAAATTCTTATCATAAATTTTTAAAATCGCCAAATCGGCAATCGGATCTTTACCGATCAACTGCGCGTAATATTGTTTGCCGGAATGTAAGATTATCTTATATTCGGTTTTGCCCTCAGCGCCTGCCGAAGCGACATGCTTATTGGTTAAAATCAAACCGTCGGCGGAAATCAAAAAACCGCTACCGGCGCCTCGCTTGATGTTTTGCTCTTCGAATCGGCTGGTTTCGGTTGCTTCATCAAATATTTCAACGGTCGCATTTTCAAAAACATTGATACTGACCACACCGGGAATTGTTTTATTGATAGCGCGTATTGTCGCCTCCTGATCGTCAAGTCTCAGGCTATCGGCAACGACGCCGGAATTAAGGGCTAAATCGCTAACAATCAGTCCTCCGCCGACGCTGATAATAACTGCGAAGCTCCAAGCGGCAATATGTTTATAAAAATTCATAAGATAATAGAAGGATTAAAATACTTTCCCATTATAGCAAACTTTGACAAAAGGCCGAAAAATCTATAGATTAGAAAAGTACATTCGGGGATCGTCTAAAGGTAGGACTCCAGGTTTTGGTCCTGGCTATCGGGGTTCGAATCCCTGTCCCCGAGCCAACGGGTAGTGGTTGCTAATTGCAACACTACATTCCACGGATTTTTTAGCGTAAATAAAAGCTTTTTATCTTCTACAACAGGGTTCTGAAGTAGAAAACCGAGTAAAGCCCTTCTTTCGCCGATTTCAGAACTATCAAAAATATCTCTCGCTCGGCGTGAGATGTTTAAGATAGTAGAAACGGTAGTTTTATAGTTGTAATCGGCTTGTGTATGTTCTTCAAGTTCAATGCCGAGGCGAGCCTGTTTATCCTTAAGCTCTTCTAATTTTTTGTCATAGTCCGGCTTAGTAATACTCTTTTCCAAAAGAAGATCAAAAAGATTATCCAGTTTGGATTGCGTGGCGTTATAGTCTGCTTGTATGCGCTTTATTTCGTGATCATGAAAAGTAACCTCGGCCTCATTAACTTGCCTCAGCTCATTAACGACCTTCTCTTGCATCTTATCTGTAATGCCCTGAAATGCATCTAAAACCTCATACACGGGCTTTAGAAGCTCTTTTTCGGGTATATAAACCCGCTTGCAAGTATGCTTGGCATTAGTGCAACTGTAATAAATAAACTTCCCTTTTTTCTTTTCAGCCGTTATTAAACAACCGCAGTTTTTACAATGAAGCAATCCTTTGAATATAAAATCCTGAGAGCTGAAAATAACATTTTGTTTCCGGCCTTTTCGGATTGACTGACACTTATCAAATAAATCTTTAATGATTAAGGGCGGATACCGATGCTCATACTTTCCATGCTTTGGCGAATTGGCGATACCATAATAAAAAGTATCATTGAGGATTTTTTCAATGTTGCTTATACCGGGCTCATTGCCGTCTTGCGTGCGAAGGCCCAATCTAATCATTTCAGTTCGCAATGTTTTTATTGAATAAGTATCCGTTGCGTAAAGCTCAAAAAGTTTTTGTATTAAATGAGCCCGTTGCGGATCAATGACAATATCTTTTTTTCCTTCATCATTAAGAATATGCATATAACCAATGCGAACTCTTCCGGTCCAATCCCCTCGACGGCGCTTAATTTCAAATGACCTTTTTACATTGTCGCTTATAGCATCGGAATAGTATTTAGCTAAACCTAAGGTCATATTAAAATTAAACTTTTCAGCGGCCGAGATTTCGGCGTTGATTATCTGACCGTCTGAAACAAAATGAAGCTCTACGCTTCCGGAGAGAGCTTTTTCATATAGAACCGCCACTCTCTTATCAAAAACATTACGAGACATTCGGTCTACCTTATCAAAACAAATTGCAATCTTTTCTTTTGACTGCTCTATATATTCGACAATCTCATCAAACTGACGACGCTTTGATTTATAGGCGCTCTCATCAAAACTGATAGATTTCACGACCTCAAATCCTTTGCGCTGGCAATAACTTTCAAGACGGGCAACCTGAGCAGGCAATGAATTGCCAGCTTCTTTTTGATCTTCAGTTGATACTCGTGCGAGTATTATAGCCTTCATAGAAAAAACGCAAAGATTGAAATTATAATTGCCACGATAGAGAGAATAGTTGAGAGTGGATTTTCTTTCACTTGGTGTAGAAAGTAGTGCCAATTACTCTTGCCCCGAGTTGTCAAAACAACGCTCTCACAAGTAAAATCAAAGCTGTCATATTGAGGAGCATTACCATGAGGTTCTGCTGTTTTCAGACCTTGCTGAGTTCCGATCATAACAAGTCCATCTGCTTCCATTCTTTTGAGCTCAGCTTTAATACTGTTATCCGGGATCTTTTCTTTTTCGGTTATTTTATTGATAACTAAACGAAAATTAGGAAACTCAATGAACTCTACGATTGCGTATTCGCACTCAAAACCTTCTGTATATTCTGTATACTCAACCCTAAAAGCATCTTCTTGTTCCAGTGTTCTTAGTAATTGGAGTAGTTTAGTTCTCATGGATTTATAAAGTAATCGGCCACAATAAGTGTAATGTCCTTAATTACTCAACGGCTTTTTGTATAAGCTCATCTATTTTTTGTCTTTCAATATCTATTTTCCTTAATGTTTCTTCCTGCTTATCTAGCTCCGTTTTAATTTCTTTTACTATTTCTTTTTGCCTAGACAGAGGGATATTAAGAAGTGGTAATTCCTGTATTTGGTTAGGGAAAATGTTTGTGTTGTTGCCCAAACCTTTTTTATTGATTTCAATAAGATATTGGAAGAAAGTAGTCCTAAAATAAAAATATGCGAATAAGGAATTATAATTCTTTAATCTAATTCTCATGGTAAAATCAGCGAATACAGCCTTTAAGTTTTCGTCATCAATTATAGCCACTTTACCAATTGTTCCTTCGCCGGAGCGCGCAACTATTATGTCGTCCTTCTTAACGGTCTTTTGCTGATTTATATTAGAGTATTCTAATGATACTCGCTTTGCATCCTCCTCTTCGAACTTCCAATTCTTAATGTTAGCCATGGATAAATAAAAATGGTCTCCGTTTATATCATAATCTGACGGGGAAACACTGGACCCTAAAACGATTTGCCCATCGAGAAAATGCTTTATTTTCTTGTTAGTAATTTTTTTTAGTTCTTCAATTACAAAAGCACCGGCTTTTCTATGAAACTTAACACTATTCCTCAAGTCAATGTTATCAGAAAAATCAGACAACCCTAAGTTAAAAACCTTTATACTCTTAAGCTCTGTGAACTTATTTTCATTAAAACCAAACTCTTTAATAAAAACATCATCTATAATTCTCTGTGGGTCTACTACTGTTATTTTTAATTTCTTTATCTTACCCTCAATCTCATTTATAGATCCCGTAAGCTCGCTCTCTTTCTTTGATAATTTATCAATGATTTTTTTATCAAACTTTAATGAATAAAAATCATCTTCTTTTAATGTAGGGTATCCCTTGCCTTGTCTCGAAATAGCAATAAGATTTTCAAAAAAAACGGTTCTCAAGGCATAATAAAGTATTTTATTAAGCTTTGTTGGGATCAAATGAATAAAGGCGGAAGTAAAATAATAATTTTGTGTTTCACTATCAACCGAAACATATTTTTTGAGATTTGGCCTAACCTTTGATAAGAGGATCTCTCCTTGCTTTACTTTGATAATATCGCCCTTATCAATTTTTTTATAGTAGTCGTTATCCTCTTCTTTTCGGATTGTTAAGTTCAATTTGACTGGATTTACTTCTCCATTCTTTGTTACATTAGTAATTTCAGAATAGAAAAAATCTTCATCAATATCTTCTAAATTAACTTTATTTTCTTTAGCGAAACTGAATAACTCTCGAAATGAATAAAAATTATCAACTAAAAAATCATTTTGGAAATGAGAAAAATCCACATCATTTCTAAATGACTTTTCTTTTGATATCTCTTTGAAATCAGTTAGAAATTGACTTAGAGGCATAGGTTTAATCCCATTCTAAAGTTCTTAAAAAGTCCAATGCTGTTTTTTTAATCCCATCATCTACAATGACCTCATTCTTTTCATTAAGCCTAAATAATTCGTTCGGTAATTTTTTCTCAGCTCTCTTTGTCCGCTTATAGCCGACATTACCTACTTCGGCCATAAAAATCTTATAGTTTAACTCTTGAGCAACTTCTCCAAATACCCACCAAGTATTAACGAACCCGAATACATCCTTTGTATCATTATCATATTTGCAAAGCTCAACTAGCTCATCCTTATATTTTAGACACAGCTCTTTTGAAGATAATTTTTTATCTTCGCTTTCAATATAATTTTTGAGGATCTTAATAAGTATTTTTTTCTCATCTTCTAATGATATGCTCTTGATAGAGGGAAACTTTGTTCGATCTTTCCCCTCGCAGTAAATCTTAACGAGATTTTCAGCTCTTGTCTTAATGCTATTCCATTCATTAGTATATTTCGTCCAGAGCGTGTTCCATTCTTCAATTTCTGCCTTTGTTTTCTTCTGAGCAAAAAGTAAACTTGTTTTAGTGCTAGTGAAGGGCTCAAAGGTAATTTGAGGCAAAGAAACAACTGCCTTTACCTTAAAGTATTTATATATAAAAAGTCTTATA
>DDTV01000037.1 GCA_002344425.1 Candidatus Falkowbacteria bacterium UBA2355
AAACCTTGTATTGCCGAAGGATCAGTGGTGCTTCATTTAAATGATCAAGACAGCATGGAAGATGAGCCCAAATTTGTTCATACTGTTTTTTATCATTTTTATCGCAATGAAGACTATGCCTTTCTTGAACCCGAACATACTTTAGGAGAAAATAAGGTCATAGCCAAAAATATTTACGGTAGCCGGATTAAAATCTTAGACAAGCTAGTTCATTTAATGAAGCGGGCCCAAACGTATAAACTCAAACCAGAGAAATTATTAGATCGTTATTTCAACACAATCAAACTACCTTTGTCAGTCGACTATTAATATATAGCGGTTAACAAAACGGGGCTTCCAGAGGAAGTCCCGTTTTTAATTGGTTGAAAGGATTTTATAAAGAATCCTGACCGTCTTCAACCATTATATTGCTCGAACCGGTCGTACTTTGGAGTTGGCCGCAAACTTTAAGGTCAGCTTTGTATTTGGTCCAAGCCGCCTTGTGCGCTGTTTTAGCTGTTTCAGCGCTGGCTTTTACTGATTTTTTGAAAGTATCAAGACAGGCGCGATTAGCTTCACGCTGTTCAGCGGCAGTAGCTTTATCAATCGCCGCTTTTTGACAAGTCGTTCGGGCATCAATCGCCGCGGTCATGGCGTTGGAATTGGCCGTAATAGCCGCCTTAAGAGAAATATCCTTTGTTTCAATGGCGGTTTTGACACAGGCAGCGGCTTCCGGTCGGACCAAGACAAAACTGTTGTCGCGGCGGCGACCAAACAAATCTTTGCCGCGCTTGATAATATCTTTAAACTCTTTAATTTGTGAAGGACCCGGAACTTTTTCCCGATCGTCATTGGGTTCGTTCTCCCTTGCCAAGGCGATTGAACCGACGATTAAGGACAGCGCGACAAGCGCGATGATACTCTTTTTCATAATATGCTTAATTTAATGCCAAAATGGCTTAATTAATAAACCCAGAAAATTAAACGAAAAACTCTTACTATTGTTTCATCGACGTTGGAACGGTAATTTGCTAATATTAAGATAGCTATATAATTATACACCCTATGAGCGAAACCTTTAATCTTTCATTTGATAAGTCAAATCTTCAACATATTGAAGATTCGCACTTAACAGAACTTAGTAATTTCGAGTCGCAGGTCAACAATCCTTCTTTGAACGACAAGATCGTCGAAGATCAATTTTGGGCACTCTGCGCTGAAGGAGATGATAATAAAATAAAACAGGCAATTGCTTTATTTAAGAGCAGTCGAGAAGATTACTATAAAAAAGAAATTGAAGACGCTTTGTTAAATGATAAGCGCTTCGCACATTTTGTGGAGATAGAGACAGCCTAGATTTATGGGCAGTGTCTTTGCTTTACTTGCTTTTGTCGCTTGGGGCTTAGGCGACTTTCTAATTCAAAAAACCACGCGTCGTTTCGGCGATTGGTTGTCATTATTTTACATTACCGCTTCGGCGGCGATTATTTTATTTCCTTTTGTTTATCGCGATATCCCGGAATTGTTTGCGATTGAAACTTTGCCCGACCTGCGCATTTTATTATTAGCTAGTATTGTTTCTACAATAGCGGCTTTATGTCTTTTCGAAGGTTTGAAGCGCGGTAAGATTGCGATTATCGATCCGATCTTTGCTTTTGAAGTTGTTGTCACCGCCTTATTAGCCCGAATATTTTTAGGCGAGCAACTTATTCCTTTGCAATTTATTTGCGTTGGTATTCTAGTGCTCGGTATTATTTTAATTTCAATTAAATCTTTTTCCCATTTTAAAAATATCAAGCTTGAGTCGGGCATAATTTTTGCAATTTTTGCAACTTTGGCAATGGGCGCGGAAAATTTTCTCAATGGTTTGGGCGCGCGCTTGACCGATGCCTTGATGGTTAATTGGTTTATCAGCGTTTTTATTACTCTAGTAACTTTTTCCTATATTGCTTTTAGGGGTCAATTAAGAGAAATGATTGTTGATATTAAACGGCGACCGGGATTAATAGCCGCCGTATCACTGGCTGATAATCTCGGTTGGATTGCATATTCTTACAGCATGACTTATATCCCAATCGCCTTGGCGACCGGCATCAGCGAAGGCTATATTGCCCTTGCGGCTATGCTCGGTTTGTTCATCAATAAAGAAAAAATAAAAAAACACCAATTTTTAGGATTGGTGATTACTATCGGCGCCGCCTTGATATTGGCTTTTAATACCGGCTGATTTTTCAGGGTTGGAATAATTCTTCCGGCTCGAACCTGACTGATTGAACGCCGTTGAATTGTTTGGCGGTGGCTTCGATTTGAGCCCAAAGAATCGCCGCGCGGCAGGCGCCGCCGCCGGTTTTGTTTTGCGGGTCAAGGAAGCGAAGGGTTAAAACTCCTTCGGTCAAATCAAATGATTCGAGACGGACGCCGGGCAAGGGAAATTCGGTCGTAATACCTTGTTCTTTTTCCGCGGCAGTTAACTCGCCTTTAAGTAATAAATCGAGCGTGTCTTTCAGTATCGTATTGCTCGGCGCGATGACGCTCTCAACGCCGACCAGACCTTGCGCCGAGCACAAAATATTACCACTCGCGTCTTTATCTTTATCCGCAGAGTAATAGTAGAGCGTCACTTTTGAGGCCTCGAGCGGCTCAAGGGCCTCATCAGGAATAATAACGCGGCTGGTTGAGCAGGCACTTAATAGTAAAATAAAAAAAATTAAAAAAATAAATTTCATATAGGGGGATATTTTTAAGTTTTGGGTCGTTGATGAACTTATCTTATAATCAAGCATTAAGATGCTAGGCAGCCTGGTCCATTTCGTCGAAATTCTCGTCTATGTTATCTTCAGTTGTTTCGACTTCTTTCGACTTATTCATATATTCGACCAATAACCCGAGGATCATTTGCTTTACTTCGGGGTTAGAATTGTAGAAGATATCTTTTTCCACTACTTCTCCATGGAACTGCGATAATATTTTTTTATCTATTATAACCTCATTCCAGCAGGGCATTTTACGGAGGGTTTCGGCTAAATCATCAGTAATAGCTAGTACTGCGGGAATTTTTTCGCTTTTACCAAGAGAAAGAAATAGGTCATAGCCTCCTCGCATGGTTTTAGGAGCAAAGTGCGTCGGCGTAAATACGTTATATTTATTAAATCCAAGAATAAAGCCTTTTTCTTTATCTCCAAAGGCATATGTTTTATCCGTGCTGCCGTTTTCAAAAAAATGTCGGATAAAGGCTTCTTGAGGAAGCGGGTCGCGTCCACGGCGTTCCATCGCGCTAGAGTACCAGGAATAAATGTCATTAACGGAGACTTCCTTATATATTTCTTCAGTGTCTACTAAAGAAAATTCTTTAGATTTTTTTTCACTGCTTTCTTTTTCATTATTAGCCTCTAGTAGCCCTTCGTTAATCTGAGACTCAATTTCTGATTTAGTGAATGGGTTCCAAAATTTTTCATTATTCATAGGTATATTTTTTGGGTCGTGAATCGACTTATTTTATAACTGTAAATAAGCGGGTAGCTTTTGATAGGCATTCTTTGAAATCCTTTCCCATATCTATATAAGTCAGATTTTGTTTTTTGGCTTCTTTCCTAAAATATGAACTATAGGCCGATATCATCCCCGCGATTTTATAGTATATTCTTTCATCCTTAGTCTTTGTAACAAACCAATCTGTCGGCGAAGAATACGTGCGGGCCGATGTTACGATTTCGTTTATATTTTCACGTCCGAGAAAGACTGATTTGAGTTTCTGGTGTTTTTTCATGAGTCGTTTTACCAGCCGGGGATGGATGTGATGACCCTCGATAATGAAATTATGCTCGTTGTACGTTTCTTCGACTATGAACAACTCTATCGCTGGCCAGACGGTTTTTGCTTGGGTTATATATGCACGGGATATTTGAAGGGCAGTATAGCGAGTATACATCTTGTCATTGCTCTGTCGGGTCCTTTCCCGCAGTATGTTCTTTGGAAAGAGTTTCGGGTAGCGGTTTCGGGGGACATATCGCGAAACAATAGTTTCGAGCGTATCGGTCGAAATCCACGGTATGTTCATTTTTTTAGCCAATTGCTTGGCTAAAAGCGTCTTGCCTGACCGCGGCGAACCGCCAATAAGATATATCATACTATCAGTATACCAAAAACAGCCCGAAAAGGCTGCTTTTGTGTTTGGGTCGTTGATGGATTTATCTTATAATTATTTTATTCCACAACAGTCCGAAGGTATTCTTTCATTTATCCGACCGTCTTCATAGAGCCCCCTTCCTTGTTTACAGGAATAGGTGACCCCAAAACAGGTAGAATTAAAACTGAGCCATGCTTCATTTTTATATTTTTTGTAGCCTAAACACCGACAGTCAGCAAGACTTGCTTCATCAGTTTGATTGAAGATGCCTGACCCGCTCTTCTTGGGGAAAAAGAACGCTACTATAAGTAGTATTATTATAAACAAGATAAACTTTTTCATATTATGGGTCGTTGATGGATTTATTTTATAAAATTATGTGTTGCCTCTATCTATAACAATTTCTATATCAGTCAGAGCAATTAATTTATGATATGTATTTGAAGGAATTTCGAATTTTACCGGAGCTTTAACTATTTGTGTTTCGTCACCAATTGTTAATTCTATTTCTCCTGCAACTAAATAAATAATTTCATGATCGTCATGTTGATGATTAGCGCTAATAGATCCTTTTTTCCGAAAAATAAAATTAGCCTTACCGCAATCGTAAATTACGCCTCGTTCATCAGATTTAATAATTTTTATTTCTTCTAGCTTCATTTGGGTGCCTAGAGGGAATTGAACCCTCGCTAACGGGACCACAACCCGCTGTTCTACCATTAAACTATAGGCACCATATATTGCCTCATCGGCTTTCTGATAATGCTATATTTTCTCTAAAAAATCAAGAGTGGCGTATAGCAAAGATAGTTTTATGCGCCAAACGGATAATCGAGTGCAAGGGGCGGCGGCGATATTTTTCTTCAACTAAAAATATTACCGCAAAGACAAAACTGACAAGACTGACTACACCGGCGACGATCAAGGCCAGACTAGGAGTAAGCGAAAAGATATAACCGAACATAATCGGTCCAATAATCATAGAAAGGGCGCTGATGGCCGACAAGGCGCCCAGGGCGCCGCCTTGTTTGTTTTCTTCCGTCTTATGCGACAAGTCGCTTATCATAGTAATGCGCCAAGCCGGTCTGATTAATTGTTCAAGCAAGAAGCCGGCTAAGAAAATTCCGTACATTGGCGCCGCCATAAACAAGAAGCACAAGGCAATCAATAGCGGAAGAATAAAAATTATTTTATGTTCATTTAACAATTTCAGCCAAAAATATTTTAAGCCCGGCGTTTGGCTAATGGCGGACAAAAAAGCCCCGGCGGCAAAGAGAACGAGGATGGCGCTGGAGGGAATATTCATAATATCTTTCATATACAGAGTGAAGATGGCGTTGGTGCCGGACATAGCCAAACCGAAAATGAACCAAGACAAATATCCCGGAATGAGTATTTTGTGAGTTCGCAATTCTTCGCGCAAGGAAAAATTTATCCGAGTTGTTTTGCTTGTTTTGCCGCCTTCATTGGGCAGAAAGACCAGCATACATAGCGCTATCAAAGCAAAGGCGAGCGCAATTATAAAATAGGCCAAGGAATAATTTTCATTGGCAAACAAGCTGGTTGCAAACGGTGCAAAAATCGCCGAAACGCTGATTATGGTTCCGATAAATCCCAGCATGACGGTGCGATCGTTTTGCGCGTCTTTTCCAACAACGACATAGCTTTGGACTATGGGCAAACATGAAGCCGCCAATCCCAAGAAAAGTGCCGCGATGATAAAGTCGCCCGTTGCTTGCGCACGAGACATTAAGAGCCAAGCGACAGCGCCGGCCAAAGCCGTACTGATAAGTAATTTTTTACGGCCGATTTTATCCGACAGCCAGCCGCCGATGCTGGAACTTACTAATAGAGAAGCCGATAAAAAAGAAAAGAATGAGGCAATGACAATGGGCGCGATATTCGCTTGGCGCGCCTGCAGGGAAACCAAGGGAGGAAACAGCACGCCCCCGGCCGCTTCAATGAAAATTAAAGAGAATAACAAAATATATGTTGAGCGGGTGATTGGCATGGGAGTGATGTGCCCTCGGTAGGAATCGAACCTACATCTAGAGATTAGAAGTCTCCTGTTCTATCCATTGAACTACGAGGACGTTTCGTAAAATTAGCTAAAATTTGCCATTTTGTCAATTGCTTTTTCTGCGCTTGCCGTGAAAAGCTTGATAGACATCGCGCAGTTGCTGGTCGGTAATATGGGTATAGACCTGCGTTGTCGTAATCGACGAATGTCCGAGCATCGCCTGCACGCTTCTGATATCGGCGCCGTTCATCAATAAGTCGGTAGCATAGCTGTGGCGCATTGTATGGGGCGTTACCCGTTTCATAATTCCGGCCAGTCGCGCATAACGCGAAACAAGTCTTTCAATCGAGCGCGGCGTAATCGGGAAAAGCAATGGATTCGGATCAGTGCGGTCGGCCAAATATTTTTTTATCCAAAGTCGCGCGGTATCGGAAAGAAATACTAAGCGCAGTTTTGAACCTTTGCCTCGCACCGTAAATTCAGGTTTGTTCAGATTGATATCTTCAACTTTCAACTTAGCTAATTCGCTGACGCGCAGTCCGGTGGAAAATAAAGTTTCTAGCATCGCTTTATCACGCAACTGTTGCAGGCCCTTGGCATGGTCTATTGGCATTTCCAAAATTCTTTCCAAATCAGAACCCTCGAGAAAATCAACTTGGCGCGGCGCCTGTTTGGCTAATTCGATCTTTTCCGGCTCAAGCGTTTTTACGTCGTTTTTAATCAGATATTTTAAAAAGGTGCGCAAGGCGATGAGGTGGTAGTTCTGCGTATTTTTTTTAATGTTGTCTTGCAAGCGCGCCGGAAGGCGATTAAGGTGGAGCCGGAATTGATGGACCAGCATTTTTGAAATCGCTTCAGGTTTCGCAACGCCGCGCTGGCGGGCAAAATCAGCAAAGCGCTTGAGAAAGAAACCGTAATTTCTTAAGGTGAGATTGGACAGGCCGCGTTCGACTTCGAGATATTCCAAAAAATCCGTGATGGCGCGGTCGAGCTGATTTATTTTTTTGGCGGTTTTCTCGCTCATGTCTCATATTGTACGACGTCTTGATTTTTTTATCAATTTATAGTAAAGTAATTTTATTCATTATTAATGTCCCTTATCTTGGAGATGGCCCCGGCAGGGCCTTTCTCGGAAACGGGCCTTGAACTATGTTAGACAAAAAAGCCAAACAACGGCTCATTAACCGTTATAAGGTGCATGACACCGACACCGGTTCTCCTCAGGTTCAGATTGCAATCCTCTCCGAGGAAATCAATCAGTTGACCGATCACTTGAAAATGCATAAGCACGACTATTCATCCCGTCGCGGTTTATTGCGTAAGGTCGGTGAACGTCGCCGTTTGCTAAAATATTTGCAACGCGAGGATGAAAAATCTTTCATGGAATTGGCACAGAAACTTAAGTTGAAGATTGCCAAAAAGATGATTGAAGAGGAAGAAGAGCGCAAGGCTATTGAAGCCGAATTGATGTCTGATGACATTGCTCAAGATGCGGAAGCCGAAAAAAACGATTAATCAAAGCGGGAAGCGGGCTAATGGTCCGCTTCCGTTTGCTAGTATGACAAAACACAAAGATCAGCGCGTAGCGGTATTGGTCGACGCGGCCAATATGTACCACTCCGCCAAAAATTTATATAAACGCCGCGTCAATTTCAAGGAAGTTTTGAAAGCCGCTGTCGCCGACCGCCGCTTGGTTCGCGCTATCGCCTATGTAATACGCGGCGCTTCAAACGATGAAGAAGAGAATTTCTTCGAAGCTTTGAGCAATCAGGGTTTTGAAGTCATTATTAAAGACTTGCAGGTTTTTTCCGGCGGCGCGCGCAAGGCTGATTGGGATGTCGGGATCGCGATTGATGCAATCAAGCTCTCCGATCATGTTGACGTCATTGTTTTGGTCTCAGGCGACGGAGATTATATTCCCTTGGTTGATTATTTACAGGCCGCTAAGGGCTGCCGAGTTGAAGCTATGGCTTTCAGACAGACGACCTCTTCGAAATTGATCGAGGAAGTCGATGATTTCACAAGCTTGAGCGACAACCGGAAGTTTTTAATCGGTCGTTAATTATTAATTAAGTCTGGCCGGCAAACAGACAGAACTGCGGTTATTCCCCAGTCCTTTAGTTTGTCGGGCAGACACATATAAAAATATGAACAAAGAACATGTGTTTACCTGCGACTGGCTCGGCCGGCCGCTAACTTTTAAGACCGGACGTTTGGCCAAACAAGCCGACGCCGCGGTAACCGTTCAATACGGCGATACGGTTGTTTTGGCAACTGTTGTTCAAGCCAAAGAAGCCCGCGAAGGCACGGATTTCTTTCCTTTGATGGTTGAATTTGAAGAACGTCTTTACGCCGCTGGCATTATCAAGGGCTCGCGCTGGGTGAAGCGCGAAGGCCGTCCGACTGATGAAGCGATTTTAACCGGACGCATGATTGATCGCTCGGTTCGTCCCCTGTTTGACCAAGCTTCACGCCGAGATGTCCAAGTCGTCATTACCGTTTTATCGGTTGACCAAGAAAACGATTACGATGTCGTCAGTTTGGTGGCCGCTTCGGCCGCCTTGGCTGCCTCCGGAGTCGAATGGAAGGGCCCCTTGGGCGGCATTCGCGTCGGACGCCTTAACGGTCAATTGATTTTTAATCCGACTTACAAGGATCGCGTCGAAAGCGATTTGGATTTGATTGTTGCCGCTACCAGAGAACGAGTTTTAATGATTGAAGCCGGCGCCAAGGAAGTTCCTGAAGCCGATATTTTAGAAGCTATTCTCGAGGGCCAGAAGGCCATGTCTCCGGCAATCGCTTTGATTGAAGAAATGACCAAGTCATTGCAAGTTGTCCAACACGAGAGAACTATCCGAAAAGTTGAAGAGAAAATCGATCAAGCCAAGGTTGATGTTCTGGCCTCAGCCGGAGATTGGTTGAAAGACAATGTAAAGAATATTTTATTTGATAAAACTTATTACACCAAAGGTGAGCGTAAGGCCGCGGTCTCAGCCATCAAAGAACAGCTTGATGACTTTTTGATGGAAAAAGGTTATGAAGCCGATTATCGCAAAGTCGCCATCAAACAATTGGTTGAGGCGGCGGTTGAAGCCGAAGTAACGCGGGCGATTCTTGATGAAAAGCGCCGCGTTGACGGACGCGCTTTGAATGAAATCCGAACTCTGGAAGCTGATACGGAAATGTTGCCGCGCAATCACGGCGCCGCCCTATTTTCTCGCGGCGAGACGCAGGTTTTGGCGGTCGTCACGCTTGGCGCGCCCGGCGACGAACAATCTTTGGAAGGCCTTGAAGGCGAAGGCAAAAAGCGCTTCATGCTTCATTACAATTTCCCGCCATACTCGGTCGGCGAAGCCAAACCGATGCGCGGCGCGGGCCGCCGTGAAATCGGCCACGGCGCTTTGGCGGAAAAAGCCATTGCTTCCTTAATCCCGCCCAAAGAAGAATTTCCTTATACGGTTCGCGTCGTTGCCGAAACGCTCGGTTCAAACGGCTCCTCCTCGATGGCCTCGACTTGCGCCGCTTCTCTGGCTTTATTTGATGCCGGCGTACCGATTAAAAAAGCCGTGGCCGGCGTGGCTATGGGCTTGGCCTCTGTGCCTGATATGAGCCGCTGGGAAGTTTTGACCGATTTGCAAGATTTAGAAGACGGCGAAGGCGGTATGGACTTTAAGATTACGGGTACCGAAGACGGTATCACCGCGATTCAACTCGATACTAAAACCATTGGCTTGGATAAAGCGATTATCGAAAAAACTTTGACTGACGGTAAGACGGCTCGATTGAAGGTTTTGGAAGTTATGAACTCAGTGCTTTCATCGGCTCGTCCGGAATTGTCAAAGTATGCGCCGCGCATCACTACGATGCAAATTGATCCGGAAAAAATCGGAGAAGTTATCGGTAGCGGCGGCAAGGTCATTAATGAAATTATCGATGTTTGCGGAGTTTCGATTGATATTGAAGATTCCGGTTTGGTAATGGTTTGCGGTTCTGACGCGGAAGGAGTTAAGAAAGCTTTGGAATGGATTAACAATATTATCCGTGAATTTGAAGCGGGCGAAGTTTATACCGGTAAAGTTGTGCGCATGCTCGACTTCGGCGCCTTTGTTGAATTATTGCCGGGCCGCGACGGAATGGTCCATGTTTCCGAAATGGCGCCTTACCGAGTTTCTTCACCGGACGCTTTCCTTGAATTGGGACAGACGGTTACGGTCAAGATTAAAGAGATAGATGAAAAAGGCCGCGTTAATTTGACGATGAAGGGTTTGCCGGAAAATGAAGCCTTATGGGTAGGAGAGAAAGGCAAACAAAGTGGTGATTTCAATTCGGCGCCGCGCCGCGACTTTAATTCCCGTCCGCCGCGCCGCCCTCGTTACTAATAATATGAGCGAAGAAAAAAACTCCATGCGCATAGTCCTGACCACTTCTAGTTTGGTCAGGATTTTGGCCGTTTTGCTCTTGGTTTATTTTGCCTATTTAATCCAGGACATTTTGGCGATTTTGTTTATTGCCGTTATTCTTTCCAGCGCGATTGATCCTTGGGTTGATTGGATGCAGAAACGAGGTTTGCCGCGCACGCTTGGAATTTCTTTGATTTATCTATTGATGCTCGGCGTTTTGGGTACGGCGGTTTATTTGATTATTCCGCCCATCATGGAGCAGGCCAATCAATTGGCGCGCGATTTGCCGACTTATGTTGACCGTTTAGGAGAATTCTTATCACGCTTCCGCGATTATACCGCGGCGCATGGTTGGTTGGATAATATCAAAAATTCCTTGGGCTCCAGCACTTCGAATTTGCAGGCCGCGGCCGGCAATGCCTTTACCGCGATTTTTAACTTCTTCGGCGGCATCTTTTCCTTGATTATAGTTTTGGTGATTACCTTTTATATGATTGTTGAAGAGAACGCCGTACGTAAGCTGGTTTGGTCTTTGACCCCTGAGCAACACCAGTCATATATCATGGACCTCTTTAATCGCGTTCAACGCAAAATGGGTTTGTGGTTGCGCGGTCAGTTGATTCTATGTCTGATAATTTTCGCCTTAACTTATTTGGGCTTGAGCATACTCGGAGTTAAATACGCTTTGATACTCGCTCTGATTGCCGGACTGACTGAATTCATCCCTTATCTGGGCCCTTTTCTCGGCGGCGTTCCGGCGGTTTTTTTGGCCTTTACTCAATCGCCGACGCTGGCAATTTTTGTCGCCATACTTTATATCATAGTTCAACAGATTGAAAATAATTTCCTGACTCCCAAGATTATGGAAAAGGCGGTCGGACTCAATCCGATAGTTTCCATTGCGGCCATCATGGTCGGTTTTTCCATCGGCGGAGTTATCGGTGCCCTCTTGTCCATTCCGGTGGCGACTGCGGCAGTTGTTGTTATTCAGGATTTACTGCATAAAAAACAAGCCAAAGAGAGCGGGGAGTTTGAATAAATCTTGACAATTTTAATTTTTTCTGATAAATTTGGCAATTAAACAAAACAAGATAAGGAGTGATAATGCACATTACAAATTATTTGCCGCAAATAATATTAATCACCTTTGTTCTCGGCGCCATTCTTTTTTGGCCGGTTATGACTCTGATTAATAAATATGCTGGGCCGGTTTTAAAAGGTAAGGGTAGATTTTTAAGCGCCACTCGAATAGAGGAAAACATCCCAATTCTCAGTGCTTTACCTGATGTTGAATCGCCCGGTACCTATCTGGCTCCACCGGTGGAAGTTGAACATGTCTCATATGAAATAGAAATAGAAAGTCTTGAAAGTGGAGTGAAATTCAAAACCTCTGTTCCCGAGGAAGTCTATTATAAGATTCCTGATGAGGTGGAAATAACATGGCGCAAAGAGTTGCTGACCGGCAAAGATTTCGGTTATCGTATTGCCAGTTAAATTAAGCGGCAATTATAATAAAAAGTCCTCTGTTTTTTCAGAGGACTTTTATAATTCGGCCAGTGCCCTATCTATTAAGGCGTTTAATTGAGATTCTTCTTCAGGGGTGAAACGTTGCAAAACAAACTTATCGCCGGGAATCTTTTCTTTGGCGGGGCTGGCGACGCCGAGTCTCAAACGTTTGAAATTTTTGGTTTTCAAACTATCAATAATCGATTGGACGCCGTTATGTCCGGCACTCCCCGAGTTGGTCGAAAGTTTAAAAGTATTGAAGGGAAGATCAAGCTCATCATGAATGACTACCAATGAATCACTTAAATCTATATTTTTTCTAAGAGGTAAAATTCCTGCAAAAGGTAATCTTTTAGAGTATCTCATAACACCCACGACAGCCTTGCCCGAATCATTCATGAAAGTTAATGGCTTTACTAATATATAGTCTGAATCCTCCGCTATCAGGGCTTTGAATTTCTTATTATCTTTCCAGCTTAGGTTTTTGCGCCGCGCCAATATATCAACGGCCATAAAGCCGAAGTTGTGTCTTGTTTTCTCGTATTTTTGTCCTGGGTTGCCCAGACCGACGATGATACGCATAACTATAGTATATTATGAATCATGCAAGCCGTGCACATCGCGGCCCTTTTTCACCCACATTGAAATCGGCGTGCCGAGAAAACCGAATTTGGCGCGCAATTGATTTTCTAAAAATTTTAAATAGGAATCGGCCAAGCTTTGGCGGGGTCCGATTTGCACCATGAAGCTCGGCGGATTGGTGCTTGTTTGTTTAAACTCGAAAATGCGCGGATATTTAGTGCCGCGGCCCTTGGTCGGGCGATGTTTCTTAACGGCCGTTCTCAAAAGTCGATCGGTCGCCGAGTCAGGCAGCATAATATGGCGCTGGGCATCGACTTCAAGAATCAAATCCAAAAGTTGATTGATGCGGGCGCGGTTTTTGGCCGACAAGAATTGAATCGGCGCATAAGTTGCAAAAGGCAATTCGCCGTAAATATAATTGGAGAATTTTTTCGGATCCCGATCCTCGGCCAAATCCCATTTATTGGCGACAAAAATCAAGCTTTTATGGCGACCGGTAATTTCTTCGATTAAGCGGGCGTCTTGTTTGGTCAGGGGTTCGGAAATATCAAGCACCAAAATCGCCAAGTCGGACTTATTGACCGCCGCCAAACTTTTATCCATGCTGAATTTTTCCAGGGTGTCGACTTTATGTCCGTGCTTGGTTATGCCGGCCGTATCAACGAATTCAATCGAGCGGTTTTTATAAGAAAAGATTTCGCGTTGCGGTTCGCGGGTCGTATGCGGAATCGCTGAAACGATAACTCGGGGAAAACCGAGGATGGCGTTGATTAAGCTTGATTTGCCGACATTCGGTTTGCCGATAATCGCGACCTTCAGCACATTTTCCGCCTTGCTCTCGGGAGCTTTTTCTTCGGATAAAGACAAGGGTGAAATTTTTGTATAAATTACATCTAACAAATCTCCGGTGCCGGCGCCGGTCGCGGCCGACACGGCGGTCACCTCGCCGAGGCCGAGCTTCATAAATTCAATCGAAGAAGCTTGCAATGATTTTTTTTCCGCCTTATTGGCGATGACCATGATTTTTTTCTGATCGGGAATAATGCGCTTGATAATTGCGGCCATGGTTTTATCTTGGGGCAGAAGTCCGTCGCGCGCATCAACCACGAAAAGCACCAGATCGGCTTTTTTTATAAAATCGCGGGCTTGCTTTTGAACGTGTTCATCTATTGTTTCGGCTTTGATTTTTCTTAAGCGCAAGAAATCAAAATCCATAAACCCGCCGGTATCAACGAGTTCGAAGCTTTGGCCGCGCCAAACCACACTGCCTAAATTGGCATCGCGCGTCGTTCCAGGAATATCGGAAACCAGCGCGCCGTGCCGCTCGATCAAGCAGTTGAATAAAGTTGATTTTCCGACGTTGGTGCGTCCGAAAATTACGACAAGAGGTGCTTTGGGACTTGTCATTTTAATTGGGGTTGGCCGTACCCGAGGAATTTTTATCCGCGTCGGTACCGAGAATTATAATAAAGTCAGGTTGTTGCGAGCGGCGTTCGGCATTTTTCGCAGCCAGTTCTTCTTTTAGCCAATCCGGCAAGGTCGGCGCGATATTGGCATTTGTTTCTTCTTTGAGTTTTTGCAAGGCTTCGCGTTTGGCGCCGAAACTCAAATCATATATAACGGACTTTTCAAAATTTTTACGGCTGGAATTTCCGATTTCGATAATTTCCATACCGAGACTTTCAAGTTCCAAAGCCTTTCTTCCGCCCAAGCCGTTAACCCAAGTGCCGTTCAAGACGCTGATGCTGGCCTTTAGCGAAGTCTTTTTGCCAGCGCTGGGGCTGGATTGTTCTGCTGGAGTGCCGAAGATTTGATCAAAAAGATATTGTATCTCAGAAAAGTCACCTGAGCGCGGGCTTAAGATATATGCCCCGTTGTCGCCTCGTCCGTCGACCAAGAGGCCGCTCGGGCTATTGTCCAAAACCTTGTTGATGATGTTTTCGGATTTAATCTCTTTTACAAAAGACCAGAGTTTTATAATTTCCCAAACTTTTATGTTGGTAGAAATATTATCTTCAACCGTTTGGATGATGGAACTGATTTTTCTGGGGTTCAAAAGAAAGCCGGCTTTGAGCGCCTTTTCTTTGACTGCTTCTAGAATTTTTTGCTGACGTCTAGCTCGTGCAAAATCCGAGCCTTCGCCATTGGTGCCGTGCCGGCTGCGTGCGTATTTAAGCGCCAAGGCGCCGTCCATATGCTGCCAGCCCTCGTCAAAATGAAGATGTTCATAGCGGCTGTAATAATTAGGGTTATCTTCCTGGCCTAAAATCGGATAGCTGTAATCGTCAAAGGCATTTTCAACATAAACATCAACCCCGTCGATTTGATCGATGATTTCTTCAAAGCCCTTGAAGTCGACTCGCAAGTAATAATCAATCGGCGCATCCAAAAGATCGCCGATGGCCTGCGAAGCGGCCAAGCCGCCGGAACCCGGTTCGCTCATTTCGGCAAAGGCGTTGACGTTGTTTATTTTTCGCCAGCCAGAGCCTTCAATCGGAATCGCTAAGTCGCGAGGAATTGACAGCATGGCAACTTGCTCGGTCGTCGGTTTAACACTGCCTACGATAATAGTATCGGTTAATTGTCCGCCGTCATGCCCCTTGCCTCCGACGCCCAATAACAGAAGATTGATGCGATCGCGGGCTTCGCCTTTTAATTCCCGATCGGCGCTTTCAGCCAAATGTTTTACAGTACCGATGATGGGCAGCTTATCAACCCAGGTTTGTTTAGCGCTCGGCGCAAAATAATTCTTGATAAAAAAGAAAGCAAAAATCAAAGCAAAGAAAATTGCGATATAAAGTAAGAATTTTAAGAAGGGCCGACGCTTAGGCGCGTGCATTTCCGGCTGATTGAGTCGCTCCAAGTCGCGGAGCATTTGATCGTTATTATACATACACTAAATAAACCAAAAATTAGTAAAAAAATCAAGTCTGGAGTGATTGACGAGCGGCTCAAAATGACCTATAATTGAGAGGTATCTTTCTTAATTTTTTAGACCATATTTCATGCAAATCACTTGGTTGGGACACGCCGCTTTTCGTCTTCAAGGCAAAGTCGGCGCTGATCTCGTTACTGTCGTTACCGACCCTTATTCCAACGAAAAAACCGGCTTAAAGTTGCCGCGGCTAGAAGCTGATATAGTTACGATCAGTCATAATCATGACGATCACAATAATCGGGAAGCCGTGAAGGGCGAACCGACCTTTGTTGAGCAGGCCGGAGAATATGAATATAAGGGAGTCTTTATCGACGGCATACAATCTTTTCACGATGCCAACAAAGGTTCAGAGCGGGGAGAAAATATCATGTATCGATTTGAAATCGAAGATATTTCCATTGCTCATCTCGGCGATCTTGGCCATGAATTGGATGACAAGCAATTGGAGCGCCTTGAAGGCACTGACATATTATTGATTCCCGTCGGCGGCGTATATACGATTGACGCGCAGAAAGCCGTTTCGGTTATTAATCAAATTGAACCGCGCATTATTATTCCGATGCATTATAAAGTGCCAGGTTTGAAATTTGATCTTGGTACGCTGGACCAGTTTTTAAAAGCCATTGCCATCAAACCTCGCTATGAGGAAAAATTGAAAATCTCCAAAAAAGAACTGCCGCAAGACGATATGGAAGTGGTGGTTTTATCTTTTTAATTTATGCCTCGTCACGCCCTTAAAAAAGCCAAAGCGCCCCGCTCTCGCAAACCGCGGGCCAAGGTCAGCCATGCTTTGCCATTGCGTCCCGCCGGCCCTTCAGTGGCTCATGGCCATTCTTTGCATTTGGGCGAAGTCAGCTTAAAGAAGAATCAAGCTGATAAAAATCAGCGCTTGATTATGTGGCTCGGTATCAGTCTTCTTATGGTTGTTATTGTCGGCGCTTGGATTATGAATTTGAGCCAAGTTATCGGACCCGATACTTTTTCTACCAAGACTGAGGCCAGACAAGATGCTGAAGATTTGAAAGCTTTGCGCGATGATTTGCAAAACGCTTTTTCCGAAGTTAAGGACGATTTGAAACAATTCGAAGCTTTGACACAAACAAGTCCGAGCGCCACGCCGTCGGTCAGCCCGACCGTTTTACCAAACACCTTACCTAATTAATTTTTGTATGGCCAAAGAAAAACCCAAAGCAAGCAAGGAACCGGAAGAAATCGTAACTGACAACAACCTCGGTACGGTTGAAGCCCAACCGATTGTTGAAGAAATGCGCCGTTCCTATCTCGATTACGCCATGAGCGTAATAGTTGCGCGCGCCCTGCCTGATGTTCGTGACGGCTTGAAGCCGGTACACCGCCGTATTCTTTACGCGATGTGGAGTCTTGGTTTGCGTCCGGGCGCCAAGTTCCGCAAGTCGGCGACGGTCGTCGGTGAAGTGCTTGGTAAATACCATCCGCACGGCGACAGCGCGGTTTATGATTCGATGGTCCGCATGGTTCAAGATTTTTCTTTGCGTTATCCCTTGGTTCGCGGACAGGGTAACTTCGGATCGATGGACGGCGACAATGCCGCCGCTATGCGTTATACCGAAGCCAAGCTCGCGCCGATTTCCGAGGAACTTTTATCTGATATTGAAAAGAAGACAGTTGATTTTATTCCGAACTTCGACGGCTCGCAACAAGAGCCGCGCGTTTTGCCGGCTCGTTTGCCAAACCTTTTATTGAATGGCTCGATGGGCATTGCCGTCGGTATGGCAACTAATATTCCGCCGCATAACTTGCGCGAAGTTTCTGCCGCCATTGTCCATTTGATTGAACACCCGGAAGCGACGGTTGAAGATCTTGGCAACTTTGTCAAAGGTCCGGATTTTCCGACCGGCGGCATTATTTACGATCGCTCGGAAATCATGCGCGCTTACGCGACGGGCAAGGGCGGAGTTGTTATGCGCGGAGTTGCCGAAGTCGTTGAAACTAAACAGGGCGGATACTCGATCGTTATAACGGAAATTCCTTTTCAGGTTAATAAGGCCGCGCTTGTCGAGAAGATTGCGGATTTGGTACGCGAAAAGAAGATAGAAGGCATTCGCGACTTGCGCGATGAGTCCGATAAGGACGGAGTTCGCGTTGTTATTGAATTGAAAAAAGACGCCTTCCCGAAAAAGATTTTGAACAGCCTCTACAAGCAGACCCAATTGCAGGAGACCTTCCATATGAATATGTTGGCTTTGGTCGACGGTATTCAGCCGAAGGTGCTTAACTTGAAATCCTTCTTAGAGGAATATATTAAGCATCGCGATGAAGTCGTCCGACGCCGTACCGAATTCGAATTGGAGAAAGCTCGCGATCGGGCGCATATCTTAGAGGGCTTAATGATCGCTCTGAACAATATCGACGCCGTTATTAAAACCATCAAAGCCTCCAAGGACAGAGAAGAAGCCAAACTTAATTTGATGAAGAAATTCAAATTAAGCGATCGCCAAGCTTTTGCAATCGTCGAAATGAAACTCGGTTCTTTGGTCAATTTGGAGCGCCTTAATATTGAAAACGAATTGAAAGAAAAACGCGCCTTAATCAAAGAGCTGGAAAGCATTCTGAAATCAAAGGCCAAATTGCTCGGCATTATCAAACAGGAATTGATAGAGCTGACTGAAAAATTCGGCGACGATCGCCGTACGGCCATTGTCGAGCATGGCATCAAAGATTTTTCAGTTGAAGATTTGGTTCCTAATGAAGACTCGATGGTCATGATGACACGCGACGGTTATATCAAGCGCATTCCGCCGGATACCTTCAAAGTTCAGGCGCGAGGCGGCAAGGGAGTTATCGGTCTGACCACCAAAGAAGAAGATATGGTCGAGTTCTTGTTTACGACCATGACTCATAATGATATCCTCTTCTTTACAACCAAGGGACGCGTCTTTCAGCTCAAGGCCTATGAAATTCCGGCCGCGCAAAGAACAGCCAAGGGTCAAGCCATTGTCAATTTCTTGCAATTGCCTTCTGATGAAAAAGTCACCTCCGTACTGCCTTTAGACAAAATTTCCAAGAGCGCCTTTTTGTTCTTTGCCACCGAACGCGGCGTTGTTAAAAAGGTTCCTTTGGAAGAATTTTCCAAAGTACGCCGCTCCGGCTTGATTGCTATTAAAATGCGTCCGGAAGATAAGCTTATTTGGGCAAAGCCGACCGGCGGCAAAGATGAAATTCAATTAATCACCGCAAAGGGACAAGCGATTCGCTTTAAAGAAAGCGATGTTCGGCCAATGGGCCGTAACGCTTCCGGCGTTTGGGGTATTAGATTGAAGAAAGGCGATAGCGTTGTCGGTATGGGAGTAATTTCTGATGACAAAGAGAAATTAAAGAAATTGCAGGTTTTGTCAGTTATGGCCAATGGCTATGGCAAGCGAACGCCATTGAATCTGTATAAGGTTCAGGGCCGCGGCGGATCAGGCATCAAGACCGCCAAGGTAACCGATAAAACCGGCGATTTGACCAACGCCTTTGTCGTCAATACCGAAGCAATGAATGACCGCGATATGATGATTATTTCAACCAAGGGTCAGGTTATTAGATTGCCCTTTAAATCCGTTAACGAACTGGGCAGAGACACGCAGGGTGTTCGATTGATGCGTTTTAAAGAGGCCGGCGATATTGTCGCTTGCGTTACCTGGATATAATCTTTATAATGACACTAAGTTAATTATTAATCCCCATCATATGGAACACGAAACCACGACCAGCCGCCAAGCCAAGAGGCTGGATGGCAAATCAAATTTGATGATCGCGCTCGGCGCGGTAGTCGTTATTTTAGCTGTTGTAGCCGTTGCCAACTTCGGCGGCGATATCTTCAAAGGCGCTAAGAATATTTCGCCTGATGAAGCCAAGGCAAGAGCTGAAAATTTTATAAATACTAATTTGGTAGCCGCCGGTACGACCGCGACAGTTACCTCGGTAACGGATTACAGCAAAGCGCTGTATAAGTTGGCCGTTAAGGTCGGCGATAATGAGATTGAATCTTTTATCTCCAAAGACGGTAAACAGTTTTTCCCGCAGGCTATGGATATAGACGCGGTCGCCAATGGAACTGCCACAGGAACGGATACTGCCGCGGCCAGTGCGCCGGTTATTCCGGCTGACTTGCCGAAGACCAAGAAACCGGTGGTCGAAATGTTTGTTATGAGCGAATGCCCTTACGGCTTGCAGATGCAGAAGGGTATGTTGCCGGTTATGCAAACTTTGGGCGATAAGGCCGATATTCAAGTTAAGTTTGTAAACTACGCCATGCATGGCAAAAAAGAAGTTGATGAACAGTTGCGCCAATACTGCATTAATAAAGAAGAGGATTCCAAATTAATTTCTTACCTGACCTGCTATTCCAAGAGCGGCAACGCGACGGCTTGCGGTACAGAGGCCAGTATTAATGAATCCAAAATTTCCAGCTGTATAGCCAAGGCTGATAAAGAATTCAAGATTACCGAAAGCTATAATGATAAGAGCACTTGGAACGGCAGTTTCCCGAAGTTTGCCATTCATGATGCTGAAAATACCAAATATGGCGTCCAAGGTTCTCCGACCTTGGTCATTAATGGGAAGGAAGTTCAATCCAATCGCGATTCAGCTTCATTGCTAGCAACGATTTGCGCCGCCTTTGAGGACGCTCCGGAAGAATGCTCAGCGACGCTTGATGCCGCGACTCCGGCGCCTGGCTTTGGCACTGGTACGGCCGCGGCCGGCAATGCCGCCGAATGCGCTCCAGCGACCTAGACTGCTGACAATTACGAAAAGAAAAAAGACCGTGATTATTTCTCGGTCTTTTTTATTAAAATTGTTTTAGCTTTAACTAAAGCTATGACCAACTTCGCTTAATTGAAGCCAGGCTTCAACTTTCTTTACGCTCAGGATATCTTTTATGCGCTGAGCGATATTCGCAGCAAGCTTGTCGGAACTCTCTAATCTTTCCGAGTAATGATGAGCCTTGATGCTTAACTCGATTGGAGCTATCATATCGCCTCCATCAATTTTAAAACTACGTACTGTGATTTCATGCGCTTCGAGCTTTCTATCAGAGCAAGAAAGTTCTTCGGCTAAGTATTTTTTAATCGTATCTATATGACCATTGATTCTGCCAAGGTACGATCCGTCATCAACATAAAAATTAACTTCTGGCATGTTTACCTCCCTTCTGTTTTTATTATTGTTCGTACAAGTAAGCCAAGAGTCATTGCTCCAATAAGGATTACAGCCGGCTGCCAGTAGAGTGTATTTAAGGTGCTGATTAAAAAAGACATTATGAAAAAGATAAATATTGAAGATAAGAATATCCCGAAACCACGATCTTTTTGGATTAGGTTTATGCAAAAAATCATAACCATGAAAATATACATCACGCATGAAAGCTCAGTTAAATCTTTTACCACAGATTCTCTCCTTGGCTTGCCAATAATGAGTTCATTATTTTGAATTATTAAATCCGCTTTGTAATAAAATATTTCAGCCTTAATAATTGGAAGCCAGCTTAAAATTGATTTCCCATTGTTTTGATCCGGTATTACTTTGGGCACAGAGTCGCCCAATAACAATTTTTTGACCTCTGCTTGACTTAATCCTTCAAGGTCAAAACGGAGTCCTTGTGGTTTATCTTTCTCTTTCAAGCAGCCAGAGGCGCAGAAAGATATGACTGCTATTAATATTATAATTAAGTTTTTCAATGAACACCTTCCTTTTGAACCATTAGTTAAAAAAATTTTTATTTTGATTATAGATAATACCATATACTATGCATAATGTCAACACTAATATGTTTTATTTGGATGCTTGCTTTTTTTAAGGATTTATGATAAAAATAGTGAGCAATAAAATCGAATACCGCCTTTAACTAAATCTGTAGGTACGGCGGCTACAGAACCATCCTTGGCTCTGGCGAGCTATTGATGGCTAAATGCTTCTTTTTTATTATGTCAGACGAAAAAAATCTCAATCAAAGCGAGTTCGCTACCTTGGTTAAAGATGATGAATTTAAAATTCCTCAGGTCGGCGATACTATTTCGGGCAAGGTAATTGCATCTTCAAAAGCCGAAGTGCGCCTTGATATCGGCGGCCGTTTAATCGGCGTCGTGCGCGGCCGCGAATTATATTTCGAAGCCGGCGAATATTCCGGTTTGAAAATCGGCGATACAGTCGAGGCGACGGTTGTCGATGTTGAAAATGAAAACGGTGAATTGGAACTTTCTTTCCGCCATGCCGGCGAAGAAAAGACTTGGGTTGATCTTGAAGAGGCCTTTGCCAAAAAGAGCCCGATCATGGTTCGCATTAACGCCGCCAACCGCGGCGGACTCTTGGTCAGCTACGCTCAAATCCCGGCCTTCTTGCCGGTTTCGCAGTTGTCTCCTGAAAACTATCCGCGCGTCTCGGGCGGTGACAAAGCCAAGATTTTAGAAAAATTAAAATCATTGGTCGGTACTGAAACCGAAGTAAAAATCATCACCTTTGATAAGAAGGATGCTAAGCTCGTTGTCTCTGAAAAAGACGCTTGGCAGGAAAAACAGAAAGACGTTATTTCTCAGTTCAAAGTTGGCGATACGGTTGAAGGCCGCATCATCGCAGTTACTAGCTTCGGCGTCTTTGTTAATTTCTCGGGCAACCTCGAAGGCTTGATCCATATTTCCGAATTGGCTTGGCAGCGCATTGAAGATCCCAATGAAGCTTATAAAGTTGGCGATATGATTAAAGCGCAGATCATTACGATTGAAGGCGCTAAAATTTTCCTCTCAGCCAAACGGCTATTGCCGGATCCATGGGCGGGCGTAGAGAAAAAATACGTTGTCGGACAAACCGTTAAGGGAACCATCTTGAAAATCAACCCCTTTGGTTTGTTTGTTGAACTTGACTCCGATATTCATGGTTTGGCTCACGTCTCGCAGTTGGGTGTTAATACCGGCGAAAAAATAGAAGATGTCTTTAAGATTGGCGAGACGCTTGATTTCACCATCATTTCGCTTGATCCGGTTGAACACCGTCTCGGACTTGCCATCCCCGGCAAGGTTAAGGACAAAAAGGCCAGTAAGAGCAAGTCGAAAAGCAAAGAAGACAAGGAAAAGAAAGACGAAGCGACAGAAGAAAAATCCGAAGAAGCTTAATCTTTAATGAGATTCCTTAGCAGAGGTCTGCCCATGGCAGACCTCTGCTTTATTATGGTATAATTACAATAATAAATAATTATTTAATCTCATTAATATGGCAAATCTTTTAGACATGGCGCGTCGTAAGCTTTCGGATTTACAGCGCGTTTTCGTTGTCAACGGCATTATCATGCTGGTTTTGGCAATTTTGATTGTTTGGACAGATGTTGTTTTGCGGCTCTTGGTCGGCTTGGTAATTTTGTTGATTGCTTACAGCCTTTTTTACGTTGCCTACAAAGTCCACGCCGTCCGCAAGTTTCTTGACTAAGAGCGTCAGGCGTAGTACACTGCCTTCGATATGAAAAATTTGCTACGCAACCTATTTGTCATGCTGGTAGCGTTCCTCTTGCTTGGAACGCTGCTTTCGCTTTGGGGAAATACCAAATCAAAACCGGAAGAAATCGCCTTTGCTCAGTTGGCCGCCCAGGCTCAATCAGATTCGATTGAAAAAATCAGCGTTGTCAAAGATCGTCTGGAAGTAACTCTCAAAGACGGCCGAAAGCAAGTCGCCATCAAAGAAAGCGGCCAGCCCCTAACCGAGCTCTTAAGCAGTCTCGGTGTCAGTTCGGAAAAAATCAGCGCTATTCAAATCAGTGTTGATGAACCGTCGGGCTTTGAAGCTATTTTGTCCGTCGTCTTGCCAATCTTACTGCCGGTACTACTGCTTATCGTTGTGATTTATTTTATGATGCGTTCGGCGCAAGGCGCTAATAACCGTGCTTTGAGTTTTGGCCAATCACAGCCTCGCGAAGCCAATCTCGGCGGCAAGGACAAGGTCAGTTTCAGCGACGTGGCAGGAGTTAAGGAAGCCAAAGAAGAGTTGAGCGAAGTGGTTGAGTTTTTACGCGAACCGCAGAAGTTTACCGCTCTAGGCGCTAAAATTCCCCGCGGCGTTTTATTGCTCGGTTCACCGGGTACGGGTAAAACTTTATTGGCCCGCGCCGTAGCCGGCGAAGCCAATGTTCCATTTTTTAGCATCTCCGGATCCGAATTCGTTGAAATGTTCGTTGGTGTCGGCGCTTCGCGAGTACGCGATTTGTTCAAGCGCGCAAAAAAGAGCGCTCCCTGCATTATTTTCATAGATGAAATTGATGCAGTCGGACGCCGGCGCGGCGCCGGTCTAGGCGGCTCGCATGATGAACGCGAACAAACTTTGAATCAAATCTTGGTTGAGATGGACGGCTTTGAAGTTAATGACGGCGTCATTGTTATGGCCGCGACCAACCGGCCGGACGTTCTTGATCCGGCTTTGATGCGACCCGGCCGCTTTGACCGCCAAGTAGTTTTGGATGAACCTGATATTGCCGATCGCGAAGCAATTTTAGAAATCCACGCGCGCAAAAAGCCTTTGGCTAAAGATGTTGTTTTGCGTAAAATCGCCGAAAGAACTCCTGGTTTTTCCGGAGCCGATTTGGCCAATGTTTTAAATGAGGGTGCCATTTTGGCGGCTCGCCACAATAAAAAAATCATTGATATGATTGAGTTGATGGAAGCGATTGAAAAGGTTATGCTTGGTCCTGAGCGCAAGTCGCGCATTCTGACTCCGAAAGAAAAAGAAGTAACGGCCTATCACGAAGCGGGCCATGCCGTTCTGGCTCACTTTTTGCCCAATGCTGATCCGGTCCATAAAGTTTCAATTATTTCGCGCGGTCGTGCCGGCGGCTATACTTTGAAATTGCCTAGCGAGGATCGTCATTTGCAGACAAAAGAATACTTCCTTGATGAAATCGCCGTTCTGTTGGGCGGGTATTTGGCGGAAAGTATGATTTTCGGCGACGTGACTACGGGCGCGACTTCTGATTTGCGCCGAGCTACGGCCTTGGCGCGTCGGTTGGTAACTGATTTCGGCATGTCTGATAAACTTGGTCCCCGCACTTACGGAGAAAAGGAAGAAATGATTTTCTTGGGCCGGGAAATACATGAACAAAGAGATTATAGTGAAAAAGCCGCTGAGGCAATCGACGCCGAAATTACCGGCTTTATAAGCGAAGGCCGGCGCCGCGCCGAATTGATCCTTAAGCAACATAAAGCCGAATTGGAAAAGACCGCGCAACTCTTATTAAAGCAGGAAACTATTGAACAAGAAGAGTTCAGCCAGCTCATGTCCGCCTAAAGCCTCCCGCTGGGAGGCTTTTTTGTGGTATAATGTAGGCAGAATATTTTAACCAATTGCCTATGTCATTATATCGTTCAATAGTCCGGCAATCATTTATCATTGCTTGGAAACACAAATACTTGTGGGTTTTCGGTTTGTTTGCGACTTTGTTGGCCAGTAATTTTGAAATTGAACTTATTAATCGTTTTACCAACCGCCAAGGCGCAACCCTTTATGATTGGGAACGCTGGGCTCAAACCGGAATATTCAGTCCGCGCGCCTGGGGCAATATGTTGGAATTGCTAAAGACCGATACCGGCTCCACGATTTCCTTATTGGTCGTATTGTTGGTTTTAGTCGCCTTATTTATAGCTTTGCTTTGGTTGTCGGTGGTTTCTCAGGGAGCCTTGGTCAACAATGCTCAAAAAGCTTTGGCCAATGGATCGCGTTTGCCCTCGGCTACCGAACGAAAGCACGATACCTCGACCGGCTTTAAAGAAGGCCGCAAACATTTTTGGCAATTGCTCGGAGTTAATGTTATTGTGCGGGCCTTGGTTTATCTCTTGGCCTTAGTGACGATTGCTCCAATCGCTACTCCAGGAAATCTGAGCGTCGCGATGTCTTTGCTTTATTTCATTATATTTATTGTTCTATTAGCGGTTGCTTTGACATTGGCTTTTATTACCAAATACGCCATCGCCTTCATAGTTTTAAAGAATCACTCTATGGGGTCATCAATTGTCGCCGGCTGGAAGTTGTTCCGCGATAATTGGCTGGTCAGTCTTGAAATGACCTTTATACTCTTTGCTATCAGCATTATCGGTTCTTTGGCTATTATTTTAGCGGTTATGATTATGGCCATTCCGGTCGCCTTGTTGTATATTTTGAGCGTTGTTTTTGGCTCTTTCCCGATCTTCCTGGCCGTACTCGTGCTCGGCGTCCTGATTTCGATTGCCGTTGTCGTTATCGGCGGTTCGATTTTAACAGTTGTTCAAACAACCGCTTGGGTATCACTCTTCACGCAGTTAATCGGCAATAAAGCGCCAAGCAGTAAGTTAGAACGGGTTTTCGGTAACATTATGTAAATAAAAAAAAGAAGGCGCATGCTAGAGCATGCGCCTTCTTTTTAATTACACTCTAATAACTACGGGCAATAACATCGGTTTGCGTTTAGTCTGCTGGAAAAGGAATTGGCCGATGTCGGTTCTAATTTTGTTTTTAACATAATCATCTTCGGTAACGCCGGGTTGGGGCATTGGCCGACCCTTGATAATCATCTTTATTTTCTGTCGCGTCTTTTGGATTAAGTCTTGATTTTCTTTCATATGAACGAAGCCGCGGGAAATAATATCGGGTGAGCCGATTAAATCTCCGGTCTTAGAGTCGATGGTTGTAATAACGACGACCATTCCGTCTTCGGACATCATCTTGCGATCGCGCAGAACAACATCGTTGGAAGAATCAGTCACGCCCATGCCGTCAACAAAAACGTAGTTGGCCGGAACCTTTTCTTTGGTTAATTGGCCGCCTTGGCGGTCAAAGGTAATAACCGAACCATTATCCGGAACAAAGATGCGCTTCGGATTAAAGCCTAGTCCCTGCGCCAATTTCTCAGCTTCTTTGAGCATGTAGTGATTGGCGTAAACCGGAATGTAATAATCCGGCTGAACGGTTTTCAACATATAGGCAATATCGTCTTTGGTGCCATGACCGGAAATGTGAATATCCATCAAATTGCCATGAATGACATTGTCGCATTGGCGATAAAGATTGTCCTTAAGACGCTGAATTGTTCTTTCATTGCCCGGAATAACCGAGGAAGAGAAAATAATCGTATCGTTCTTTTTGATTTTGATATGTCGGTGACTGCCTTGGGTAATACGGGTTAAGGCGGAATTTTCTTCGCCTTGCGCACCGGGGCAGATAACGACTACTTTATTTTCGGGGAAATTATGAATCTGATCGGCCTTAATAATCGTTTCTTTACGGCATTTTATATAACCCAATTCGCGGGCTATTTCAATATTGGTTTTCATACTATAGCCGTCAAGTGCCACTTTCTTACCGAGCATTTCGGCGATTTGAATAATCCAGCCAACCCGTTCGACTTGCGAAGAGAAGGTGCCAATAATAACTCGGCCCGGTGCCTTAGAAATTAAAGCAGTCAGGTTCTTTTTAAGCTCTTCTGAAGTTGGACTCGGTTTGTGCGAAACAACGCCGAGCGATTCGAGCATAAGAACGGTCGGGCGCGGTAGTTTTGCCAAATGTGAGTAATCGACCAGAGGACGTCCGTCCGGCGCGCGTTCCATAGTCCAGTCTCCCGGATGAATAACCGTGGCTTCAGGGGTTGATAGAATTACGCCAACCGCATCCATAATCGAGTGTTCGATTTGGAAGAAGCTGACCCTAAAAGAGCCGAGCACAATTCTATCATTCAAACTTTTAATCAAAATAGTCTTAAGTTTTTTTGAGCTGTTTGGCTTATAGTCTTCAACGCGGTGTTTGACCATAGCCAGGGTCAAATTACGGCCGACAATCGGCGGGTTGCCGAGTTTCTCAAGCAAGATCGGCGCGGCGCCGATATGGTCCAAGTGGCCGTGACTGAAGATAACGCCGCGGATATTCTTTTCTTTGCCTTTGAGATATTCAATATTAGGAATGATATAATCGATTCCCATCTGATCCTCTTCTGGGAATTGCAATCCCATATCAAGGATGACGATATCGTTATTATGTTCGAAGATCGTCATATTGCGGCCGACTTCTTCGCAACCGCCAATTGGAATGATGCGCAATTTGTTGCGACTGTCGCCGAAATTTTTAACCGCTGGCGCGGCTGAAACCGGGCGCGGTCGAGCAGTCGGCGCGCCTTTGCCTTTGGGGCGACTGTAGCGCTGCTGCTTGGTATTCTTATATTTTGTGATCATAAGTAATAAGTTTCTGAATGATATTCAGAATAATAAATTAATTTATAAGATATCGCTGGCTAATCGTAGCTTTAGCGAAAATTAGTGCCGAAGGAGGGACTTGAACCCTCACGAAGTTGCCTTCACAGCGACCTGAACGCTGCGCGTCTACCAGTTTCGCCACTTCGGCAATTTTTATTTGAGTCGACGATTGACGTTGATGTACCAGTCGGTCACATTGGAAAAACGTTCGGCCGAATCCTCTAATTCATTCAATGCAAAACCTTTGATTTTTTTATTTTGCGGATAAACATAGGCCCGCCAATAAAGCGGTATCAGGGGAACATCGTCGGCGGCAACAGCCAAAAAAGCCTCATAACGTTTAGCCGCCTGCGCGGAGTCATTAAGCAAGCGCGCCTCAGTCAGCCATTGGTCGACATCGGTTCTAGACCAAGCGCTTAGATTCGCCTCGCTGCTTGAACGCCAAACCAAGAAAGGATCAGCGCCGGTAACAGTGACGGCGTAGAGCAGAGCGTCAAAGTTTTTGTTAGCCAAGGCGTTCTTTTCTATTTCCTCAACAGATTGAAGCGTCAGTTGCGTTTTGACGCCAAGACCTTCCCAGCTTTTTAAAACCGCTTCAGCGGCAGTCTTATAGCTTTCCGGAGCCAAAAGATTGATAGTCAGTTCTTTGCCGTCTTTGCTGCGAACAGAACCGTTTTTGCTCCAACCCGATTGATCTAACAATTGTTCGGCTTTGGTTTTATCGGTTTGAAAAACATCTTTGGCGCCAGGAGTTGAAGCGGGCGTCAAACTGCGGGCGGGCAAAGCCCAGGGTCCGGCCGCCGCTTCGGCAATCGAAGTTTGGTCGATGGCCAAAGCGAGCGCCTGACGAATGTTTTTGTCAGCCACTAAATTCTTGCTTTTAAGATTAAAGAACACGGCGTTAAGATCGTTTAAAGCCGAGCGGTGATATTCCAATGAATTTTTTGCGACGATGGTGGAACCGCTGGCTTGGTCAACATAAGAAATGCCGTTGAGCTGTCCGTTATTAAGACTGGCAACCATCTCTTCGGCGCTGGCAAAGAATTTAAAAGTTATTTCTTCCAAGTGAGCCTTGGATCCGTAATATGATTCGTTGCGCTCCAATGTATAAGAACGAATCGTACCGGCCTTGCTCTTGGTTAAAGTTTTAAAACGGTAGGGACCTGAACCAATCGGCTTAATGTTCAGTTCAGCCAAGGGCATGGTTTGCGCATTGACCGCCTGCCAAAAAGCCGAGGGCATAATGCCGAAATCCAACAAGCGTACAAAATTGCGATATGCTTCGCTTAGAGTGAAGCTAAGCGTTTTATCATCTAGTTTGGAAATCGTGATTCCCATAAAGCGTCCGCGCAAAGCTGATTTATAATCCGGATTTTGAATCAAATTAAAAGTCATGATGACATCGTCGGAGGTTAGCGGGTCGCCGTTATGCCACAGTGCGTCTTTTAGATGTATGGTATAAGTTTTGCCGTCAGCAGACACTTCATAGCTTTGCGCTAAATCGCCGATTGCTTCGCCTTTGGCATTACGGGTAAAGAGACGCGAAAAAACCAAACGTTCGATATCGGCATCAGCGTCATTAAGCGAGGCATAAAGCGGATTGATATATTGCGGATTGCCGATAATTCCCTCGACATAACGGCCGCCGTCGCTCGGTACGAGCTCGACGTTGTTTTTGTAAAATACCACAGCCATGAATATCAAAGAGCCAAGGGCGACTAAGAGACAGAGGTAAAGAGCGCCGCGTTCAAGCGGAGACAAAAAACGTCCGGCATATTTAAGCTGACGCAATCCCGGAATACGGGATTTTGAGAGATGCAAAACAATGCTCTGGTCGATATTTTTAGAAGAGGCCGGGGAAGCGGCACGCCAGCGGCGCAACAAACGCATAAGCACAATAATTATGATGTGAATTCGATAAACTCTTTTAGTTGAGCAATTTCAAGACAGCGGCCCGTCACGGGGTCTATCGACAATCGGACGGCGCAAATTTGAGCTCGTCCCTTATCAGCCAATGTATGGCCGACTTTTGTCTGAGTCAGAAAGGAGGCTATGATTGCTTCGGCTTGAACGCCGATAACTCCATCGGCGTCGCCGCACATGCCTACATCAGTAATGTAACCGGTGCCTTTTTCAGTAATTTGATTATCGGCAGTCGGTACATGGGTATGAGTCCCGAGAAGAGCGCTGGCTTTACCGTTAAGAAAATGGCGCAGGGCTATTTTCTCGGCGGTAGTTTCAGCATGAATATCTATTATTATAGCAGAAAACTTTTTACCTGTAAAGCCGTTAAGAATTTTCTCAGCAGTTCTAAAGGGACAATTGTAATGACGGGGCATGAATGAGCGGCCAATCAAATTGATCAATAGAATTTCCTGATCACCTACTTTAATTTCCGCATAGCCTTTGCCCGGCGCCTCATCAGCATAATTGGCCGGCCGCAGAATTGGCAAAGCGCTTTCATAGCATTCCTTGATTGAGCTGTTTTGATCAAAACAATGATCTCCGCTAGTCAGCCAATCAATACCTGAGGCAAGAACTTCTTTGGCGGACAGTAAGGTAATGCCTTTGCCATGCGCCATATTCTCACCGTTAGCGATGATTAAATCAGGCTGATATTGCTCGCGCCATTTCGGAACAATTTCAGCAACCGCACGGCGGCCCAACTTGCCGACGATATCGCCGATAAAAATAATCGATAAGGGTTTTGACATTATCGTGCGTATTCTATAACGCGCGTTTCGCGCAAGAGGTTAACCTTGATTTCGCCGGGATATTTCAATTCAGTTTCGATTTTTTTGGCAATGTCGCGCGCCAGCTCATGAGCTCTCATGTCGCTGACCTGTTCTGCATTAACAAAGACGCGAATTTCACGGCCGGCTTGGATAGCGTAAACTTTGTCGACGCCTTCAAAGGAAGTCGTGATTTTTTCCAATTCTTCCAAGCGCTGAACATACTGTTCAAAGCTATCGTGACGAGCGCCGGGTCGAGCCGAGGAGATAGCGTCAGCCACTTTGACGATAACCGTAATGATGTCCTTTGGATTATCATCATGGTGATGTTCAATCGGGGCAATAATCGCTTCAGAAAGGCCGAATTTGCGAGCAATCTGTCCGCCGATTTCCGGATGGGTTCCTTTAACTTCGTGGTCGACGGCCTTGCCGATATCATGCAGTAAGCCGCCTTTTTTAGCGGTTGAAACATCGGCGCCGAGTTGTTCGGCTAGTAATCCGCAAAGATGAGCGACTTCAACGGCGTGCTTCAAAGCGTTTTGTCCGTAGCTGGTGCGGTATTTCAAGCGTCCGATAATTTGAATCAACTTCGGATCAAAACCGGTAATACCAAGTTCATAGAGAGCTTCTTCGCCGACTTTCTTAATATCAAGCGCCAACTCTCGCTTGGCTTGCTCGACGGCTTCTTCGATCTTGGTCGGATGGATACGGCCGTCCTTGATTAAATGTTCAAGAGCTTTTTTGGCGATATGACGGCGGATGCCGGAAAAGCCCGATATGGTAATCGCGCCCGGCGTATCATCAACGATAATTTCAACACCGGTCAATTGTTCAATTGATTTGATATTGCGACCTTCTCTTCCGATGATGCGACCCTTTAATTCGTCGTTGGGCAAATCGAGCGTCGTAGTTGTTAGTTCGGCTATGAAGTTGGATGACAAGCGCTGCATTGCGCCGCTAACCAATTCACGAGTTTTTTCTTCAATCACTTCCGAGCCTTCGTTTTCTAATTTTTTAATACGCGAAGCAACAGCTTCTTTGTATTCTTCTTCAACTCTTTCCAATAACCGCTCGCCAGCTTCTTCCCGGCTCAAGCCGGCAATCTTTTCAAGCGTTGCTGTTTGTTCGTCATGAATTTTCTTTATTCGCTCTTTGGCATCTTCAATCTCGGAAATCTTGTCATAAAGCGCCTGCTGTTTATCTTGCAGTTCAAGCAATTTTTGCGAAAAGAGATTTTCGCGCTCTTCAAGGCGTTTTTGAGTTTCGTTGATTTCGCGACGTTGGCCCTCGGCCTCTTGCTTGGCTTGATCAATGATTTTAAGCGCCTTGTCTTGCGCCTCGAGAATTATCTGTTTTTCTTTTGTTTTGGCTTCAGCCAGCACTTTTTCAGTGCGCAGCTCAGCGCTGTTAGCGGCGGATAAGGCACGTTGTTTGCGAATCCACCAGCCGGCGGCAAAAGCCGCGGCCGCGATAATAATATAGTAAAGATACGACATACGCGTAGGAGCGTTGCCGTCCGAATTAAGGATTGGTGTTTTTTAGCTTTATTCAGCCAAAAGTAGCCGGTTTAAGACCGGAGTAGAAGAGAAAGATTTAGGAGATTTGCTGATTTTTTGCTAACTTTAGACATAAAACTTCCAATTCAATCCTCACATCGGAGCGGACAGCACTTTGTAATAATTAATGTATTTGTAAGTGATTTTTATCCTATCATGGCCTTTGCGGCTTGGCAAGTTGTCCTGCGACGAGGTTTTAGCACTATGCTATACTTGAATTATGAAAGAAAATATTGCCCTTAGTTTGGGTTTAGACAGACCTATTATTGTCTTTGACCTTGAAACGACCGGATTAAGCGTCGTTAAGGACAGGATTGTTGAATTCGGTTATCTTAAGCATTCACCGGACGGTACGATAAGCAGCGAAACACTTTTATTAAATCCGGAATGCCCGATTCCTCCCGCCTCAACCGCCGTGCACGGCATAAGCGATGCCGATGTCGCCCAGTCGCCAACCTTTCAAAAAGAAGCGGCCAGGCTTTTTGAAATTTTCAAAGATTCATATTACAGCGGTTTCAATATCGCGCGTTATGATTTGCCATTGCTGAAACAGGAATTTTCTCGCGCCGGTTTTGATTTTCAATTTCGTCCCAATGACATTATTGACGCCAAAGTTATTTATCACGCGATGGAACCGCGAACCTTATCGGCCGCCTATAAGCATTATTGCGGCAAAGAACATGCTGAAGCGCACGATGCCGCCGGCGATGTCGCGGCCACGGCCGAAATAATTGCCGAACAGATTAAGCGTTACGGCAAAGAAGAAATAAAACGCTTGCATGAAGAAACAATTCTTGACTTTGTCGACCTCGAAGGAAAGTTTTATCGACAGGACGGCAAAATTTATTTTGCTTTTTCCAAATTCAAAGACCGAACCATCGATTCTGTGGCCGAAAGCGATCCGACATTTTTGCGCTGGCTCTTGCAAGCCGATTTTTCAGAAGATACTAAGAACGTAGTTCGGACTTTTCTCAAAAATTCGAACCTGAACTGATATGGATATTATTTCTCATGCCCTCTTGACCAACTTGGTTTTTAAAGATGCTCCGACTTCCCAGCGTCTGCTGGCCACGGCTTTCGGCATTCTGCCCGATTTAGTCGCCTTTGGCAGTATGTTCAACAGCGTTTTTTTGCGCAAGATTTTGTTTTTCAAAAAGCCTCCGCACTCGCTCTTTCCTCCTTATATAATGCGTTTGTATTTTATCTGCCACAGCTTGATTATTTGGTTAATTGTTTTTCTGCTGTTATGGCTCTTTGGCTTTCAATGGTTGGCGATTGCCTTTTGCGGTTGGGGGCTGCATATTGTTATTGATATTTTTACGCACAGCCGACATTCTTTCCCAACTCATATTTTATGGCCTTTTTCCAACTTTTATTTTTCCGGAATCGGTTGGTCCAATAAATGGTTCATGGTTTTCAGTTATAGTTTGATTGCCTTTCTTTATTTAGTTTTTTATTTTTAAATCCATGCCGCGTTTGATTGACCCAGAATTGGTTGAAAATAATTCCCAAGAGGAAGCTATTGTCGATGAGACATTGCGTCCTCAGAGTTTGGCCGAATATATCGGTCAGGCCGGAGTAAAAGCCAACCTTGATATTTTGATGAAGGCGGCCAAACAACGCAATGAAGCGATTGACCATGTTCTGCTTTACGGTGGACCGGGACTTGGCAAAACAACTTTGGCGCATGTTATTGCCAATGAGTTGGGCGCGTCTTTGCGTATTACTTCAGGGCCGGCTTTGGAAAAGCCGGGGGATTTGGCGGCGATTCTGACCAACCTTAATCCGGGCGATATATTGTTCATTGATGAAATCCATCGTTTGCCGCGCGCCGTTGAAGAGGTTTTATATCCGGCTATGGAAGATTTCGCCCTCGACATCGTTATCGGCAAAGGTCCGTCGGCTAAAATGTTGCGTATTGATTTGCCGCGTTTTACAATTATCGGAGCGACAACCCGAGTCAGCCTCTTATCGTCGCCTTTGCGCGATCGCTTCGGGGTATCGCATCATTTGGATTTTTATACTCTGGAAGATTTGGATAAAATTATCCGGCGCAGCGCCAGAATTTTATCTGTTAAACTTGATGATGCCGCGACCGAGGCCTTAGCCTCACGCGCCCGGCGAACGCCGCGGCTCGCCAACCGTTTACTGCGCCGCGTGCGCGATTATTCGGAAGTAAAGGGCGACGGCGCATTGACCGGCGAACTGTGCAACTCGGCGCTTGATCTTTTGGAAATCGACCAACTCGGTCTTGATCGCGTTGACCGCAAAATTTTAGAAGTCATTATCGATAAATTTTCCGGCGGTCCGGTCGGCGTCGCGACCTTGGCGGCCGCTACGGGCGAAGATCTGGCGACGATTGAAGAAGTTTATGAACCTTATCTTTTGCAAATCGGCTTTCTTGATCGAACACCGCGCGGCCGTACGGCAACGCCGCACGCCTATAAGCATTTAGGCCGGGATTATCAACAAAAGTTTTAAACCATATGACCTTTCCGCTAGTATATTTTCTTTACGCCTATTTTGTTTTTGCCGCTGTTTGGGCGGCCTTGAGCTTGGTGGGGCTTTATCATTTAATAAGTTACGGCAGCCGCATGTTCGGCAGTTTTTTCCTCGGCATAGTTTATTTGGCCGGGGTCATTGTCATAGCTTATGTTTCTTACGGCTATCTTAATCAAATCGATTGGCAAAGCGAGATTTCGATTTTTGAGAATATCAATTTCTTAAATCTCAGTTCTTCTCCGTCCAACTCTTTCAATTCCTTCAAATAAACCTATGTTATCAACCTATCGTTTGCCCGATGCCTTGCCCGGAGAAAGCGTTAAAACGGTCATTCATCGCGACGCTATCATAGCTATCAAGCGGGTCATTTTTTTCGCCCTGCTCTTGGCCTTGCCGATTGTCGTTATCGCCATGGTAAACATTTTATTTCCTTCCTTAATAGAAGTGGTTTGGGTTTGGCCGCTTCTCTTGCTGGCTTCGAGCGCCTATCTTTTGTTTATTTGGCTTTTATTCTTTTTCTCCTTGCTTGATTATTTTCTCGATGTCTGGGTCATTACCGACAGGCGAATCATAGATATTCGGCAGAACGGTTTTTTTTCGCGAGCGATTTCTGAAATGCATCTCAGCCGAGTTCAAGATGTTTCCAGCGAGACGCACGGTTTTTTCCCGACAGTCTTCAAGTACGGAAACGTAGTTGTGCAAACCGCCGGCGAACAAAACAAACTCTTTTTTGAAGAAGTCAATCATCCCGAGCATATTCGCGACATGTTGATGCGTCTTGTCGCCGAGAAGCATGAAACCACTAAACAACAAGGGACATGAAGCTGAGCGAAATAGACTATCATTTGCCGCCGGAGCTGATTGCGCAAAGGCCGGCTCGGCCGCGCGACTCTGCGCGGCTTTTAGTTGTTCGGAAAAACACTAAAAAATTTGAACATAAATTATTTTCTGATATCGCAGATTATTTGAAGCCCGGCGATGTTTTAGTTTTGAATAATTCTAAAGTCATACCCGCGCGCTTAATCGGCAAGAAATCTTCCGGCGGCAAGGTGGAAGTTCTATTGTCGCAAGCTTTAAAAGAGGGCTGGGAAGTCATCGGAAAAAACATTCCCGCCGCCGGAGAAAAAATTATTTTCAGCCAGTCATTTTTTGCAACGGTGGTTTCTAAAAACATCCTGCGTTTTAATTGTTCGGGCAAATTATTCTGGTCACGCTTAAACCGCTACGGTTTGATTCCCTTGCCGCCGTATATAAAATCATCAGGTAAGAAATTGGATGCCGAGCGTTATCAAACGGTTTATGCCGATAACCGCGATCACGGCTCCGTCGCCGCGCCGACCGCCGGCCTGCATTTCACTCCGCGCTTGCTTAAAGAACTAAAAAAGAAAAAAATTACAATTCTTAACGTAACTCTGCATGTCGGCTTAGGAACTTTTCGGCCGATTAAAACAGACAATATTAAAGAGCATATCATGCATCCGGAATGGGTGAGCGTCAGCCAAAAAACTTTTGACGAAATTACAAAAGCTAAATTAAAAAAGAAAAAGATCATTGCCGTCGGGACGACCTCGGTGCGCGCTTTAGAAAGCGCTTGGAAAAAGGCCAAGGGCAAAGCTTGGAGCGGTTCAACCGATATTTATATCTATCCGCCCTACAAGTTCAAAGTTGTAGATTCCTTGATTACCAATTTTCATCTTCCGAAATCCACCCTCCTCTTGCTTGTCTCGGCCTTAGCGGGACATAAAACCATTATGGCGGCTTATAAAGAAGCGATTTCAAGACAATATCGTTTTTACAGTTATGGTGACGCAATGCTGATTAAGGATTGACTTTTCTTTAAAATTATTGTAATTTTAAAGAACTTTTATGAATATCAGCGAACTGGCGCGCATACTGAAAATAAACCCAAACGATCTTCGGGAACACCTCCCCAAGCTCGGTTTTGATATCGGCAAAAAGGCAATCAAGATTGATAATTTTACCGCCAATAAGATTATCCGCAACTGGGGGACCTTGTCCCGCCGCATCCCGAAAGAAACAATCGATGCCGGTCGTGCCGCTCTGGTTGTTAAGCCGGCGGTTGATAAGGCCAGCGTTCCGGCCTTTATCACCGTCAAAGATTTTGCCGCGCTTTTGAAACTGCCTTTGAACCGTCTGTTGAGCGAATTGATGAAGAATAATGTTTTCACTTCTTTGAATGAAAAAATCGATTTTGAAACCGCCGCAATTATCGGCGCCGATCTCGGTGTTGAAATTTCTTTACTTGATGAAAAAACCAGCGAAGAGGCGGCCGCTTCAGCGCAAGACAAGATTAAAGCGACATTGTCGCAAGGCGATGCGAGCGCTCAAGCTTCCCGCCCACCGGTAGTGGTTATTATGGGACACGTCGATCACGGTAAAACTAAATTATTGGATACGATTCGACATAGCAATGTCGTCGACACCGAAGCCGGCGGTATTACACAGCATATAGGAGCATATCAAATTACGCATAATGACAAAGCTGTAACCTTTATCGATACGCCGGGACACGAAGCTTTCACCGCGATGCGCAACCGCGGCGCGAAAGTTGCCGATATCGCCGTTTTGGTTGTCGCGGCCGATGACGGCGTAAAACCCCAAACGGTTGAAGCCTATCGTATTATCGAGGCGGCCAAACTTCCTTTTATCGTCGCTATTAACAAAATCGACAAGCCCGAAGCAAACTTGGACAAAGTAAAGCAGGAATTGTCTTCGCAACTGAATATCATTCCCGAAGATTGGGGCGGCAAGATAGTTTGCGTTCCCTTGTCGGCTAAAACCGGCGATGGCGTCAAAGAATTGCTCGATATGATTTTATTGGTTTCCGATGTTGTGGCCGAGGGCTTAAAGGCCGATCCAAAATTACCGGCGGTCGGAACCATCATTGAATCCCGTCTTGATAAAGGCGAGGGCCCAATCGCTACGGTCTTGGTTCAAAACGGAACTTTGCGAGTTGGTGATCCGATTTCTTTCAATGGTTTGGCCTGCGGTAAAGTCCGTTCCCTTAAGGACCATACCGGTTCGATTGTCAGCCAGGCGATTCCGGGCATGCCGGTAAAATTAAACGGTTTGAAGTTTGTTCCCGAGGTCGGCGACGTTCTCGAAGTCGGCGAAGGCGAAAGAGTCAAACAAAAAGGCCGTTCACTTTCCAATCAAAGCGCCAATGCGGCTAATGACAACAATGAAAATTCCGACGGACCGGTTATCAATTTGATTGTTAAGAGCGATACTCTCGGTTCGGGTGAAGCGATTGAAAATTCTTTGTCGAAAATCGACAGCCAGGGCGTTCGCGTCAATATTATCTCCAAGGGTTTGGGCAATATCAGTGAAGGCGATATTGTCCGCGCTGAAACCAATAACGCCATGCTGGTCGGTTTTAATGTTCGAATCGCTCCGAGCGCCGAAGAATTGGCGCGCGACAAAGGCATTACCGTCGCTTTGTATAAGGTTATTTATGACTTGATCAACGACATCAAGGTTAAAATTCAAGAGCTTGTCAAACCGGAAATTGAAAGAGTTGATCTCGGCCGGCTTAAGGTCGCGGCGGTTTTCCGCACTGAAGCCAAGGTCCAGATTCTCGGCGGCCGCGTCCTTGACGGCGTTATCAAGGTCAATACTAAGCTAGAAGTAAAGCGCGGCGAGGAAATAATTTCTACCGGCAACTTGGCGAGCTTGCAGGCCGGCAAACAAGACGTTCCCTCGGTTGAAACTAATCAAGAGTGCGGTTTGCGTTTTGAAGGCGCTCCAGTCGTCGAAGTCGGCGATATTTTGTTGTGCTATGAAGAAAAGCAAACTATTAAAAAAGTAGGTTAATATGTCACGCGTCGATCAAATCAACAGTCTCTTGCGCCAGGAATTGGCGCTTTCTTTAAATCGTCAACTCGACTTGCCCGGAGCGCTCGTAACGGTCAGCGAAGTGCGTTGTTCGCCGGATTTGCACGAAGCAAAAGTTTTCGTTTCGGTTTTACCTGAGCGTTTAGCCGGAACGGCTTTGGAAAAATTGCGTCATATATCGGGTGAGCTGGCGCATGATTTGCGCAAACGTTTAAAATTCCATCATATGCCGATTTTCGTCTGGCACTTTGATCAGGGTCCTTCGAATGTTACGGCGATTGATAATCTTCTCAAAGATCCTTCATGAGCGATTCCACAGCAGTCATTTATCAGCAAGTTATCGACCGTCTCAAGGCGGCCGAACGTGTTTTAGCGGTTACGCACATTAATCCGGATGGCGATGCCTTGGGTTCACTCGGTTTTTTCGGAGAACTGCTTGCTAGCTTTGGCAAGGTTGCGACGCTTTATTGTGCCGGCCCTCTGCCTAAGAGCCTTGAATTCTTACCCGGCTTTTCAAATATAATTACCGATAAAAATTCCCTGTCGATGGCCGACTTTGATCTTATAGTCAGCTTGGATTGCGGTTCGGTCAGCCGCACAAATTTAGCCAAAGAAATCGCCAATCGTTCAAAGCAACAATTTTTTATTGAGATCGACCATCATCCTTCCTTGGAAGGAGCCTCTGATTTGGAATTGCGTTTGACCGAAGCCGCTTCGACCACTGAAATTTTGTTTCGACTCGCGGCCGCGGCCGATTTAAAAGTCAGTCCGACCATGGCACAGGCATTGTTGACGGGCATTATTACCGATACGGCGAATTTCATCCATCCGACGGCGACGCCGGATACTTTGGCGGCGGCTTCTTCGATTTTGAGCCAAGGCGCGAATTTGTCCCGCTTAAGCGATCAAACAATGCGCACCAAAACTCTCGGCTCTTTGAAGCTTTGGGGAATCGCCTTGTCTCGCTTACAACTTAATCCGCGCTATAATTTGGCCTTTACGGTTTTAAACGAAGATGATTTGAAAAATTCCGGCGCGGATTATGACAGTATTCAAGGTATTGCCGGTTTTATTTCAAGCATCAAAGAAGCGGCCGTCAGTTTGATTCTGCGCAATGAGAACGGAATGGTTTGGGGAAGTTTGCGTACGTCTCGGGATGATATTGATTTGAATCGTCTAGCTCGGGCCTTGGGCGGCGGCGGGCATCGCCGCGCTTCGGGCTTTAATTTGCCCGGTCGGCTAGTTTGCGAAAACGGACACTGGAGCGTAGAATATAAATAACCTTATGTCTGCTTCAATTCTCCATAAACCTCAAGAAACGCCTTTATTAACGGTCAGTCCGGGCGCAAAAAAGATTTTCAAGGCCATGTATCGCGAGCAAAGCGGAGCCTCGGCCGTTCTTGATGATTCAGTCTCGCGTTTGGCGGTTTCGGATTTGATTTCGAAAATGTCTTTTTATTATGAAAAGATCCGCAACGCCGTACATTATCGAGAAGAACATCTTCTACGCAAGGACGCTATCGCCCGCATCATTAAGCGACAACTTTTAATAGAAAGTCCAATCAAACTTAACGGAACGGACGTCAATGAGACTGCTCGCCATCTTTTGGTGGAGTTGATTCGCGCCGGCTATTTGCCGAATAATACTTTGCCGGAAACCAAGATTGGCGAAGTCGCCGGGATAATCGAAAAGTATTTGCTTTTGCGCCGTTTGGCGACCAGCGAAGCCGCTTCCAGCGTTAATTTTTTCGGCGCCGCCGCTAGCGGAGCGGAATTTTCAGGTCGTATCGACTTGACCAATTGGTTGGTTGGTTTGGCCGCGGCCGAAATAGAAGAATTGATTAGTCCGGACGAAGTTTCCACTACTTTGGTATCGGTGATGTACGCTTTGCTGGAAAAACGTTTGGAGTTGCCGCCTTCAATGTCGGCTTACGAGCGTGAATTGCCGATCCAGCTTTATCTCTCAATCCATCGTCATCTCATGAAATACGATGATGAAATGTTGTCGTTGATTTTAATGCGTTATTTCCACGGTGAATGGAAGAGCGCCGATTTGGAAACAATCAAGCGCATCTCCAAGAATATTACCGCCTTGCACAAATTAATTCGAGAAGAGCTTGCCCATCCTTTGTTAAGCCCTTTGAGCCGAGTTGTCGGCGGCTATACGGTTTACTTTAATATTCTCAAAGAGGTTGTCTCGGAGGATCCGGTTATTGTTTATGATGAATTTTTCGATGATCCCAAAGCTTTTCCGCGCCGTATCAAACAGGCCTGCGCTCGGCGCTATGCCAGCGCCAAAACAAAATTATGGCGTTCTGCCTGGCGCAGTATCATTTATATACTTTTGACAAAGTCCATTTTTGCCGTGCTTTTGGAAATTCCGGCCGCCAATCTCTTTGGTGAGATTATCAACCCGGCTATTTTGGCGATTAACATTTCCATGCCGGCCGTTCTGCTCTTCTTTGCCGTTGCGGTGACCCGTTTGCCGGGCGAAGACAATACCAAGCGTATCATCGCCGGCATTGAAGAAATTGTCTTTAATGAAAAACAGAAAACCGAACCGATAGTTTTGCGCAAAGCCATTGGCCGCAACAAGGTGATGAATTTCATCTTCGGCTTAATTTATACCATTACCTTCTTCATTTCTTTCGGAGCAATCGTTTGGTTGTTGGAAGCGGTTAACTTCAGCTGGGTTTCGACCGTTATTTTCCTCTTCTTCCTGGCCTTTGTCAGTTTTTTCATTATTCGCATCCGCCGCGGCGCCAAAGAATGGATTGTTGTTGAATCGCGCGATACAATTTTCCGCTTTATTCTTGATTTCTTTTCGACCCCGATAGTCGCCACCGGCAAATGGCTCAGCACTAAATTTTCCCGTATCAATGTTTTTGTTTTCGTCTTGGATTTCATTATCGAGGCGCCTTTCAAAATTTTTGTTGAAATCGCCGAGGAGTGGACCAAATATGTTCGTGAAAGAAAAGAGCAAATTTAAATTATGTCTTGGTTTGATATAACAATCATTATTATCTTGGCCGGTTTTGCCTGGTATGGTTTTTTCTTCGGCTTAATCCGCGTTATCGGCGATTTAATCGGCTTGATTGTCGGCGCCTATGTCGCCTCTAAAATTTATCTGCCGGTTTTCGAATATCTCGACCGCTTTTTGCCCGGTTCTCCGGAGATTGGGAAAATCATTGTTTTTATACTGTGCTTTTCGATTATCAGCCGTTTGATTAGTTGGTTGGTTACTTTGCTGGAACAGGTTTTCAATCTTATTTCTATCATTCCCTTCCTGAAGACGGTTAATCGTTTGCTTGGTTTGGCCTTTGGTTTGATAGAGGGAATTTTATCGCTTGGTATTGCGGCTTATATTTTAACCAAACATGCCCCGGCCGCCTTTCCTTTGGCCAATTGGATTGAGGGTTCGACCGTTGCCCCTTGGCTGGTAAAAGCTTCAAAAATTTTAGCGCCTTTCTTGCCGGAGATTTTCGGACGACTCCAATCTTTTATCTGATATGCAATTAATCGACACACATGGCCATGTCAACATGGAGGCTTTTGCCGCTGACGCCGATGCGGTGGTTAAGCGCGCCTTGAATGAAGATACTTTTGTAATTATTCCCGGCACGGATTATAAATCATCAAAACGCGCCATTGATATCGCCAACCGTTATCAGACCGGAGTTTATGCCGCCATTGGCGCTCATCCAACCGAAGTTTATGATGAGCCTTTTTCTTACGACATGTTTTCAATGTTGACCAAATTTCCCAAGACGGTAGCCATTGGAGAAATCGGACTTGATTATTCTTGGCGAGAACTTGATTCCGATATCGAAGGCAAGAAAAAAATACAGAAAGAAGTTTTTTATAAACAGCTTGAATTGGCGCGCCGCGTCGATTTGCCGGTCATAATCCACTGCCGTCAGGCGCACGACGATATGCTGCCTCTGCTCACTGAGTTCCGCAAGACACATAAGGAGTTGATTCCAAAAGATCGGCCTTGGGGTGTTTTACATTGTTTTTCCGGCGATGAAAACTTGGCTTGGGAATATTTTAAACTCGGTTTGATTATCTCCTTTACCGGCCTGATAACTTTCAGTCAGCGTTGGGACGATCTTATCCGCAAAGTCCCTGAAGATAAGTTGATGATTGAAACCGATTCTCCCTTTATGACGCCCGAACCGCACCGCGGCAAACGCAATGAACCGGTGCTGGTCAAATTCGTGGCTGAGCGGATGGCTGAAATCAGGGGAGTCAGTGTTGAAAAAGTGGCTGAATTTACGACAGCCAATGCCAAACGGCTGTTCAAAATCTAGTTCGCGAAGCTGTTGACTTTAGCCTCTTTTTACTATACAATCCGTAGTGGGAGCCCATTGGACTTCTGTGGAAAAAACCAGGGAATACCGCCCTTGTTTTTATTTTTCCCGATATGTTAAAGCAACCTTGGTGGCAAGAATCATTGTCCATCTTCAGCCGCTTATCCGGCTGGGTGTTGTTGCCGTTGATTGCCGGAACCTTGTTCGGCCGCTGGCTGGACAGAAAATATGATAGCGAGCCGAAATGGTTTTTTATCGTCATCGGCGTCGCCTTTCTTATTTCTATGGTCGGCTTAGTGATTCAGGCAAGGAAAGAAATGAAGAGATTTACCAAATAGTATGACTGAAGTTCCCGAAGTCGGACACGAGGTCCAGACCGAAACTACGCATGAGCACACCCTTTACGCCGAACCGATTTTCGAAATCGGGCATTTTGAAGTGACGAATTCGCTCTTTACATCTTGGATTGCCTTATTTGTCATTTTAGTTCTCGGAGTAAGCTTCCGCGCTTCTTTGAAAACGGTGCCTGGTAAATTGCAAAACATCATTGAAATGGCGGTTGAATATTTTTTGGGAATTTTTGATGCCGTGACCGGCTCGCGCGAGCGTTCGGTCAAATTCGCTCCCTTTGTATTGGCTTTCTTTTTTTTGATTTTGGTAAACAATTGGCTCGGCATTATCCCCGGCGTCGGTTCAATCGGTAAAAACATCGTCGAAGACGGCCATGAAATTTTCGTTCCTTTTTTGCGCGGCGGAACAGCCGATTTGAATACGACTTTGGCCCTTGCCAGCTTGGCCGTAGTCGCTTCCCATATTTTCGGAGTGGTTGCCGTTGGGGCTTGGACTTATTTGAACAAGTTCATCAATATCAAAGCTTTTCTAGAAATTCCGAAAAAAGTTTTAAAGGACCCTTCGATTTTGCTGGTTAACCCGATTAAGGCCTTTGTCGGTTTAGTTGAGATCATTGGCGAAGTCGCCAAGGTGGCGAGTCTGTCTTTCCGTCTCTTTGGAAACATTTTTGCGGGTGAAGTTTTGCTGGCCTCGATGTCAGCCATTATGGCCTTTGCGATTCCTATTCCTTTTCTGTTTTTAGAAGTCATTGTCGGCTTGATTCAGGCTCTTATCTTTGCTATATTGGTTTTGATTTATGTGTCCATCAGCACGAGTGCTGAAGAACATTAGTGTCCAAATCAATTTTGTTAATTAATTTTTAAACGCTATGGAAAACGTCATGCTCGCCAAAGCCATCGCCATCGGTCTCGGTTCGATCGGTCCGGCTCTCGGCATCGGTTTTATCGGTGCTAAGGCCATGGAATCAATCGGCCGCAATCCGGAAGCCGCCGGCAAGATTTTGGTGCCGATGCTTTTGGCCTGCGCTTTCGCCGAAGCCGTCGCCATTTACGCTTTGGTTATCGCTTTTAGCATTAAATAAGTCACACCTGTCATCCTCCGCGAAAGCGGGGGATCTGGTGAGATTCCCCGGTCAAGCCGGGGAATGACACTAGATTTATGGATTCATTAATTTCCGCTTTTCATATCGATCTTAAACTGCTTATCGCGCAGTTGGTTAACTTTGCCGTAGTCTTTTTGATTTTATATTTTTTGATTTTCAAGCCGCTTTTCAAAACTGTCGGCGCGCGCAGTGCGACTATCGCCAAGAGTTTAGAAGAAGCGCGCGAGATTGAAGAGCGCTTAGCTAAAACCAAGGCCGAACAAGCGGCGCTCATCGCCGAAGCCAAAAAAGAAGCGGTCGCGGTTTTGAATGAAGCAAACCGCAAAGCGGATTTGCGCAAGACAGAGTTGATTGATAAAGCCAAGGAAGAAATTGGCGTGCTGATTAATCGAGAAAAAGCCCGCATGCAAAACGAAAAAGCCGCGACCTTGAAAGAGATTCGCGCCGAAGTCGCCGATTTGATTGAAGCGAGCTGGCATAAGATTCTTGGTGAAAAAATGACCAAGGGAGCTGACGACAAGTTGTTGGCTAAAATTATTAAAGACCATAAATAATATGCCGATTTCAGCTCGTCATTATGCCAAGGCTTTGTTCGAAGTAACTGCCAAAGCCACTAAGCCAGAAGCGAAATTGGCGGTTGATCGCTTGTTCAATGAATTGAAGTCAAACAATGCTTTGTCCCAAGCCAAGTCGATTATCGCCGAATTTGAAAATTTGAGCGATGCCAGCGAAGGCATTGTCCGCGCTACGATTACCAGCGCTCGCCCCTTGTCCAAGACCGCGCTCAAAGAAGCTGAGAGTTTGGTGCTTAAACGCAGCCAGGGACAAACCGTGGTTTGGAATGAAGTGATTGATGAAGATATTCTGGGCGGCGCTATCATTGCTTATGAAGATTCAATAATCGATTTGAGTTTGGCCGACCGCGTGTCCGGTTTGGCGGCTCGCATTAAAGAATAATATGTCAAAAACCAAAGATTTTATTGTTGAACAGATTAAAGAGCGCATTAGCGATTTTAAACCTAAGGCGCGCGAATTGACCGTCGGTCATGTATTAAAAGTCAGCGACGGTATTGCCTTGGTCGCCGGCTTGGCCTCGGTCCGCATGTCGGAAATGCTTGAATTCAAAACAGATAGCGGTTTTATCTCCGGCGTAGCTTTGAATTTGGAAGAAGATTCGGTCGGCGCCGTCTTGCTCGGCGATTATCAGTTGATTGCCGAAGGCGCTGAAGTCAGAGCGACCGGACGTATTTTAGAAGTTCCGGTCGGACAAGGTTTAATCGGACGCGTTGTTAATCCTTTGGGCGAACCGCTTGATGGCAAGGGCGCCATTACCGCCGATGCGCATTATCCGGTTGAAAAAATTGCTCCGGGAGTTATTACTCGACAATCGGTCAATACACCTTTGCAAACCGGTATCAAGGCCATTGACGCTATGATTCCGATTGGACGGGGTCAGCGCGAATTAATTATCGGCGACCGTCAGCTCGGTAAAACCGCCATTGCCATTGATACGATTTTGAATCAAAAAGGCAAAGATGTTATTTGCATATATGTTGCAATCGGACAAAAAGAATCTAAGATCGCCGGTATTCTCGCCAAACTGGAAGCGGCCGGAGCACTTGAGTACACTACCGTCGTTTTGGCCGGTGCTTCAGCTCCTGCGCCTCAATTGTATTTTGCGCCATACGCCGGTTGCGCGATGGGGGAATATTTCCTAGATAAAGGCAAGGATGTTTTGATTGTTTATGATGATTTGTCCAAACACGCTGTTGCTTACCGCGAAATCGCTTTGCTATTACGACGTCCTCCGGGAAGAGAAGCTTATCCGGGCGATGTTTTTTACCTGCACTCACGCTTATTGGAGCGCGCTTGTAAATTAAATAAAGATTACGGCGGAGGCTCGATTACCGCTTTGCCGATTATTGAAACTCAGGCCGGAGACGTTTCCGCCTATATTCCGACTAACGTTATTTCGATTACCGACGGACAAATATATTTGGAACCTGATTTGTTTTATCAGGGCAACCGTCCGGCTATTAACGCCGGTCTCTCGGTATCGCGCGTTGGTTCAGCGGCTCAGATTAAGGCTATGAAAAAAGTCGCCGGTAAAATTCGTTTGGAAGCGGCCCAATATCGAGAATTGGCCGCCTTTGCTCAATTCGGATCAGACTTGGATGAAGACACTAAAAACAAACTGGAACGCGGCAAGCGTTTGTATGAAGTCTTTAAACAGGGCCAATACGCGCCCTTGGGAGTTGATGAACAGGTTTTGGTTTTTTGGTCATTATTGAACGGCCATATGGATGATGTTGCCGTTGATGAAATTCAAGTCTTTGAAAGCGCTTTACGAGCTTATGCCAAGGCCAATGAAGCAAAAACTTTGGCGGCAATCGTCTCGGGAGGAGATTTGACCGAACAAATAGAAAAAGAATTAGCCAGAATCGTTTCCGATTTCAAGTTGAGTTATGGCAAATAGCAAAGACATTCAACGACGCATCAAGTCGATTGGCAATACTAAAAAAATTACCCGCGCTATGGAAATGGTGGCGGCTTCTAAAATGCGCAAAGCTGTTGACGCTACTTTGGCAACGCGCAGTTATGCTAATTTGAGCTGGGAAACCTTGCTTAATTTAACCCGCGGTTCAGCGGGCGCGACCCATCCGCTATTGGAAAATAGAACGCAGATCAAACGCCAAGCTTTGATAGTCATAACTTCAGATCGGGGATTGTGCGGCGGCTTCAATTCTTCCTTGCTGAGCTTAGTGCGCCAAAGCGATGTTTCGATTCCAACCGATATTATTTTAATCGGTAAAAAGGGAGAAAATTTGTCGGCTCATTATACGATTGCCGCGCAATTCCCTTATCCGGAAACCGGTCTTGATTCCGCGGCGGTTTTGCCAATCGCGCGCTTAGCTAGTGACGGTTTTTTGAGCGGCAAGTATGACCGCGTTTTTGTCGCCTATACCGACTTCGTCAATGCCGCTAAGCAGACGCCTCGCCTTAAACAACTACTGCCGGTAGTCGCCGATTCAGAAGATAAGGAGTTGGGCATTATAGATTCGGAAGACCGTGTCGGTTCTAGCCAGAGTTTTATTGAAGCCAAAGCCGCCAAACATAGTCAGCGCGGACTTTATAATTTTGAATACCTGTTTGAGCCTGGCGCTGAAGTGGTTTTGGCGGCAGTTGTTCCGCGCTTGCTTGAAATTCAACTTTATCAAGCCTTGCTTGAATCGCTGGCTTCAGAACATAGCGCTCGTATGGCCGCCATGCACCAAGCGACTCAAGCCGCTACGGATTTAGGTATTGAATTGACGCTTTCTTACAATAAAGCCCGGCAGTCGGCCATTACCGCTGAAATTGCCGAGATTACGGCCGGCGTCGCCGCGCTTAATTAATTTTTTATTATGACAGTACACAAACATCAAGGAGTTGTTAAGCAAGTTGTCGGTGTCGTCGTCGACATAGCTTTTGAAAATCAATTACCGGCTTTGAACTCGGCGCTGACGGCTGATAATAACGGCGAACTTTTAACCTTAGAAGTTGCGGCTCACATCGGAGCCAATACTGTTCGAGCCGTAGCTATGGGTACCACCGACGGTTTAAAACGCGGCGATTTGGTCAGCGATACTTTGGCTCCGATCAGTGCGCCGGTCGGACCGGAAACTCTCGGTCGAATTTTCAATGTTCTAGGCGAAGTGATTGACGGCGGAGAGCCGGTGACCGCAAAAAAGAAATATCCGATTCATCGACCGGCTCCTAAATTGACTGAACAATCGACGCGAGCGGAAATTCTTGAAACCGGAATTAAAGTTATCGATTTGATTTGTCCTATTTTAAAAGGCGGTAAAGTCGGTCTTTTCGGCGGCGCCGGTGTCGGCAAAACCGTTGTTATTCAAGAATTGATCAACAATATCGCCAAAGCCCACGGCGGAGTTTCGGTTTTCGCAGGCGTCGGAGAACGTACGCGCGAAGGCAACGACTTATATCACGAAATGAAGGACGCCAAGGTTATAGATAAATTAGCCATGGTCTTCGGACAAATGAACGAACCGCCGGGAGCGCGCGCTCGTGTCGCTTTGACCGGTTTGTGCATGGCCGAATATTTCCGCGATGAACAAAAACAAGACGTTCTTTTCTTCGTCGATAATATTTTCCGTTTCACACAGGCCGGCGCTGAAGTTTCAGCCCTGCTCGGACGTTTGCCATCGGCCGTAGGCTATCAACCTACCTTGGCTACTGAAATGGGCAAACTGCAAGAACGCATTACTTCAACCAATGACGGTTCAATTACTTCTATTCAGGCCGTTTATGTTCCGGCTGACGACTTGACCGACCCGGCTCCGGCAACGACTTTTGCTCACCTTGATTCAACCGTTGTTCTATCCCGCGCCTTGACTGAATTAGGTATTTATCCGGCGGTTGACCCGCTCGATTCTTCTTCGACGATTTTGGATCCAACTATTGTCGGCGAGGAGCACTATCGAGTTGCTCGCGGCGTACAGCGCATTTTACAGCGCTATAAGGATTTGCAGGACATCATCGCCATTCTCGGTATGGAAGAATTATCAAGCGAAGACAAATTAACCGTTACCCGAGCCAGAAAAATTCAACGTTTTCTTTCCCAGCCATTTTTCGTTGCTGAAACCTTTACCGGCCGTAGCGGAAAATATGTCAGCTTAGCTGACACGGTGCGCGGTTTTGCCGAAATTCTTGACGGTTTGCATGATGGCAAGAATGAAAATGATTTCTACATGAAAGGCACAATCGACGAAGTCAATTAAACTCCTTATGTCACAAGCCCTTAATTTTTTTAAATTTGAAATCGTTACGCCCGAACGGGTCGTTTTAAAGGCGAGCGTTCGGCAAGTTTCAATTCCGACAGTTGAGGGTGAAATTACGGTTTTGCCTATGCATGTTCCCTTGGTTTCTTTGCTAAAAACCGGAGTTATCGAAGCGGTTTTGGAAGACGGTGGTCGCGATGTAATGGCCGTATCCGGCGGTTTGGTCGAAGTTTTAGCCGATAAGGTCGTTATTTTGGCCGACTCAGCGGAACGCGCCGCGGAAATGGACGAAGCCGCGATTGAAGCCGCGCATCAGCGCGCCGAAGCGCTTAAGAAGCAAGCTCAAGATCAAGACGATGTTGAGTTTGCACGCCTAAGCGCTTTGATCGAACGGGAAACCGCGCGAACACACGCCTTGAAGCGTTGGAGAAAAATAAAAATAGATCAATAAATAGTTCATTTAAACAATAATCCAATAACAAAAATTAAATTCACGCATGTTAAAAGAAACAAATTTGAAAAAAGACAATTCCTTAGATTTATTGTGGGAGAAATCAAACGAGTCTTTTTTTATTAGCCAATTGAGAAAGGGCCAAGCGCCTCATTCAATAATAGAGAGTCAATATAGTCCCGACAGGGCGGTGGCTCCCTATGAAATTCAATGTTCCGATGGACGCTGTCCGCATCATGGCAATGAGCTTTCAATCGCCGGTTCCGGAATTTTATTGTCCGACGCTGAATTCAAAGCCATGATCGAACAAAATCCCAGCCTAAGAGTCTTAACCAGCCACAGTGAATGCGGTGCGGGCAAGTTGGCTTTTGCCAAAGCCCAGGCAGCGGGAACTGTTCCGGCAGGTATTGATAATGCTGAAGACTTTACCAAGGACTGGACGATGAAAAAAGCGGCTCAATACGGTTTGGAGTATCGTCATATCGGAGTTGAGGAATTTGTTAATCCGCTTCATCATGAACGGGGGATAGTAGTTGATGCAACGGGACGCTTTCATCCTTCTTTGTTTGAAGGTATGCCCAATATGTTTATTTCCCAGGCGGCTTCATTTGCCGGAAAAGAATATATTGGCGCCGAGGCCGACATCTTAACCAGCATAGGTACGGGTGATCATGCCTTCGGTCCGCGCATTGATTCTGAAAATCCTTTCTTAATCTTAGTCGCGGCAGAAGAGCCAAAAACCAAGGATGAATTGGTCAAAATAATAAAGACTTCGACCGAACGTTACGGAGACAAGGTCAGGGTTGAAGGATTGCTGGCCAGTGAAAAACTTTCTTAGTTTTTAGTTATTGACAGCATAAACGGATGTGTTATTCTATAACCATCCGTTTTTTATATTCGCGCTCGTGCCTAGGAGGTAAGACGGTTAACTACCCTCCTGGTTATCCGTTTTTTGATGGGCTATTGTCCGACTCTTAGGCATAATCGCGGATATAAGCTATAATATAGGTATTGTTTATTAACTAACCTATGACCACTGCCGTGTGCCCTTTGTGCCATAGCGACGTCATCGTCGATGACGAAGCATATGAGCACGATTTAGTGACCTGTGCTAATTGCATGACCGATTTAGAGATAACTTCTCTGACGCCTCTGACTTTAGCGGCGCTTAGCGAAGACGAAAGCCCTGCTTAAATTGCTGGCCGCGATCTTTATAGTTTTTGAACACGCCGAAGCTAGCACAGGCCGGCGATAAAAGAATAATGTCGCCGGAGGTGGCTTTTTCCTCGGCGGCCCTTAAGGCTTTGGACATGCTGTCGGTAACGACAGTATTTTTTTTAGGCCAATTAACTTTTTTCAAAGCTGTTAAGAGACGATTCGTACCTTGTCCCTTGAATAGGACAATAAATTTTACTCGACGCTTAATTAAGCTGGCTAGTTTATTGAAGTTTGATCCTTTGTCAGCCCCGCCGGCCAGAAGAATAATCGGTTGATCAAAAGAAGCCAGCGCGGTAATCGTCGAATCGGGCACAGTCGCAAAGCTGTCATTGTAATAAGTAAGCCCTTTTTTTTTGCCGATTAATTCCAAGCGATGTTCGAGGCCTTTGAAATTCTTTACCGCCGTGGCGATGACTTTAGGAGGAGTGCCTGCGGCTTTAGCGGCTAATTCAGCCGCGGCAATATTTTCTTTGTTGTGTTGACCCGGCAAAGCGGTCGGTAATTTAGATGTTTTAAAATAAAGCAATTTGCCGGCGGTTTTTTTTATTTTGGATTTGAGTTTATAGTTGACGATAAACAAATCGCTTTTTCTTTGAGCGTCGGAGATTTTTAATTTTGATTTCCAGTAATGACTTAGGGTCGGATGATAATTCGGATTATTAGGGTCGGCCGGCTTCAAATGTTCCGGCCCGAAATTGGTTAAAACGGCAATTTTGGGGCTGGTCTTCATGTCCTCAAGTTGAAAGCTCGAAAGCTCGAGAACCAGCCAGTCGGTTTTTTTGATTTTTGAAATAAAAGAAAAAGGCGCTACGCCGATATTGCCGCCGAGCCAAACTCGCTTCCGGCCGGCTTTAAGGATTTGATAGATTAAACTGGCAGTCGTGCCCTTGCCCTTGGTGCCGGTAACGCCGATTATGTTTTGGCTCGGAGATAATTGCATAAATAATTCCATCGGAGAAATCAGCGTGACTGATTTTTTGTTTAAAGCGCGACGTAGTGAAGAATTGAAATGCGCTCCGGGCGATTTAAGAATCAAAGAAAATTTACTCAAATGTTCAATTGAGCGGGTATCATGTTCCCATTTTACATTCTGCCATTTTTTAATTTTAGGAAAGCGTTTTTGCAACTCAGCTTTGCTTTGTTTTTCAAAAACGGTAATCGGCGCCGTAATTTTTTTAGACAATAAATAATCGAGCAGAGCATAATGCTCGGCGCCTAAGCCGATTAGGGCGATAGTTTCTTGATTGAGTTGCTTGAGCGTCATATTTTTTTCATTACTTCCCAATTTTTTCCACGTTTGGCTTCGACAACCACCGGTACGGATAATTTTATAACATTTTCCATCAGCCGCTTGAGTTTGGGAACAACTTCATCAATCACTTTGGGTTCGGCCTCGAAGACCAATTCATCATGGACTTGTAAGAGCATAGCGACGGTCTTCGGATATGAAATATCAAGCATTTTCTTTATTTCAATCATGGCAAGCTTGATTATATCGGCATTAGAGCCTTGAATCGGGGCGTTAACCGCCATTCGTTCGGCACCTTTGCGAATCATGGCATTTTGCGCATTAATTTCAGGCAAATAGCGCTTGCGACCGAAGATAGTTTCAACATAGCCGTCACGTCGAGCTTTCTCAAGGGTCGAGTCAATATAGGTTCGGACATTGCCATAGGCGGCAAAATAGCCGTCGATAAAAGCCCGGGCTTCCTCATAGGGAATATCGGCTGTCTGAGCTAGGCCGTGGGGACCTTGGCCGTAAAGAATGCCGAAATTCACCGCTTTGGCTTTGCGGCGCAATTCCGGCGTGACTTTATCAAGCTTAATTTGATTGATGGCGGCCGCCGTAACCGTGTGAATATCTTGATTCTTTTTAAAAGCTTCAATCAGCCCCTTGTCCTTAGAAAGATGGGCGGCAATACGCAATTCAATTTGCGAATAATCAAGGCTCAATAATTCATAGCCTTTGCGCGGAATAAAACCATGTCTAATTTTCCTTCCCATTTGAGTGCGAATCGGAATATTTTGCAGATTCGGATCAACTGATGACAGTCTTCCGGTCGCGGCGATTGTTTGATTGAAAGTCGTATGAACGCGCTTGGTGACGGGATTGACGAGCAGTGGCAAAGTTTTAACATAAGTTGATGATAATTTGCTTAATTCTCGATAAGTTAGAATCAAATCAATGACCGGATGAGCGCCCTTTAATTTCAATAATTCTTCGGCGCCGGTGGAAATTCCGGTTTTGGTTCTAGATAATCCGGCAGTGGAAATTTTTAGCTTATTGAAAAGCACCTCTTGCATTTGCTTGGGCGAAGCAATATTAAATTGCATGTCGCAAAGTTTCCAGATGGATTTTTCTATTTTAGAAATTTCCTTATCAAGCTCTTTATCAAGTTCGGCGAAGAAGGCAGTATCAAGGCCGATGCCGCTAAGTTCCATATCGATTAAACAGTCGGTCAGCGGCATTTCAATTCGTTTGAACAAATCATTTAATTTTTGTTTTTTTAATTCCTTTTCAAGTATGGTAAATAGACGGAAGGTTATATCCGCATCTTCACAGGCATAAGAGCCGAGCCGCTCAACTGGAACCGTTGAAAATTCCAATTTTGTTTTGCCTTGTCCGAGCAATTCACTCGAACTGATTTTTTCAAATTGAAGATAATGCATTGCCAAGGCATCGAGGCTGTATTGGCGGTTACCGGGGTTAAGGACATAGGCGGCGATCATAGTGTCGAAACCAGCCCCAGCGACATCAATGCCGAATTGTTTTAGTATCTTAATATCGAACTTGACGTTGTGGCCGACTTTTTTAACCGCCTTGTCTTCCATAATGCTTTTTAGCTTAAGAAGCCAAGGATGAGGTTTATTGCTTGATTGTTTGTTCCAACTTAACAAATCGTTTTTAGGCTTGATGTTAAGCGAGGCTTGGCGCAGGGAAACAAAATAAGCTTCGCCGGCCTTCCAACTGAAACTCGCGCCGAGCAAATCAGAGGTAAAGGGATCAAGATCGCTTGTTTCAGTATCAAAGGCAAAGCGTTTTTGCAGTTTTAATTTTTTTAAAAAAGCCTCGAAAGCCTTATCATCGCTGATAAGGGTGTATTTCAAAGTCGAGTCATTACGTTTGAATTTTCCGTCGGTCCTTTCAAGCGTACGTTCGGCCGTAGCCTTTTTCCCGCCGGTTTCAAGCGCTAAGAGACGAGGAATAAGAGAGCGGAATTCAAGTTCTTGAAATAATTTTAGGGCTTGATCGCGATCAAAACCGCCGAATTTTAATTTTTCTTCATCGATATCGAGTTTTATATCGCGCCGGATAGTCGCCAAGTCATGGCTCATCAGCGCTTCGGTCTTATGATCAATTAACAGTTGGCGTATTCGATCGCTGATTTTTTTGGAGTTTATATTTTTATATAATTTTTCAACCGTGCCGAAGTCGCGCAGAAGTTCAATGGCGGTTTTTTCTCCAATACCTTTGACTCCGGGAATATTGTCGCTCGGGTCGCCGCGCAAAGCTTTATATTCCACCATTTGATCAACTTCCAATCCGAAGCGGTCACGGACGGCCGATTCGTCGTAAACAACGGTGTCCAAAAGACCTCGGCTCATTGTATAAATTTTGGTATGGCTATCGACCAGCTGTAGGGTATCAAGGTCTCCGGTAACAATTATTTTTTCGGCGTTTTTGACTTTTGTAACCAAGGTTCCAATTACGTCATCAGCCTCGCAGCCTCCGATTTGGAAAGTTGGAATGTTCAAAGTTTCCGCTAATTCTTTGACGCGGGGAATTTGAGCATAAAGATCGTCCGGCGCCTTAACTCGGTGGGCCTTATAATCGGAATAAGTCTCGTGCCTGAAATTATGACCTTTTTCATCAAGCGCCAAGGCAATCATATCCGGCTTCAAGTCTTTAATGGCCTTAAGCAAAAATGAAGCAAAGCCGTAGACGGCATTAACCGGCTCGCCGCTGGTTGTACGCATGCTTAAAGGCAGGGCATGAAAACTGCGGTGGATTAAGGCATGACCATCGATAATTAGGAATTTTGGCTTCTTTTTAGGGCTCATAATAAGCTCATTATATCATACATAAAAAACCCCGTCCGTCCGCCGATTGGCGGAGAGACGGGGTTTTAGAACCGAAAACTAATTCTTCTTGGCGGCGTTGACGATCATGTAAAGACCGCTTAGGCCGACCAAGGCGTAAACGATACGAGCCAAAGTGCTCATATCGCCCAATAAAAAGGCAACCAGGTCGAAATTGAAAATGCCGACCAAGCCCCAGTTAAGGGCGCCGATGACAACTAGTATAAAAGCTACGTTGCCGAGAGGAGTCATTTTATTCATATGAATGAAAATGTTTTTAAAATAAGGGGTCGACCTTTGTTTTGTTAAGGTACTCTAAGAGCCATTTATATTATACCATATTTTGTGGACCCTACCGGGCTCGAACCGGTCACCCCCGCGTTGCAAACGCGGTGCTCTACCAAATGAGCTAAGGGCCCAAGTATTGTATTATAGTTCGGGGTTGCTCCATTTGAGCAAGGGAGAAAGGACAAATTGCAGGAAACCGCCAATCAATCCGGTCATAGTAAGCATTCCCAGGAAAAAAATCAAGAGCCCGATTAATTTATAGCCGAGGCGAGAGCCGCCGGAAGTCCCCAATTTATCTTCAAAAAAATCAATTCTTCCGAAAAACTCCAGAAGCTTTTCGGATTTAATGGTAATTAAGGCGCCGACCACGACCATGATAAGACCTATAATGAATTTCATACTTTAAAAATAACTTATTATCTGACATAGTTCAACGGGTTGTAACGCGCGCCGTTGATCATTACCTCAAAGTGCAAGTGTGAGCCGGTCGATCGTCCGGTCGAGCCCATGCCGCCGATATATTGACCCTTGGTGACACGGTTGCCAACTCGGACGTCAAAAGATGATAAGTGAGCATAACGGGTTTGTTTGCCGCCGCCATGGTCAATGACGATTTGGTTGCCGTAACCGCCTCGGTTATAACCGACGGTAGTAACTACGCCGGCATCAGCCGCATAAATCGGCGTACCGATTTTGTTGGCGATATCGACGCCGGTATGACGCCAAGAATAGTATTGCGTTATGCGATAACCGGCAGTCGGCCAAACCATTCTACCGCCCGAAGGAATAACCGAAGATGGCTTCTTATCAGTTATAATTTGTTTCAAACCAGTGGTAACCTGACGACTGACGCTTTGCGCGGGCGTTGCGCTGGCCAATTGGCTGCCTCCCGGAATCAATAATTTTGCTCCGGCGGCGATTTGATTGGGATTGGATAAACCGTTGGTTTCTAAGATTGATGACTCTTCAATATCATAAAGTCGGGCGATTTGTCCCAAAGTTTGTCCGCGGCTGACCGTATGGGTTACACCCGAGGAGGGCAGGATGCGCAACTGATTGCCCGGTTTAATCAAGCTGGTCGCTCGCAGATCGTTTTCCCAAAGAATCGTATTGATGCTGATGCCGAAGCGTCCGGCAATGCCGCTGATGGTATCGCCGGTTTGAACGGTGTAAACAATGGTACCGGTGCGCGCCGGAGCTTTTTCCGGAGCGGCCTCAGGCGGAGTTTCTTTGGTAAAAAGAGAATAAGTTGGTTCAACCACGGCATGCTCATGAGCTAAACGCCTTTCCAACTTAGCTACTTCAAGGTTGGGGTAGTCTTCAATTAATTGTTCGTCTTCGACCGAGCCTTCATTAATTAAAAGCGAAAGTTTGGTTTTGCCAACTAATTCGTCAGACGAAACAACACCGGCATCAAAAATCAAATTCGAAAGGGCTATAACTATAGCAATAGCCACAACCAGCATATGAATCGTCAAACGGCCGTGCAGGAAATGCGCCAAGCGGGAAGTTCCCGGCACGTCGTGCGGAGAAGAAATTTTTTTTCCGGCTAAAACATAGAGTCGGTAAGCCGGCACCAAAAGTTTGTCAAAAACAAGCTGTCCCGCCCAAGCCAGCGGCTTTACCAGTATGATAACAAAAAAAGCGGTTATGAACCTCTTTGTGTGGATGATCAATTTTAGCAAAGATAACAGTAAACTTACCGCTATCCGTTTTATGTTATTACTAATATAATTAGCTTTATAACAATTTGCAAACCATCATATGATACCATAAAGAAGGTTTGCGGTCAATCGGCTTAACGTTTGCGTTTTGATTTTTTTTCTTCGTCTGATGAAGAGAACAATTCAATCGCTTTGCGCAAGCCGGTAAAAGCAATTTCTAAATAAGAGGCGGTTGAAGTGATTTTTTCTTTAACTTTATGAATGACTTGATAGGTTTGCTTGAAAGTCATTATCGCATAGTATAAAAACCAAGCGAGAAAGGCGGTTAACCATAAAGCGCAGAGAGCTAAAACTAGAAAAAGTATGTCTTGGCTGTTGGAAATGAATTGCATATGATTTTAATGTTTAATATATTCGTCGATTGGTTCGCCGATGCGGGCCTCTTCAAAAACTATGATGCCGGAATGATCGTCACCGACGCCGAGTTCATCAGCGGCGCAGAGCATGCCTTCGGAATCAACGCCGCGAATGGCGGCCTGTTGGATAACGGCGCCGGTCGGCAAGGTTGCGCCGACCAAAGCTACCGGAACTAATTGCCCGATAGCAATGTTGGGAGCGCCGCAGACGATTTTCAAGCGGCGACCGATATCAACCGTTGTTAAGCGCAGGCGATCGGCATTGGGATGAGCTTCGATGTCGACAATCTTGCCGACAACAACCTTAGGAAAGCGGGTGGTTTTGGTTTTTTTGGCAAACCAAGAAGAAAAAAAAGACATAAATTATTTTGACCGCAGGCGGTCCGATTCAAGACTTAAAAGTAAAAATTCCAGAGCCGTCAAACAGACGATTAAAAGTCCGAGATTCAGCCAGCTGAAAATATCGCGAGAAAATATAAAGAGCAAGGCGCTGATCAAGATGGCGGCGAAAAACCCCTGTCTGAAGGCGACTAGGACGGAACGTACGATCAGCTCGTGTTTTAGAAAAAGGAAGCGGATGATAAAACCGATGATTGAACCCGTTCCGGTAACCGCCATTATAAGTGTAACATAGAACAAAACAATGCCAAGCCAATTGCTGCTTTGCGGGTCAACCATCAAAACTACTATACCAAAGCCGAGCCAGGCGACGAGCGTGGCAATAATCATTAAAGCAAGGTAGGTTTTTAGAGTCATAAGTATATTATACTGCTTCCTTAAATCTGCGTAAATTCACAAAGTTTTTTATAAGGGCAGTTTTGACACATAATTGCGGCGCGCGGGGTAAAGTCGAAATGTCTTATTTTATTTATCAAGTCGAGCATTTTTTGCTTTACCTTCTCAACCTCGCCATCTTTTGCAGTAAAGCTGACCATCTCGTCATTTTTCAAATAATAGAAAGTCAATTTAGAAACTTTGAGGCCGAAAACTTCTTCCAGCGCGGCTTGATATAAAAGCAACTGCTGTTTATTTTCATAGCCGAAGTTCTTTGGTTTCTCGCCGGTTTTATAATCTATTATTTCATAGGTTCCATCTCCAAGGTCATCAACTCGATCGATTGTGCCGGTTAAGGTTTCACTGCCCAAGGGAAGGGAAAACTTCTTTTCCAAAAATTTTATTTTGGGAGCTTCTTTGTCTACTTGAGCATGTAGACTGCTCAGCATTTTTTTACCGCGCGCCCGATAATCATCAGCCTGTTGGCGGTTTTCATAGCCGGAATCAATCCAATATTCTTCATAGAGAGCCAATAAGCGCTTAAGGCTCAAATCGATATTTTCAGCTTTGTCGCCCTTGAACAAACTTGGTTGGCGCCAAGCTTCATCTAAAAGCGGCAAAAGAAACTGGCGCAAGCAATTGTGAATGACGCGTCCAAAGGTAAAATAAGGAGTATCTTCTTCCGGCATTTTAAGTATGTAGATGAATTTATATTCCCAAGGACAACGTTCAAAGGTTTTTAGTTGAGAGAAGGAGAATTTTTCCGGCAGAGCAAATTGGATTCTTTGCGGCACGGTATCGATTGACTCTAAGTCTCGCTCCAATTCGCTTTTTGCCGCCGCTTGAGTCAAGGTGCTGGGCAATTCGGCTTCTTCAACGAAACGAGACGCTTTTTTGTCGCGCAGTCCTCCGTAATCGCGCGCTCCGGTGGCGAACAAACCTTGCTTTGCTCTGGTCATTGCGACATAGAAAAGACGCCGCTCTTCTTCAAGGTGCGCTTCCTTGCCTTGGGTTTTAATTACGCCGAGTTGTTCGGGAATTGGCAGTTTGTCGCCGCGATTATCGACGGGAAATTTTCTGTCAACCAGATTAACAATAAAGACATAAGAGAATTCTTGACCTTTGGCGGCATGGGCCGTCATGATTTTAACCGTATCGGCATCGTCATAATTGAAACGCAAGCCGCCGGTTTCACCGGCTTCCATTTCCAAATTAATTAAAGCAAGAAAATCTTTGAGACTGCCGTGCTCGTCGCTCGCTTCGAAATTTTTTATTTTCGCGTAAAACTGGTTCAGGAAAGAGAAAGATTCCTGATCTTTATCTTGGTCTAAATAGGCGAGCAGGCAATCTCGGACAATATGCAGATAGACTTTAGAGGCCTTGGAGTCCTTGCTTAAGGCGCTGTGGTGCTTGATAGAATCTAGCAATTTCTTTATATTATTGCGTCCTTTTTCTGAAATATCGGTGACGGCATCAATATGTTGCAAGGTCTCATAAAGCGACCACATCTTTTTGCGTCCCCATTTGTTAAGTTCTAGCAAGTCGTCGTGTTCAAGGCGAAAATGAGGCAATCGCAAAACCCGATACAGAGCGGCGGTTTCATGGTAATCATCCAATAATTTTAGGTAGGCCAATGAATCAAGAATCACCGGCTTATAGTATAGCCCTTTGAGGGAGACAAAATGGTTTGGTATGTTTTGACGCGTTAATTCTTTGACGAATTTATCGGCCGTATCATTGGCACGGACGAGAATCGCTATATCGGCCCAGCTTTCCGACTTCTTTTTATCGTGCAATTCGCGAATCATATCGGCGACGGTCTTGGTTTCCTCAAATTCAGTATCAAAGAAAAAATATTCAGCTTCGCCTTTGTTCTTTATTTTGGAAGTTAGCTTTTTATTCAGTTTCAGTTTGGCTTCCAAGCGATTGGGGTTGTTATGGGAAATAAAAGTATAGGCATGATCAAGTATTTTTTGACCCGAACGATAGTTTTCGGTTAAGACGACTTCTTTGGCTTTTGGAAAATCATCTTTGAATTGCATGATGTTAGACAAAGAAGCGCCTCGGAATCGATAAATACTTTGATCGTCGTCACCGACCGCGACCAAATTGTTGTCCGGCGCCGCCAGAAGTTTAACGAGTTCGTATTGGATTGTATTGGTATCTTGAAATTCATCGACCATGATATATCTAAACTGTTCGCGATAGCGTTTTAGAATATTAGGTCGTTCTTCAAATAACTTAATCGTATATCGTATCAGATCTCCGAAATCCAAAAAGCCCTCCTTGATTAAGAGGCGGTTATAGACATGATAGCCGTTGGCAAGTTCACTGATTCTTTGAGCATCCAAACCGTCCGCTTCATCATCAGAGCTGATTATTTTATCCGAATTTGCTTTAAGTGATTCGGCTAAAGCAAGATAGGCATCAGTGCTTATGTTTTCATCTTTGAGTCGGGAAAAAAGTTTGATGATTTCATGAATGAATTTGGTCGGGTCGCCGAGCGGCTTATAATAATCGAAATTAAATTCATCAAGATGCTTACGGATAAACATCCATTGTTCAGTCGTATTCAAAACCTTGAAAGCCGGGGATAAGCCGATATCAAGGGCATGATCGCGCAAGATCCTTTCGCCAAAACCGTGGAAGGTTGAAATCCACAAATTAACGTATCCATAGGGGAGTAATTTGTCGGCGCGTTCTTCAAGTTCCGCCGCGCCTTTTTCCGTAAAGGTGGTTAAGAGAATTTGTTCCGGATGGATATTTTTTTCCTGAATCAAATAGGCGAGCCGATTAATTAAAACCGTTGTTTTACCCGTACCGGCACCGGCAACGATTAACATCGGTCCGCTGTCATGAGTGACGGCCTCTAATTGGGCTTTATTCAAATTGCTGAGAAATTCGGGCTTTTTTGAGCTGGATTTTGGCATATAATAGCTTCATCTTAACACGGTGCTAATAGTTCAGCAATTCATTGACTTATACTATTTTTTATGATGAAATAGGGACAATAAATAATTTGGAACTTTAAAAAAGGAGAAAAATGAATACTTTGGAAAATTTTAACAAAATGGTAAATAAATGTTTTTACTTGTCTGAATTAACACGTATCATGAAAATTGCCGCTGATCTGCTTCCTTCGGGCTCGTATAAAAATTTAGGTGGTTACTTAGCCTTGGGTGATTTTGAAACTGGGTTTGTAGCATGCGCGGGGGCTGGTGAGTTTAGTAAAGAAGAAAAAATTTTCTTTTCCATAAATGCCACTAAAGCAGTAAATCAAATAATGTGGGCGAATGGCCATCAAGAAAAAGTGGGTCTTAAATCTTATCAAATTTTCAGAGGAGCTATTGCAATGAACGGAATGGCTGTTTCATTTTTCGGATCGCCGCATAAAGAATGCAATCTTGCAATAGCAGTTGCTTACGCTGCATATTGCTCGGCTCTTAATGTGAGCGGTAATTTTTATACAGACCCCCAAAAAATTAAAATGAAAGTTACGGAGCTGATTACAACTTTCATTGAAACATCAGGTAAAAAGAATAATCTCTTGTTGAAACTGGCAGAAGCACTAAAATAGATATTGTTAAAAAACTTCTCCAAGAAATTTATAAGAAAAGAAGCAAATTTAACAAGCGAATTGTTATT
>DDTV01000004.1 GCA_002344425.1 Candidatus Falkowbacteria bacterium UBA2355
TCTTCCGATCTCTTTTAATTTAATTTATTTAAGGGTAACTTTGGCGCCGGCTTCTTCAAGCTTCTTTTTCATAGCTTCAGCCTCTTCTTTCTTAACGCCTTCCTTAATAACCTTCGGAGCGCCGTCAACGACATCCTTGGCTTCTTTCAAGCCGAGATCCGGGCTGACTTCGCGCAAAGCCTTAATAACAGCAATCTTATTGCCTCCCGCGTCGCTCAATTCGACGTCAAAGGCATCCTTTTCTTCAACTGCGGCGGCGGCCGGACCGGCGGCGGCCATCATCATGGCCGGGGCGGCGGCGGAAACGCCAAACTTTTCTTCAAGAATTTTGACCAATTCGGCCAAATCAAGAACCGACATTTTTTCAATCGATTCAACAAGTGACTTGAACTTTTCCGGAACAGCCACTTCTGACTTTGTTTCTTCTGACATAGGTTTATATTTAATATAAATAATTATTTGGTCTTTTGAATGGCGGACAAAACACCCACTAGTGAGCGTAGATTACCAGCCAAGACATTTACGAAACCGGAAACCGGTGCGTTGATAGAACCGACAACTTTGGCATAAAGCTCTTCCTTTGAAGGCAGAGTAGCCAGAGCGGCGACGTTCGTCGCATCAAGAAACTTGCCCTCTAAGATACCGCCTAAAAACTTGAGGCGGCCGTCAGAACCCTTAATGAATTTGGACAGAATCTTGGCCGGAGCGACTTCATCGGCATAACCGAAGGTAACCGCGACCTGACCATCCAGCGTCTTATCACCAATTTCGATATTGGCTTCTTTCAAAGCGCGCTCGAGAAGAGTCTTCTTAGCGGCGTAATATTCGCTTTGTTCATTAACTAGCTCGGTTCGTAAGGTTTCATTCTCTTTAACGGTTAAACCGGTAAAGCTGGTGAAAACCACGGACTTAGCCTTAGCCAAACGTTCTTTCAAATCACGCGATATTTCCTGTTTCTGTTGCTTTGTTTTTGGCATACTGTCTTTATAAAATAAAAAAACTGCGACCTTTAGGTCCCAGACGAAATAATAAGCAGAAAAGCTTGAGTATTGTCTCGGCAGGTCTTAGTGTTTGCCTGCTGTCTAGGACAAAATCATATTACCAAAAGCCCGTAAAAGTGTCAAGAAAGGAAAAAGCTGCGTAGTTTTCCTTTTTATTGGAAAATACAATACGCAGCTTGTGTTTCTTGTACTAAACCATTACTTAGCAAATGGTTTAGCAGAATCGTCTTTTTGACAGACAGTGTCCCTCAGTGGGTTCGATGCTTTTACTAAGTACAGCTTAAACACGAACCGTTTCTCCAGATCCTTAAAGAATTTAATGCTAGATTACCACCCTATCCCTGAGATCATCCACTTTTTAGATAGTGATGATTATCTATAAATTCTTGTAAAGATATCGAATTCAGTTTCGATAAAAAAACTATATCACGAATCTAAATATTTGTCAAGTCCCTATAAAACATGGCTATTTTAAGTATTTAGCCTTTGCGGCATTATGCTCTTCGAGGGTTACAGAAAAGACAGTTTCCCCGGTGTCGGGCCGAGCCAAAAAGTAATTATAATCTGTCTTGGCCGGGTAAATCGCGGCCTTAATCGCTCTTAAGCCCGGATTGGAAACCGGTCCGGGCGGAAGACCCGGGTGCTGATAAGTATTATATGGGGATTTGATTTGCGTATCTTCGTAACTGTACTGCGGTTTATTAACGCCGAGAATAAAGGCCAAGGTCGCGCAGGACTGCAGGGCTTGTCCGACTTTTAAACGATCCCAAAACAATCCGGAAGCGATTTTCATTTCCTCTTCGGTACGGACTTCTTTTTCTAAGATTGAAGCCATGATAATAATATCTTCGGGTTTATGGCCGGAAGCATCCATAGCGGCGCGCAAATCGCTGGTCAGCTTTTTCTCAAAGTTGGCGCGCATCTTCTCAACTAAATCATCAGCCGTAAAATCTTTATACATCCGATAAGTGTCGGGAAATAAATAGCCTTCGTATTGTGCCGCGGCTGTTAAAAAACTATCGTCTTTCATAAAGCCTTCCTTTTTCAAATACTCGTTCATTTCTTTTACGGTCAAGCCTTCACGAATCAAAACCGAAACTTCATTATCAGCCACCTCTCCCTCGGATAATTTTGCAATCAAAATTCTGGTTTTGGTTTTTGGTTCTATCAGGTAATCGCCGGCTTTTATAGTTAAATCTTTATGAAGATAAAAATAAATTTTAATAGCCAAAGATGAGCCAATCAACTTTTCTTCCTCGAGTCGATTGGCTACAGTTGAAGTCCCCTGCCCCGATTCAATTGAAAAAGTCAGCGGCTCCTTATTGTTCGAACGTGAAGCGAGCGCTGACTGATACCAGACAACGGCGACGATCACGATGGCAATTAAAATAATAAGTTTTTTCATTTTATAAATACTTTGTTTGTCCATTTTTTGACAGCTCGTCCAATATATCTTTGATATCCTCGGTCGCTTCGAGATCTGACACCAGTAAAACGTCATCAGTCTCAATAACGGCAATATTCTTAACGCCGTTCAAAACAACTAGTTTCTTGTCGGATTTATTATAAACCAAGGACTCTGAGCTCTTATGAAAAAAGGCTTGGCCTAGGGCCACTGTATCAGATGAACCGCTTTGGCTCAAGCGCTTGACCGCCGGCCATTTTCCAACATCGCTCCAGCCGACTCGGTTGGAAACGCTCATGGCAATCGTTTCACAGCGATGCGTGATTGCCGATTCGATAGACATTTTTTCCAATCCGCTATACAGCTCTTCTTGTTTCTTTTCGTCCTGACAATCAACAAGTTCTCGACAAAGGGCCAGCATGCGCGGCTGATACTTTTCAAACAATTCAAGGATACGACCGAGCCGCCAAACATACATACCGGTATGCCAATAATAAAGTCCGCTTTCAATTAATTCTTCGCAATAGTCGCGGTTCGGTTTTTCAATTACATCAGCCACGGCGAACATCGCTTCTTGGCCGCCATCCAGTAATTGCTGGCCGGCCTTCAGATAGCTGTAGCCGATTTCCGGATAATCCGGCTTAACGGCAGGCGCGATAATATAATCGGGATGCTCCTTTATAAATATTTCAGAAGCTTTTAACAAATCTCGAAAAGCTTCTTCATCGGAAATATAATCGTCTGACGGCAGAGAGGCGACGACGGTCTCGAGCGGCAAAGATTTCTCGAGTCGGCAAACTTCGAGGCAAATGGCCGGTCCGGTATTTCGCGCCTCAGGTTCGATAATCAACTGTTCAGGCGCGACTGCGTCGAGTTCTGAGGCTTTGGCTTCATAAAGAGCGCGGTTAACAGTAACCCATAATTCCTTATCCGAAACCAAAGGACGTATTCTTTTGACAGTCTGGCGAAGCATGGACTCGGCGCCGATAATATTTTGAAATTGTTTGGGGGCGCTACGGCGGCTAAGTGGCCAAAGCCTTGTTCCATTGCCGCCCGCGCGGATGACTATATTCATATGCTATACTGAATAGTATATCATATGTCATATATCTACCTTATAGTTCCAATTGTCGCGGTCAGCGTCGCTCAACTCAGCAAGTTTTTTATTCCGCAAAACAAGCTGGCTTGGAAACTGCGCAGTTTGGTGGCATATTCAGGCATGCCGTCTAGCCACGCGGCAATAACTATTTCTTTATCGACAATTATCGCTCTGCGCCTCGGCTTTGATTCGGCGCAATTTGCCATAGCGGCCTTATTCACTCTCTTGTCTTTGCGCGATGCCGTCGGCATCAGACAATATATCGGACGACAGGGCAAAGTACTTAATGAATTGGTCGGCGACTTAGGAGACGACTCCTACATCGACGATTCTTATCCGATACTAAAAGAAAGAGTCGGCCACACGCCAAAACAGCTCCTGGTCGGAGCTGCTATCGGTTTTATAATCGCCTTATTGGGACACTATCTGATTGTCTAATTATTCTTCTTGTTGGATGGTTCCGTCAGAGCGGCAGATGCCGCTTTGGCATACTCTGCCTTGTCCGCAAGTTCCGCAAGTTCCGCCGCAACCGTCGTCACCGCACTGCCGGCCGGAACAATTGCGATTACAAACCTGTCCTGTCGCGCAGTAGGGCGAATTCGGGCTCTTGGCCTGAATGTAACCGGACTCTATAATACTGCAGAAGCTGAAACTGTTATTGGATGCCTTGTATTGATAATAATAAGCTTTTGAGCCGGGCGGCAAAGTCAAAGGATCGGGCGTTCCTCCAAAACGCTTGGTATTTTCATTCCAACAAGTTGCGGCTTCATAACCAGGGCAGGCGCCGAGTTTATTAATAGGATCACTTGGCAGAGGCGAGCCGAGGGTCGTACCAAAGGTTGCTTCCCAGCTCGGCCAAGTCGAAATCGTACGATTGGTTAAATAAGTTCCATTTTCCAAAGTCGGATAGCGCCGTACTATAGTATTGTAGTTTTCAAGACGGTCCTTAACATCGCGCAAGTCGGCTAAACGCCTCGTGTCGCGGATGATAGTGGATTTTTTACTGTTGCAATATTGTCCCTGACCGCAATCGGAATCAATCACACAGGCCTGCTCGGGATTCTGACTGCAATAGCCGGTCGGCTGACAAACTTCGCCATTGGGACAGCCGTCGCTTCCTTCATTGGCGCCGTCGCCGCAACTTTGCGTAACAGTCAAACTGCAATTTTTAACGTCGATATTGAATTTCCAATATTGTAACAGTTGACCGAAAATATCGGTCGTCGCGGCCTCGGGATCCTGGTTATAAGAAATGATATAAATGTTAGTGTAGAGTTCCGGGATACTGGAAGCCTGACATTCGCCTGCCGCATAAGCCGTCGGTACTAAAAATTCAGGCGCGCGCGTTTCGCTGGGATTGCCTTGGCCGCATTGATTGTCGTTTTGACAAACTATGGCCGGATTAGTTATACAACGATTGACTCGCAAAATCTTAGCGGCGTTAACATAAACCGTTCGTCCGTCACGCACAGCTTCATAGCCGTCAACCATCAAAGATTGCGGGGCGCCTTTGACGGTGATGTTTTTGTTATACCATTGCAAGGGCGAAAAATGTTCCGGGTTGGGAACAATGCGCAAACCGATTGCGTCGCGCGAAACAATTTGATTATTACCGCCCGGCGGATCGTTCGGGCCGGCGCCTTGCGCCAAAACAGCCGATGGCAAAAAAACCGTCAGGCCCAATAAGGCGATTATTCCCAATGTCAGTCTAAGCATGCTTTTATTATACAAGTCTTGTTTATTTCTGACAATTTTTGCACCAATGCGTTCCCCGTCCGGCCAAGCGGCTTTTAATGATTGGCGCTCCGCAACGCGGGCAGGCCAGCGAAGCTCGGCCATAGACTTTAAGCAAAGCCGCGAAACCGCCTTGACGGCCTTGAGCATCAAGAAAATCGCTAAAAGTAGTGCCTCGACGGGCAATTGATTTTTTTAAAATCAAAGGTATGGCTTTGAATAATTTAATTTTTTCCTTTTCTTTCAAACTGCCCGCCAAACGCTTGGGAGAAAGACCGGCGTTGTACAACACTTCATCAACATAAATATTGCCCAAACCGACCAGGTGTTTTTGATCCAACAAAGCGGCCTTCAGGGAAGTTCTTGAACGCCGTTGTAAAAT
>DDTV01000014.1:0-209 GCA_002344425.1 Candidatus Falkowbacteria bacterium UBA2355
GGCGGCCGCACTGACCGGAAATTTTATCAAGCTGACAAAGACTGCGTGCTTTTCAACGAGATTCGAGAACTTATTATCAAGGCGCAGATTCTATCGGAAAAAGATTTCACCAACAAGCTCAGAAAGCTCGGTACGGTAAAGCTTTTGATTTTGTCGGGACTCTTTCTTAACGATAAACAAGCGCCGGTCGATATGTTGATTGTCGGCGA
>DDTV01000014.1:443-55672 GCA_002344425.1 Candidatus Falkowbacteria bacterium UBA2355
GGTCGATATGTTGATTGTCGGCGAATTTAGCAAGGAAAAAGTAGCGAAGCTGGTCCGCGATTTGGAAGATGAGTTGGTGAATGAAGTAAATTATGCTGTTTTAAGCGAAGAAGAATTCCGCTATCGCCAACAAGTTACCGACGTTTTCCTTTACAGCGTCTTGGAAAGTAAAAAGATAGTTGTAGTGGATGATAGAGGATACATGCGAATGAGTTAGACATGAAAGCCGTGCGCATAATCTCCAAAGCCGATGCCAAAAGTTTTGGCCCAGATATCTACCGAAGTCCAGCCGTCTTCGGTTTTTATTTTTAAATATTGATGAGGCGAGACATACCACAGTAAGGTCCAGCGCTTTTTTATGTCTTTTTTTGAAAAAAGCCCGCTTGCTAGAAGCTCTTCTTTAAATAGACGGTTAATGTTGGTACAGTGCATTGCGCCTGATTTGGCGCGGAGTTTTTGTATAGAAGGCTCAAACAATTCAAATAAATGGGTCAGGGTATAGAGCCTTTCCCCGTGATATCTTTGCGAAAATAAGCCGTAAGATATTAAAAGTTGTTCCTTTTTTGTCATAATTAGCCCTAAGCGGCGTTATATAATAATAGCCTAAAAATGCTGATTTTTATAGGATATTGACAGTATTTTAATAATATGCTATAGTAATGGTCATATTAATAAAAACATTCTGTTATGGAACTTCACGATTTCATCAATCTAGTCGCGCGCAAGCGTAAAACCGTTTTCGGTATTATCGCGCTTTTTATAATTTTAGGCGCCGGCATCATCGCCGTTCAGCGATTTAAATACAGCTCCAAGTCGCAACTTTTGGTTGTTCAGGAGTACAACCGTACTGTTGACGCTTATACGGCTTCAAAGTCAAACGAATATCTTTCAAGCGTTCTTGCCAACGTTGTTGTTTCCAACTCTTTCTTTACTAAGGTAACCGAAGCCGGTTTTGATATTAATACGTCTTACTTCGGCGATAATACTAAGGATCAAATGAAAGAATGGAACCGTACGGTCAGCGCTAAAAGCATCAGCGACTCAGGTATCATTTCAGTAGTTGTCTATCATCCCGACCGTTCTCAGGCCGAAAAGATTGATCGCGCTATTAATCATGTTTTAATGACGCAGAACGCCGCTTACCACGGTTCAGGCGATACGGTTAAGGTTCGTTTGATTGACCAACCGATTACTTCGACTCTGCCGGTTAAGCCCGATATCTTTTTGACTATGGCTTTGGCTATTGCGCTCGGTTTCGTCACTAGCTTGATTTATATTTATCTTGCTCCGACGCCCGCTTTGCGCACGGCGCATCGTTATGGACAGCACGCGCCTTATCGTCATGGTCCCGAATCTAATCAGGATATGATTGGCGAAGGCGGCTATATTGAAGACGTTGCGCCCCTGTCTCCGGAAGAATTGGTTCGACAGGGCAATATGCGTAATTTGCTAAAATAAGCTTTAATTTAAAATACTGCCATTAAACTTGACAGAAACGAGACTTAATGGTAGGATTGTGGATTAAAGTACACGGTATTTTTAAGTATTGGAAAGTAAATTACAATTAAATAAACATATCTCGGCGCAAAAGCCGAAAGGAGAAAATTAAATTGAAAACATTAGCAATAGCTTGTTTCTTTTGTTTTTGCGCCAGCGTACTGGCACAAACGCAGTCAGATACTTTGGTGGTGAAAGACCCGCCTAAAGTATCACAGCAGGAAAACAAAGTTTCCACTTTCTTTGACGATAAGTCAGGGGGATTTTTCGATAAACAGAAAGATAACTCCGGGCTTAAATTAAAAGAAGGCAAACAGGAAACAAAGACAGAATCTAATAGCAGCGACAATTATTTCCGCAGGAGAAACTTTATCCAAGCTCAATTTCATTATGTGCAATCAGAAAATGATTACACGCAGATGAGCGGTATGGGCGGCTATTTATCTGTAAGTCAAAAATCTGTTGTCGGCAATTATGTCGGTGCAGGTATTTTTGGCGGAGAATATAATTGGAAACTTGACCGCAGCTCAGATCCGGATTTTTATTATGATTGGAGATTCAAAGGTGAAGTTAAAGAGTACGGCGCTCACGTAATTTTCCATTCAAGTACAAAAAACGAATTGGACAATTATAGAGCAGTTAAGCTCGGATTCACTATGACCGAAGATAATACTGAAGGCGGATTTGACGAAGAAATTCATTACAAGCGCAAAGATAAATATACAAGAATTTTCGGCGGCTTGGAATGGACATTATTCAGAAATGACGACAGACATGTTGCTTCAATGGTTAACTGCCTGCTCTATCTATATGTACCCTTGGCCCAGACAACTGAGCTCAGGATTGATGGAGAAAAGCAGAAAACCGAAAAACTCGATAAAAGAAAGATATTTTTTGAGAGTGAAGTTGCATTGCTGAGTTTTCCTTTATTCAGTAAATCTTCCGGAATTACAGTTGGCCCGGTCTTCAATTTTTCTCATGAAGGCAAGGCAAAGAATACTTATGCGCTGGGCGGCACATTCAGGTTATATATCAAATACAATGAAGCCATAAAGGTCCAGTACAAGTTTTTGGTTGATCCCAGTGACGAAGATAAAACAAACACGACACCATTCATTCTTGTGAATGTTGACGGGTTTGCACTTCTGCGTGCTACGGGAATAGTTAAGTAAAAAGTTTAAACATAACATATTTTATAAAACGATTCATAAAAAAAAGAGGACTCAAAAAATGAAAAAATTTAATTTCAAGCCGTTACTGGCACTTCTGTTAGTAGCTGCATTATCAACTACAGGCTATGTCTGCACTTCCGGTAGCTCAGATGATAATAAAGATGCTGAAAAGAAGAACCAGAAAACTGAGGAGTTCAACTCCACCGTTGATTCAAAGAAGCAGATACAAACCCAGGATGTATCAAAGCTGACCGATATAGAAGCAATGGATATGGTTAGGGGAATGAGCAGGCAGCAGAAAACCGATCTGGTAAAATGGGATGCTCAAAAAAGGACATGGACGATCAATAAATTGATTATGCAGTTAATCGGCAGGTTTGATAAAAAAACCGGCATAAGAACTGTATACAATCCATCAAAACCTGTTACTCTGTTCTTTGGTGAAGATGGCGGCTCTTCTGACTATACAGGAAACGCATGGCTTGCTTGGTGGAAACAAATCAGCCCAAGCCAATATCCTCAGTGGGAACTTAAAAGAGATAATGCAGGTGATTTTACTTATACTTATCCTGAAGGCGCAAGTTTGTTGGAAATTTCTTTCGGTCAATACGATACAGACCCCAACGGCTACTGCATACCGGATACAAGAGTATTTGCAAAAATCATTGATTGTATTGTTGAAAGAGAGCCAGGCAGCGCTGAAGGATGGGCACCATGGTGGTTGAATACGGAGCGAGGCAGAGGCACACTCAGAGCTCCTGGATTCATTAAATACCAGGGCAAGGGTACTTGGCAGGCAAGTGAATTTGATTACAGCATGTAGCACATCTTAAAAAATCTAAAGATTAGATTAAGGGCACTCAGTAGAAAAACTACATGAGTGCCTGTTTTTTTATCTAATTTTTCTTTGACATTAGCAAATAAATGTGTTACTATAGGCTTATATTTATTGATTATGAAAGACTCCCGAAAAGGAATCATTTTTCTATTCATCGGTGCCATTATACTTTTTATTCTAACCGCTACGGGCGCATTAAACGCTTACGCGGCTTTTGCTTTGGCCGCCGTTGTCGCGGCATATTTTTTACTGAATCGTCAGATTTGGATTTTGTTGGTTGCGACGCCCCTGGCGCTTATACCGGGACAATTCATTCATTTCGAAGTTCAGCCTAACTGGATTTATGATTTAAGTTTGGCGGAAATATTTTTAGCCGGCGGACTTTTAATGTTCGGTCTGCACTTTTTAATTAATTATCCGAAAGTTCCGGTCAGGTTCGGTAAAATAGGTTGGTGGCTTTTGGCTTACGGAATTTTAGCCGCCTTATCTTTCTTTTATATTAATGATACTCAACTCTATGTTGCCGGATTGAAGGTTTTGGTCTTTAGCTTGGCCGCCTACTTTTTAGCGATTAATCTTCTTGACTCAGCTTTTAAACTAAAAACTTTCTTTTATTCATTGGCATTAACCGCAATTATATTAAGCATCCAAATTTTCGTGATGTTCTACGGTTTGGGTTTTTCCAATGATTTGTTTTTTAACCGCAGTGAAATAATGATTGCTTACGGTCCGATTGCTTTGGTTTCCGCGACCTTGGCGTTTATTCTCCCTCTCTTGCTCGGATTTTATTTTTATCTTGATATCAATGAGAAGGGCCGGATTATTTTTTTGTTGGCATTTATTTTAGGCGCCGCTGCAGTTTTTATTATTTTAGGCAAAGCGGCTATTTTATCTTTATCCATCGCCTTGGTTTATTTCATTCGTAAACTCAAAGGCAAAAGATTGGGTTTGTTACTATTCTTCTTTTGCTTTGCTTTGATAACTTATGCGATCTTCTCTCAATACGCCAGCGGTTTGGTAAGCAGAATCGGCTCGACTTTCATTGATAAAAATACCGAGGCGCGCCTTGAAGAATATAGAGTGGCTTTCCGAATCGTTCAAGAACGACCTTTGCTCGGCGTCGGTTCCGGACAGCAATTGGCTTATTATCAGCGCTATATCAACCCTGATTATCGTAAATTGATTAACAACTATGTAACGCAAGCGGCGGTCGATTACGGACTTGTCGGCTTGGCAATTTTTGCCGTCTTACTGTGGTCTATTTTTGGGCAAAGCCGTCATCTGACAAAACGCCTGAGCGGTGATTCGAAGGTTATCGGTCGAGCTCTAAATGCCAGCCTGATTGTCGCCGCCATTAACGGTTTGTTTGAAGTAACGGTCTTTACGCTTTTTTACGCTATCTTTTTATGGTTATTAATCGGTTTGGCCTCGATTATAAAATATGGAAAAATTGACGGTTATCATAATTAATTACAATACGGCCGAGACGACCGAGAAGGCGATAAAGGCTTTTCGTAGCGCCGAGCCTTCGCTCGATGCCCGATTTATTCTAATCGACAACGGTTCGACGCCCGCAATGCAATGGTCAGATGAAGACAATCGTCTGATGCTGATCAGAAACAACGAGAACAAGGGCTTTGCCGCAGCCGCCAACCAAGGGTTGAAATTAGCGGAAACGGAATATTCACTTTTGCTTAATTCCGATGTCTTTATAAAACCGGGTTCGATTTCCGCTTTATTGCGTTATCTCAAGGCCAACCCCGCTGTCGGCATTATCGGTCCACAGCTTTTATTTCCTAACGGAGATTTTCAGCCGAGTTGCGGCCGCTTCCCAAATTTAATCAGGGAATTTTTCAGATTTTCTCTTTTAGGTAAAATTTTCCCTTTTGATACGGTTATTTATAAAACTATTTTTAATCGCAGTTTTTTTAAGAAAGCTCAAAATATTGATTGGATCAGCGGTGCATGTCTAATGCTAAAATCGGAAGTCTTGAAAAAAATCGGCTATCTTGATGAAGGCTTTTTCTTCGGAGTGGAAGATTTTGATTTTTGCCGCCGAGCCAAATCGGCCGGATTTAAGATTGTATATTTCCCCGAAGCGATTGCTCTGCATCATCACGGACTATCTTCGGGCGGACATCGCTCGGTAAAGAGTCTTTTGTTTGAGCGCCAAGGCATGCTCTATCTTCTAAAAAAACATTGGCCGCAGAAGAAGGCTTTGCGAGCCTTTGTGGCTTTTATGTACGTTATTAAAATTTCCCTGCGTCGTTTATTGGGTTTATAAATTATGAAAGTTCTTCAGGTTAACAAATTCAATTACTTGCGAGGCGGAGCGGATAAATATTTTTTGGCCATATCCGACAAGCTTCGTGCCGAGGGACATGAGGTGGCTGAATTTTGCATGCATCACCCGAATAATCGACCTTCGCAATGGTCGCAGTATTTTGTCAGCCGCGTCAGTTTTAATGAAGCGAAGTTGCGAGACAAACTGATCGCCCCTTTTCGTATACTCTACAGTTTCGAGGCCAAGCGAAAATTCAAACGTTTGATAGAGGCTTTTAAGCCGGACATTATTCATGCTCATAATATTTATCACCAGTTGTCTCCGTCGATTTTGAGCGTTGCCAAACAATATAATATTCCGGTAATTATGCATCTGCATGATTATAAATTGATTTGCCCTAATTATCAGATGCTTTGCGGTTCGAAAATTTGCGAAGCTTGCGCGGCGCCGCATTACTACCGCTGTTTCTTTAAGAAATGCTTCCAAAATTCTTACTTCAAAAGTTTATTGGTGACCTTGGAAATGTATTTACATCATTCGATTTTGAAAATTTACGAAAAGAATGTCGATTTATACATCGCGCCGAGCCGCTTTATGAAAGATATTTGCGTTCGACACGGCGTTGATCCCGAACGAATTAAAGTCATGTATAACTTCATCGACCAAGCTTTGCCGGCCAGAAAGATAAAGCCGGAAAATTATATATTATATCTCGGCCGTTTATCAGCTGAAAAAGGCCTGCCGGTTGCCATTGAAGCTCTTGCCAAGACAAAGACGGCTTTGAACTTTAAAATCGCCGGCGCCGGTCACGAAGCCATTGTTTGCCGCAATCTGGCTAAAAAATTACGCATTGATAATCGCATTGAAATGTTGGGCTATGTTTTCGGAAAAAAACTCGAGACTTTGATTGATAAAGCTCTGGCCATTGTCATACCTTCCGTTTGGTATGAAAATATGCCCTTTGCCATGTTGGAAGCTATGGCGCTCGGTAAAGTCGTTATTGCTTCGCGTATCGGCGGGTTGCCGGAATTGATCAAGCATGGGGAGAATGGTTTTTTGTTCACTATGGGAGACAGTCTTGATTTGTCAAAAATATTGAATGATTTGGAATCGCTTAATGTCGCCGAGATAGGGGAGCGCGCCCGTCTTTCGGTAGGCCATTTGACTTTAGATAATCATTATCGGGATTTGATGAATCTGTATCAAGAGTATGTTAAGAAAACTTAACATTTTGATTTTGCTAATCGCCGGGTTTTTTCCGGTTTTGGTTTTGGCTAAGGACACTTATCCTAAGTTGGCCAATTATTATTTGCCTTTTTTCCGGCAAGCCGATTATGAGCAATTGTCTAAGTGGGATTTGCTGATTATTCAGGCCGATATGATTGCTTACAATCCAGGATTTTTCGATTATTATCGTACGCGTAAACCGGACGGAATTCTTTTACCCTATATCTATTCCTCCTTGATTCACGAAGAGCGCAACGGTTTCGGCGGTCTTGAATTGCGTGGTATGGTTTATGACGCTGTTAACCGCGGCAATTGGTGGTTGCGCGATTCGTCCGGCAACAAAATACAGCCCTGGCCGGAAATTAGCGCCATCAATGTCACTAACAGGGATTGGCGCAACTTCTATGTTAATTATCTAAAGAACGACATAAGATTGGACTTATGGGACGGTGTCATGTTTGACGTTGTTGATGCCGAAATAGGCCACTACAGCCGCAATGGAATCGATATCGACGCCAACGGATCGGCCGATGCTACTTCGACGGTTAATCAAAAATGGCGCGAGGGTATGGCCGCTTTGTTTTTGCAAACCAAGACCATGCTGGGCAATAAAGTAATTGTCGCAAATGGAAATTCGGTTGAAAGCTATCAGCCCAATACCAATGGTCGCATCTTTGAACGTTTTCCAACGCCTTGGGAGGGAAATGGTTCTTGGCAGGCCAGCATGTACCAATATTTAAAACGTTTGCCTACCAAGAACAAAACGCCGAATATTTATATCATCAACGGCACTTCGCGCTCGGGCGTGGCCGGTGATCATCGCCAAATGCGCTACGGTTTGGCCAGTGCTTTGATGGGCGACGGATATTTTTCCTTTGATAACGGCAATTCGACGCACGGCCAACTTTGGTGGTACGACGAGTACGACGTCGCCCTTGGTCGCGCGGAATCTTCTTATTATAATCTTTTAAATAACAACAGCGACTATGTCGAACCGGGCCTTTGGCGTCGTGATTTTGAAAACGGAGTGGCGATTGTCAATGCGACTGGCAAAGACCAGTTATATATTTTTCCGCGCGAACAGTTTGAAAAAATTAAAGGCACGCAAGATAGAAATTTCAACGATGGTTCAAAGGTGAATTATGTCCGTCTTTCGGTTAATGACGGAATCATTATGCGCAAAATAAAACAGGATATTATCGCCTCGGTTTTCCCTAACGGTAATTTTGTCCGCGTTTTTAATTATTCAGGCGCCCAGCAACGCAACGGTTTTTTTGCCTATCGGCCCGATGCCTTGCCTAACGCTTTGGTTCTGTTGGAAGATCTTGATAATGACGGAGCACGCGATCGTATTACCGAACAAGGCGGCCAGATAATTGTTTATCGCTCGGGAAAATCTACGGTTCGTATTTCTCCTTACGGGGCAAATTTCAAAGGCAAGTTGTCTTTCGCGGTTTATGATTTTAATAAAGACGGTTTTAAAGAAATCGTCGTTGCTCCATTATCGAGCGGGGGACCGCATGTCAAAATATATTCGGCAACAGGTAAAATGTTAAATCCGGGATTTTTCGTTTTTGATAAAAATTTCCGCGGCGGAGTAAATCTGGCTATTGGCGATGTTAATAATGACGGCAAGGGTGAAATTATCGCCGCAGCCGGCAAGGGCATGCCTTCGACAATTAAAATTTTAAGCGAACAAGGTCGAACGCTCGGTTCTTTTTCCGCTTATGATAAAAATTTCCGTGGCGGAGTTAATGTCGCCGTGGGAGATGTTGATAATGACGGCAAAAATGAACTCGTGGCCGGCGCCGCAACGGGCGGTCCGCATGTCCGCATCTTTGATTACGCCGGACGCCTGCGCGGTCAGTTTATGGCCTATGATCCAAAAACCGGTACCGGCATTTCCGTGATGATTGCCGACACTGACGGCGATGGTAAGAATGAAATATTAGCCGGAACAGCCAGTTTCTAGGCTGTTTATAATTTGCTATACTAATAAATAAATATGCCTGCAAAAACTTCAAAAAATCCTTTAATCGCCTCGGCCGGCAAGGGGATTATTATTGAGAAGCTAAATATCTTGATAGAACCGCTAAAGGCGCGTCACGAACGCCATTATAAGGACAGATACTTCCATTTCTGGGCCGATATGCTTTTAGCGGGCGTTCTAATCGCCTTGGTAACTACTTTGGCTTGGCTTTTGTTTTGGCAACCGCGTCCCGACTTTTCATTAGAAGGCCACTTTATGTCAGCACGAGTAGTCAGTGGCGATGTTGATGAATTTGTCATTAACTATGAGAATGAGGAAGGAAGACCTATTGGCGGAGCTGTTCTGAGTCTTGAATTGCCTAAAACTTTTGTTGTTCAATCGGCCGCGCCGGCTGTTTTATTCGATAACAAATCAAATACCTTTGCCTTGGGCGATCTTGATAAGGGGGCCAAGGGAAGCCTGCGTATCAAAGGCGTGGTTCAAGGAGAGACGGGCGAACGTCAATTTATAGGACTTAATTTGATGTATCAATACGGGCAAATAAAAAAACAAGTTTTGAATTCTATTGTATATAATATCGACAGCTCTGTTTTAGAATTAAGCCTTGAAACGCCCGGTGCCGCTTATGAGGGAGTCTCCTTTAACGGTACGGTTGAAGTAAAAAACTCGGGCAATGCCGCACTTAATAATGCCGCACTTGTTTTGCCTAAGAGCGATTGGCAAATTTCCGCCGGTGAAAACGCTTTAAACGACGGCTTACTTAAACTGCCTGATCTTTTGCCCGGAGAAAGCAAGCAGATACCCTTTGAAGCTACGCCTCTGCAAGGCTTGGGAGAAAAAGATTTTGTAGTGGAAAGCGTTTTGATAGTCGATGATACGAATTTGCTCCAATCTAAAATAGCTCGTCGTTTACTGGTCACTGCACCGGAGTTGAACGTGGCTTTGGACTTTAAGAATAAAGTTTTCGAAGGCAATGAAACTGCTTTGTCCATGACTTTCAGCAACAAAGGAACAAGCGATATTTCAGATTTGATTTTTTCCTTTACCAATAAACGCGAAACCATGTCAGTTAGCAGAATCAGCAGCGAGAAAAATGATTTCTCGGTTGTAAATAATTCCCTAACATACCAGCCGGTATTATCAGCCGGCCAAGAAGCCAGTGCCGATGTGACGATTTATTTTGAACGGCAGGGGAATGCTTTGAATGACTTTTTAAATCTGGCCGTATCTATAAAATATAAAATGGACGGAAAAGAATTTAATTATTCAATTGCGGCGCCCCGTCTTAAAATTAATTCCAATCTTTCGGTCAACTCAGGCGCTTATTACTACGGTCCGCAAGGCGATCAATTAGGAATTGGACCGATTCCTCCAAAAGTCGATATCCCAACGACTTATTGGATTATTTGGGAAGCTAACAATTTAGGTAATGATATTGCAGAGTTCGAAGTCAGCGGTGATTTGCCGTCCAATGTTGTTTGGCTGGATCAGCAAAGTTTAGTTGCCGGAGGCTTAAGTTATTCGCCGATTGGGCGGCGTGTCCTCTGGAAAGTGGACAAATTATCTCAAACCGGGGGCAATTATAGGGCCAGCTTTGCCATTAGTATTGTTCCTAGGGCTGAAGATTTGGGCAAGATTCCGGATTTGCTTTCAAATCTTAATTTTAGCGGTTTAGACTTATACACAGAAGCTCGAATCTCTAAAAAATTGGCTAATATTACAACTAATATTGAGAATGACCGCCAAGCGGCCGGAAAAGGCAGGGTAGAATCATTGGAATAAAGCCCTCTTTTAATCAAAAGAAAAGAGTCAAGGCCTGAAAACCTTGACTTTTTTTATATATTATGGTAAGGTAAACCATTAACATAAATTTCAAAAAATCGTTATATTCAGTAACTATATGAAGAAAATCATTTTTTCCGTGGTTGCGGCCGCTATGTTGGCCACAACTCTTATGCCGATTCCGGGAGCCGAAAGTAAGCTTAAGGCTTATTATTCCGGTGACGCTATTTCTTATAAAGGTCAATTAATCGTTGGTACGGCCAGTACCGGCGCGCTTGAACTTTATAAAATGGAAGGCGACAACGACTTAGTAAAGTTCGCGTCTTTTAGGACTGTTGATCCGCGTTTTGGTACGCAGATTGATTTCAGCGACATGATCTTTAAAGTTGAAGGCGGTAAGTTGTTTGTTTACGCGATTGAACCGCGTGCAATTTACAAATACGACGCCAGCACCTTGACCAAGGCTACGCTTATCGCGCAGGCCAAAGACAATTCTTGGGATTGGTTTGCTGAATTGGACGACGTCTCCGGTTATATTGCTACTGTCGGTTATAAGGGAGTTAAAATCTGGAATAAAGATTTGCAGATTATCGACGGTTATGATCTTAAGAACCCGGACTACCAGTACAACATTAGCTCTGCGCAAAGCGACAAATTCCTGTTTAATATTGCTAACGGTAAGGTTTCTATTTTCGATAAAGAATCCCGCAAAGTTGAAAAACAATTTGATGTTGTTAAACAGTGGGAGAACCGCACCTATCGTCACCAAATTTACAATGATAAAGTTGATAACGCGATTTATATCGCCGATGATGCCGCTGTCAAGAAATTCAATCTTAACGGTGAAATCGAAAAGAGCTTTAAATACACCGGTCCCTTCGGTTATGATGTTACGCCGTCTTATGACGCGCGCTACATTTATTTCTCCAACGGTATCGGCGTTGTAAAACTTCGCAAAGAAGATTTGTCCGTTGTCAGTTATATCTATACCAGCTCAGTTGCTAATTTCGGCGGTTGGGCGATGGGTTTGAAGGTTGTTAAGGATGCTGAGGGGGAAAAAGTCGTAGTTTTCAATAACTCAAACATTTTGGTTTTGGATAGCAATTTAAAGACTTTGCCTCGCGGTGATTTCAACATTGCCTTTATCCAGGCTACTGAAGAAAGCAACTTCCCGGAAATTGTTGAAACTCTTTTCCTTAACGTTGATAAAAATCGCGCCCCGGCTGGTGCCCAAGTATTAATCAGCGGCGGTGGCTACGGACGCAATGAAAGTTTGCGCATTGAATTTGCGGGCACGACCTTTGACGCTGACGCCGGCTTGGACGGACGTTTCAGCAAGATAATTACGGTGCCTAATGTTAGCGCCCGTCGCACGGATATTACGGTTATTGGCCTTGATTCCAGTCTAAAATACAGTCTAGGTTTCCAAATTGAGTAAGCCTTGACAGAGTATAGTATTAATGTTATAATTCTTTATTACTCAAAAGTTTAGTTTTTACTATGAAAATCGCGTTTATCGGACAAAAAGGTATCCCCGCGCATGTTGGCGGAGTTGAACGGTATGTTGAAGAACTGGCCGTGCGTTTGGCTGCCTTCGGACACGAGGTTATTGTATATACTCGTCCGAACTATACGCCGAAAGAACTCGGTTCTTACAAGGGAGTTCAATTAATCAGCCTGCCTTCAATCGGAACAAAGCACTTGGATGCTATTTCGCATACCTTGTTCGCTTCACTTGATGTTTTGCGCCGCGGCGTCGATGTTGTTCACTATCAGAGCATCGGTCCGGCTTTGTTGGCCTGGATTCCTAAATTGTTTGGTCGTCGCCTTAAAGTAGTCTCGACTTTGCAGTGCCGTGATTATGAACATCAGAAATGGGGAGCTTTCGCTCGTTTAATGCTTAAACTCGGCGAACGATCAATGTGCCGTTTTTCCGACGAATTGATTGTAGCTACTAAATCGATTGCCAATCATGTAAAAGACAAATATGGCATTACCGCTCCGGTTATCCCGAACGGTGCCACTATTCCGACTCAAGAGTCGGGGGTTGCCGCTTTGTCTGCTTGGCAGCTTAATAAGAACGGCTATATTTTGGCCGTGGCTCGTTTAATCAAACATAAGGGTCTTGATTATTTGGTTGAGGCTTATGGCAACCTTCAGACTGATAAAAAATTGGTGATTGTCGGTGACGGAGCCTTTACGGACGATTATGTTGCGGAATTAAAAGCTCGCGCCGCAAAAAATGAAAACATTATCTTTACCGGCACTCAGCAAGGCGAAACCTTGGCCGCCTTATTTGATAATGCTTATCTCTTTGTTCACCCTTCCGAATCAGAAGGTTTGTCCTTGGCTTTGCTCGAAGCTATGGCTCGCGGTAAAGCGGTCGTAGTTTCCGACATTGCTGAAAATATAGAAGCCATTGGTAAAGCCGGTGCCGCCTTTAGCAATAAAGACGTTAACGACCTTACCCGGGTTTTGAATAATCTTTTAGCTGACTTTGATTTGTCTGATCGCTTGGGCTCCGCCGCTCGCGAACGCGCCAAACAATTATATGATTGGGAGATTATCAGCGAGAAGACGGCCGAAGTTTATTTGGCCTCATTATCGGCCCGTTCCTTAGGAGCTAAACTCAGGAATTTATTGACCCAGGTTTCAAGGATTATTCCATTATTCTAAATTTGGTTTTTGATTACATGTCTCGTTATTGAAAAATAGCGAGACGGAATTCGAAAGTCAAAGGAAAGTAAATAAACAATAAAATATAAAGGAGAACACTAAATTGAAAAAAACATTTCTGTTATTCTTGGCAGTGTTTCTGACGCCAATGATAACTAACGCTCAAGTTTTATTCGAAACCAAACTGCTTCCCAATATGATGGTGGAGTATAGAGTTGGTTTGCCGGTATTGAAGAAAGCGACAGTCGCTTATATATCCGGTGAAATGACGGAGAAAATTTCAGCCACAGGCGAAGTTGAATGGGAGAGGGTTGAGATAAAGGATTCTGATGGCGACGGGTATTATGAGTACACCTTCGTTACTTGGAACCGTTTAATCAAGTTTTACTATTCGGCAGTCAATATAAATTGGAATCCCTTGCTTAAGAATTCCAATTACTTTGATGAAGAGTCTGGTTGTTGGATCATCGGATTTGTTGATCAGCAATTATTAACAGCCGCTGAATTCAAGCCCATTTATCCCGGAACTTGGGGTGATGGTTTTATCAGAGGTGAAATGATTAACAATCAGGTCTGTCTGATGTTTAATTGTCAGACCTTGTCAGAACCGACGGTTGAGGCATTTGTTCAACTTTCCGGCCATCAATGGAAGGAAGAGAAATTACAAATGCTTAACTCTTGGGGCTGGGGCATGATATGTCTTAAGCCTAAGGACTTATTCTGGCAGGATGAAGCCGGCAATATCAACGAAAATGAGCTGTGGCTCGGTTTCGGCGGATATTCTCCGGAAGGAAAAAAAGTATGGCCCAGAAGTATTGATAAGTCCAGGTTTTATGTTCTGGACAAGGGCTTTAAGTTAACATTTTGAATAAAAAACAAACAACAAACCAAAAATAAAAGGAGAAACAAGAAATGAAGAAATTAAAATATTTCTTTTCAGTGATTGTTATCGCAATCACAACATTCTTGGTAGCGGGCTGCGATAACGATATGACGCTCGGACCAAACCCGGTTGCAAACGAAGAATTCCGTAATATAGGTGTTCTTGCTAATGGTTTAATCAGACCCGGTGATACTGTAAAGGGCTTGCCCTTAAACGCCAATGTTAATGTTTCAGATACATCAATCGGAGCAGTTAATGATTCAACCCGTTGGTTCTGGTATAACCTTAATGGTACTGTTGCCGAAGTTGATTGGGGTAAAGACGCCAATTATCTTTACGGCGGAGTAGCAGGCGTATATAAAGCATCAAAGCGGGTTAAATCAGCTAACGGTCAACAGGATACAATGGTATATTATCTGGCCATTGGTTTAGGCGGCGGTACCGGACTTGGCGAACAAATCGTTAAGTTGGCACCTTCGACCTTTATAAATTCTGAAGGCGAATACAGTCACTCTATTGGATTCAATACGGAGTATTTCACTGATAATGATACTGCCAGGGTTTGGTATATTTTAAGAACATCTGGTTCTTATAATCCCAAAGCTCTTAATTGGAATGATGTTGTTGTCTTTAACGGTATCAGATATTTAAGAGTGGCTATCCAGGTACCGGATTCAACTTTACATTTGGCCTATGGGTGGGGAGATACTACCGGACCGATCGGCACTTGGAAGTTTGCTAATATCACAACTTCCGAATGGTTTGAACCATCGGTACAAATGGCCGAGATAATGACTAAGAGTGGTCAATGGTATAAGCATGGCATGATTACCTATACGGTATTGGGTAATGCAGGTGATAATAATGCAGCCAGGCGGGTATTTAGGTGGGAATCTGTTTTAATAGGTAATCAAACCTATTATAATTTCTACTTTAATAGCCGCTGTGTTCCTACAAATAATGGAACAAATCCATATGTGCGTTACCGCCTTAATGGTAACTCCGCATGGATACAGCAAAATGCTACATACATAGGATCAACCGGTTTTATGTCCATCCAGTTGCCACGCACGGATTTTATAGGTACGGGGCAGGGAGACTTCGAATTCTACGCCGGTAATATTGAAGCTAATTACACAGGTTCAGACTACAATTATCAATTCTTAAACCAATATCTGCAGGGTTTCTGGCCATAAGGTCAAAATCCTAATCAGCTCTTTCAAAAATCCACTATGTGGTACCCCTTGTTTAATGAAAACATTAGACAAGGGGTTTTTTAATTTTGCGCACTGTGATACATTGTTTATATGAAATTATATATCTCCACTGCTTCGCACACTGAATTAGTGCTTCAACTTCGATCGGCCAAACAAATTATTGCTTCACGCAAAATTAACGCCGCTCATAAGCAGGCCGAAAAATTATTGCCTGAATTAGAGGCCTTGCTTAAACGCAAGAAGTTTAAGCTTTCCGATATATCCGAGATTATAGTTGAGAATAAAGGTGAGGGTTTTACTTCATTGCGCATCGGCGTGACAACCGCCAACGCCTTAGCTTACGCGACCGGCGCCGCCCTAGCTATTCCTGGACAGGGGAGAGTACGGCTGGCCGCACCTGTCTATGGCCAAGCACCAAGCATAACAAGAAAAAAATAGTTTTACCCTCTTAATTTTTAAGCGCCTGTGTATAACTCACAGGTCTTTTTTATTTTTTAGGAAAATACCAATAAAACAAAAGAAAATAACCGTGGTTTAAGATGATTGACCGAGGTGGAAAAATGGTGTAAAATTATAGTGTAAAGGGGAAAAGTGGGGAATTGTGGATAAGCCATGAACCCATCCCATAAAAGAATGTTTATCGGAGAATACAACCATACGCTTGACGACAAAGGCCGACTTGCCGTACCTGCCAAATTCAGACAGTTATTGCGAGGCGGATCTGTTGTTGCTAAGGGCTTAGATAATTGTTTGGTTTTATATCCGAAAAAGGAATGGGCCAAATTGGCCGAGAAGATTTCCGCTTTGCCGTTTAATAAAACCAATGACCGAACGATTGCCCGTTTTATTTTAGCCGGTGCGGCTGATGCCGATTTTGACAATCAGGGACGCATCAGTTTGCCTGAGCATTTACGCGCTTTTGCAAAGCTAAGCAAGAAAGCCGTTATTGCGGGTTTGTACAATCGCTTGGAAATTTGGGACGAAGCCGCTTGGCAAGCGTATAAGAAGTCGACCGAAAAACAAAGCAATCAGATTGCTGAAGCTTTGGGAGAAATTTAAAAAATGGGAATTAAAATTTTATGTATCGCCATACGCCGGTAATGCTAGAAGAGGCGATGCGGTATCTTAATCCGCAGCCGGGAGAAATTTTCGCAGATTGCACGCTTGGCGGCGGAGGATACACCTTTGAGATTTCAAAACTGGTTGGAAAGTCGGGAAAGGTAATTGCGATTGATCTTGATGAAACTGCCATTAACCATGCCAAATTAAAGGCTGCCCGCGAGGGCGTTTCAAATATAATTATAAGCCATGCCAATTTTAGAGACTTGCAAAGAATTGTTAAAACCGAACTCGGCGGCTCGCCGCTCCATTGCCTATCTGGCATTGTCTTTGATTTGGGGCTATCATCAGCTCAACTCGAAGATCGCGCTCGAGGATTTTCTTTTCTACAAGATGCGCCGTTGAGCATGGCTTTCGGTTCTTTGATAGCCGGAGACAAAACGGAAACAATTGTTAATGTGACACCGGTTTCCGAATTGGCTTCCATATTGAGAGATTTTGGTGAAGAGCGTTATGCTCTATCAATCGCCCGTTCAATCGCCAAGTCGCGAAAAGAAAAAGCGATTACCACGACCAAGCAGTTAGTTGAGGCCATCGGTCGCGGCGTTCCCGGAGCTTATAAGCGTCAACGAATACATTTTGCAACGAGAACCTTTCAAGCATTACGCATCGCCACCAACGATGAATTGGGAAACTTAAAAGATCTGCTGACCAATCTTCGCCCGCTACTAAAACCGGGCGCCCGCATAGTCGGTATTTCCTTTCATAGTTTGGAAGACCGTATAGTCAAACACTTCTTTCGAGAAGAGTCTAAAAACTGCCTTTGTCCGCCGGAAGTTCCTGTCTGTATCTGCGGCCATCGAGCTTGGTTGAAAATTTTAACAAAAAAGGCGCTTACTCCTTCGGCTGAAGAAATTCGCCTCAATCCGCGAGCCCGCAGCGCTAAACTGCGCGCCGCCTTAGTCATTAATAAAGAATAAAATAAAAACAAAAAAATTATGAGCCGATTTAACCTTTTTTTAACCGTCCTTGTTTGCGTTACGGCGGTTGCGCACTTCTTAGTTGCAACCAGTCTCTCGACAACGGGCTTTGTTTTTAAAGATTTAAAATCACGCCTGAAGGATTTAAGTTCCGAAAGGCAAACTATGGAAAGCACCATCTCGTCACTGGCTTCTTATCAAAGTCTCAACCCCAGAATAGCAAGCTTGAACTTAGTCGCTACTGATGAGGTGCATTATTTGAGCTGGAATCAATATATCGTCGCTAAGAAGTAGTTTTTAACCTATGATGACGTTCGGACGCAGAGAGAGGAACGAAAAAATTGAATCTGCGGGCGGCCGCGTGGCCATTGTCGCGCTGGCTGTTTTTTTATTGGCGGCCGGGCTAATCGGACGCCTGATTTACATACAAGCATGGCAAAGCGATCGTTATGTCGCTTTGGCAGACGGTCAGCATAAAACTTCTTATGAGCTTTTGCCGGAAAGAGGCAAGATCTTCATTCAAGATAACGCCTTGCTGTCGTCGGGCGAAATGTATCCCTTGGCCGTTAATAAAAATTTTGCGCTCGTTTACGCAATACCTAAAACGGTGCTTGATCCAGCAGGCAGCGCTGACAAGCTTTATGAATTTTTTAGAAAAGAAACGGTTGAGAAGATTGCCGATGAAACGATTAAATTGGAGCGTGAAGAACGTTTGAAAAAAGAATTGGCAACGCTCGAAAGCTTGCCCGAGGAAGAACGTCCCGCCAAAGAAGCGGAGCTGACGGCCGCTCATGAAGCCTTGATGCTTGACCCTTTATGGCTGCAGTTGGAAGCCGATCGCCGTCAAGATTTGATAAGGATAGAAAAAGAAAAGATAGTTAATGATTATATTTCAAAACTGGATCAACTTGAAGATATTTATGAACCGATTGAACGCAAGGTTGCCGATGACAAATTAAAACAGTTTTATATTTTCATGTCCGGTCGAAATGATTTGTCTGCCGAGCAGCTTACGATCAAAGACGAAACAATTCTAATAAACACTGAAAATGAAGCAGAGTTGAAATTGGAGGGCTTTGGTTTTTCTTTGGCGCCTTATCGATTCTATCCGGAGAATAATATCGGCGCTCATATTCTCGGTTTTTCTTCTTATGACGATAATGAAGAACAACACGGCAAATACGGATTGGAAGGATTCTTCGATCAAGAGCTTTTCGGCAAGTACGGATCGGTCAGCGCCGAACGAGGTGCCGGCGGACTTGTGATCGTCAATGACCGGCAACATGTACAGCAAGAGGATGGCTCTAGCTTGGTCCTGACAATAGATCGTTCAGCTCAATTCACTTCATGCCGTCTTTTAAATGAAGCCGTAGCCCGTTATAAGGCTTTGGGCGGCAGTGTTATTATCGTCAATCCGAAGAACGGAGCAATTTTGGCAATGTGTTCGGCGCCTGATTTTGATCCGAATAATTTTCAGACCGTGGCCGACATAAAAGTTTTTAACAATCCGGCGGTTTTTGATCAATACGAACCCGGCTCGGTTTTTAAGGCCATTACCATGGCGGCGGCTTTGGACAAAGAAAAAGTCACTCCGGAAACAACTTATCAGGATGCGGGACAAATCATGATTAAAGGTTGGCCGAAACCGATTAAAAATTCCGATTTCGAAACTTTCGGCGGACATGGCACAACCAATATGGTTAAGGTTTTGGAACAGTCACTCAATACCGGAGCTATTTTCGCCATGCAACAAGTCGGCCACTCGGATTTTGCCGACTATGTTGAGCGTTTCGGCTTTGGTGAAAAAACCGGCATTGAACTGGAAGGGGAAAGTACGGGTGATTTGCGCAGTATCACCGGTTTGCGTGTTAAAGATATTTCCGCGGCAACAGCTTCTTTCGGTCAGGGCATTACCGTTACTCCCTTGCAGATGGCGATGTCATATGCGGCCATTGCCAATGGCGGAGAATTAATGAAGCCTTACATTGTTAAAGAAATTATTGAACCTGATGGCAAACGCTATGAAACCAAACCCTCGGTAACAAGACGCGTTATCAGCGAACGAACCGCGACCATTCTTACGGGAATGTTGGTCAATGTCGTAGAAAAAGGCCATTCGCAAAAGATAAAAATCCCCGGATATTATATAGCCGGTAAAACCGGTACGGCTCAAGTCGCGGCCGCCAATGCTCGCGGCTACTCCAATCGTTATAACCATACTTTTGTCGGTTTTGCTCCGGCTCATAATGCTTCTTTCGTTATCCTGACAAAGATCGACAGCCCGCAAACTTCTCGATTTGCCGAAGGCACGGCCGTTCCTTTGGCCCATGATATAACAAAATTCTTATTGAACCACTGGGAAATCAAACAAGAGCGAGCGATTGAAACTAATGCCAAAAAGTAGTATAGTACGGCCATGATAGTAAAAATCATACAATTCTTGCTAGCCGTTTATGCGCGGCGCGCAATATCGGCTTATAAACCCGAAATAGTCGGTATTACCGGTTCGGTTGGTAAAACCAGCGTAAAAGAAGCTGTCGCCAAAGTGCTATCATTGCGCTTTCGTTTGCGCGAGACTTATAAAAATTACAATAATGAAATCGGCCTGCCATTAACAATTTTGGGCTTGATTTCTCCTGGCCGTTCAATCAAAGGTTGGTTGAACGTTTTTAAGCAAGCTCGGAGGTTGGCGCGGGGCGCGGCCAATGACTATCCGGAATGTTTGATACTTGAAATGGGAATTGATCATCCTTCAGACATGGATTATTTGGTCGGTATCGCCCGTCCCTCGCGAGCTGTTATTACAAAATTGGGACAAGCTCATCTTGAATTTTTTAAGTCCCTTGATCACTTGCATGCTGAAAAATTTAAGTTGGCGCAGGCCATAAGAGATGATGGCTGGATTATCTATAACGCGGATGATGAAAAGCTAAGTTCATTGGTGGCCAAGAGCACTAAACGCGCTATCAGCTTTGGTTTTAGCGACAAAGCAGAAATTAAAGCCGAAGGAGCTGCCTTTATAACTGATAATGACGGAATCTCGGGCCAAGGTTTTAAGTTGCAATATCGCGGCTCGACCATTCCGGTTTTTTTGCCCAACACTTTGGGACGGCCCGCCATATATGCGGCTTTGGCTGCGGCTGCTACGGCCGCGACGTTTGATATGAACGGTTTGGAAGTTGCAGAAGCTTTGAGAACGGTTAAACAGCCGGCTGGACGCATGCAGTTAATTTCCGGCCTTAACGACTCATTGATTGTTGATGATACATATAACGCATCGCCGGATTCTGTTTTCGAAGGTTTGAAAGCTCTGCGGGAAATTCCGCAAGAAAAAAGGCGCCGAGTTTTCGCTCTGCTCGGTTCAATGAAGGAACTGGGAGAATTAAGCCGCCAAGGTCATGAAGATATTGCAAGTGCGGCTTCAGAAATATCTGATTTTATTATCGGCGTCGGAGAAGAGGCCAAAGTTGTTTCGGATTTGTGGTTTGCGGATTCCGAGATGGCGGGAGAATATGTTGCGGGCAAATTGGAACCAGGCGATCTTATTTATGTTAAGGGTTCGCAGGCCGCTCGTATGGAAAAAGCCGTTAAACGCCTAATGGCTCAGCCAGAAAATGCCGGCAACCTATTGGTACGACAAGGCAAGGAATGGGAACGTTAGTTTGTAACAATCAAAAGACGCAGTCGTTATATATACAGCGTCTTTTTAATTTTTTTAAAAAATTATGAAAAAATTATTTGTTTTGCTCTTAATATTAGCATTTATTCTTCCCACTACCAGCTCTCTTCAGGCCGCAGAAGTTCGGCCAATCATTTTTCCGGTTATCGGAGCAGTTTCTTACTATGATGATTTCGGCGCTCCCCGAGCCGGCCATTCTCACGAAGGCAATGATTTAATGGGAAGAAAAATGCTGCCCTTAGTAGCTGCGGTTGATGGCACGGTGAATTGGGTTCGTTATCCGCAGGCCAGCTGGGGTTATGCTGTTTCTTTGCGAGATGCCGACGGTTATCAATACTGGTATCTTCACATTAATAATGACAACCCAGGTACGGATGACGGACTTGGTGACGGTTTGTTCGCTTATGCCAATGATGTTATTAACGGCGCCAAGGTGGCAAAAGGACAGTTGATCGGTTGGATGGGCGACTCGGGCAATGCCGAAGGCACTACGGCGCATTTGCATTTTGAAATTCACCGACCTGATGGAACACCAATCAGTCCTTTTGAAAGTCTGCGCGCCGCAACAAAGATAACGGCTCCGCTCGACGCGCCAAAACAAGATTATGAAATTCTGCCATACGGAAATTTTAAAGGCGGCGCTGCTGTCGCGGCCGGCAGGTTTGGCGGCAATGCCGTCATCGCTACGGCGGCCGGACCCGGCGGCGGCCCGCATGTTAAAGTAATGTCTGCCGACGGAACAATGATTAATCAATTTTTCCCATATCCAAAAGATTTCCGAGGCGGAGCTGATATTGCCGCGGGTGATATTGATGGCGACGGTATTGATGAAATAATTACCGGCGCCGGCCCAGGAGGCGGTCCGCATGTCAGAATACTTTCAGCAAACGGAACTCCGCGCGGACAATTTTTCCCTTATCCTTTGAGTTTCCGCGGTGGTGTTAGAGTTGCGGCGGCCGATTTAGACAATGACGGTAAAGCGGAAATCATAACCGGCGCCGGAGCAGGCGGAGGCCCGCATGTCCGAGCTTTTAAAGCCGATGGCACGCCTTTGTTAAGTTTTATGGCTTATGCTCCGAGCTTCCGCGGCGGCGTCGACGTAGCTGTTAAGCCGGCAACAAACTCTTCACCGACACGCATTGTAACTTCTCCCTTGTCATTAGGCGGCCCTCACATCAGGACTTTTGACGCGCTGGGCAATCCAGACGCTTCCTTTTTCGCCTACCCTGAAGATTTTCGAGGCGGCGTAAAAGTTTCGGTTATCAGCAGTAATGATTTCTTCGGTTCATACAAAATCGTTGCTGTTCCTGCTTCTAAGGGCGGACCGGATATCAGAATCTTTGATTCGACCGGTGCCTTTATAGAAAGCGAAAAAGCTTTCGAACCTTGGTGGCGCGGAGGTTACGAAATATCAGCCACTTCTTCCGGTCTCATCTATATTGCGGCTGACGGGCGCCGGGCATCGGTGAGAACCGCCGGCGGAACGCAGTGGAATAGTTGGAACCAAAACGGCGGCAACGGACGATGGTGGGGCAGAGGAGATTAAGTGAAAATTCAAAAGCCAATCCCAAGGGATTGGCTTTTTAGCGTTTAAGACTTTTAATTTTAGTCTTGAAATGTTTGTTGTGTAGTGATCGTTGCTGATTGGCTTTTTTGCGACGTTCTAGCTTGGATGGTTCAGGCGTATAATATATTAGATCTTCTTTTGCTGTCGCAACAATCGGCATCATGGAGCTGGCCATTTTGCCTATCATCTCATCTAATGTATATTCTTTTTTATTTTTTCTTTCCCATGGATCGAGAAAGAATATGATGCTATGACCTAAGTATGCTTCGGTCAGGGCGGCGGCGATTGCGGATTTATCCATACCGGGCCCAATTATTTTTACTTCTGCTTTCTCGCTCACGGCGGTATCTCCTTTTAATGTACGATTAATTAGGATTGAAATTTAGCATGTTTTAGAATAAAAATCAACTCACCCCTAACCCTCTTAAAGAGCTACTCTACCCCCAGCCCCTCCTCATTCGCAAGCGAATAAGGAGGGGAGATTAAATATAATTTTTTTGTTCTATATTTTTAATTTTGGCTTTTAAATTGTTTAATACAGTTAATATGTTGTCTTTTATTTCTTTATTAGTAAATCTAATGATATTAATATTATATTGACTAATAATATTCTCTCTTTCTAGATCTCTTATTCTATTATCATCAAGATTATGAATCTCTCCATCAACTTCAATTCCTAATCTTAGTTTTGGGCAATAAAAGTCTATGATAAATCCAGCAACAATATATTGTCTTCTAAATCTGTACCCCAAAATTTGATCTCTTTTTATCGCGTTCCATAATATATTTTCAGCTCGTGTTGGATTATTCCTAAATTCACGAGCTATTGTAAGTTTATTGATATAAGACATATTAAAAGTATTTGCTTGAATAAAAGTCACCCCTCCTTACGCAAAGCGTGAGGAGGGGTCGGGGGTAGAGTATTGTCAGGGGTGAGTTGAGCTTAAACTGTCTCATCAATCCGTTTCGCTAATTCTCTGTCTTTATCAGTGACAATATCGCCGGCGCTGTGCGTTGATAACTTAATCATTACTTTATTGTAAACATTGCTCCATTCAGGGTGGTGATTAAGCTCATCGGCAATAGCGGCAACTTTCGCCATAAACCCAAAAGCCTCTTTAAAGTCTTTAAAGGTGAACTCTTTTATTAACTTGTTATCAATTTCTTGCCACATAATTATTTTTTGTAGTCCCAAGGGGAATCGAACCCCTATTACCAGGATGAGAACCTGGCGTCCTAACCGTTAGACGATGGGACCGTATTAACCTAAAACCGAGCCTATAAAATCTTGATAACCGCGCATAAACTCTTCGGGTCCCATTGGATTTTTGCCTTCTAACTGCAAGCGGCGGATAATCAGGGAGCCTTCTTTGCATTGCACGGCCAAAGTTGAATTGTAAATAAAAGTTTTGCCGGGTTTGTGCATTGTCAGTCCGATAATATTCGGATCAACTTCGAGAATTTTAAGTTTTTTCCCGGCAACCCAAGTCCAAGCCGAGGGCCAAGGCGTCATTGCCCGTACAAAGCATTCTACCTCTTTGGCCGGCTTTGTCCAGTCTATCAAGCCGTCTTCTTTGGATAAACGTCCGACATAATTGGCGAACTCATTGTTTTGTTCCTGCGGTTTGATTCGGCCTTGAAAATAATCAATCAGAGTATCGGGTAAAAGCTTCGCTCCTATTTCAGCCATCTTTTCTCCAAGAGTTCCGGCGGTTTCGTTTTGACTAATGGCAAAGGAACGCTGTTTTAGAATCGGCCCGGTGTCCAAGTTTTTATCCATCAGCATTATGGTTACGCCGGTTTCTTCGTCATTATTTAGAATTGGCGCCTGCAGTACGGCGGCGCCGCGATACTTCGGCAGAAGTGAACCATGAACATTAACACAGCCGTACTTAGGCAGGTCTAAAATACTTTGCGGAATAATTTGAGCGTAAGCTACGACAACAATCGCATCAAGCTCTAAACCGCGCAACTGATCGGCGATTTGCGAAATCTTTTGCGGTTGCATCACTTCCAAATCATGACCAGTGGCAAAAGTTTTAATTGGCGGAGGCGTCAGTTCTAGATTGCGTCCGGCGGGCATATCGGGTTGCGTAATAACAGCCACTATTTCAAAACGCTCGTCGGCAACGAGCGCGGCGAGGCAGGGGACGGCGATTTTCGGAGTTCCCGCAAAAGCGAGGCGATACGGTTTCATGTTATTCAATCGTATGAATATTTCTGGCAGTATCAATGAAAAGGATACCGTCGAGATGGTCTATTTCATGCTGTATGACTCGCGCCATCAAGCCGCTGGCATCAATAGTCCTTTCTTTGCCTTCTGGAGTTATAAATTGACAGCGAACGCTCTTATGTCGTTTAACATCGCCAAAAACTTTGGGAATCGAGAGACAGCCTTCTTCGCCCCATTCTTTGAGCAGTGATTTTTTAAGCAATACGGGGTTGAACATGGCAATGGGACCGTCATTGGTATTAACTATAATTAGGCGAATATTTTTTCCGATTTGCGGAGCGGCCAAACCAATACCCTGGTCAGCTATCATGGTTTCGGCCATATCGCGCCATAAAGCTCCCAGAGCGGCTATTTCGGCTGGATTAATGGGTTTTGAGGGTTGCCGCAAGCGCGGGTCCGGATGTAATACTAAAGGCAATATTTGGCTCATACTAGCCTAAGTATTATATAAAATCGTCAAAAAATCAAGCCTGTTATATAATGATTGATATGGATCCGATTGAACCGATGTCATTCAAAAAAATACTTGATAATAAAAAAAGCGGCGTTAAACCGCCGGCTTACCTTTGGCAAGATTTGGCATTAAAGATTGAGCGCGAATTGCATGTGCCCGCATTCAAGCGCAATTCCATTTTCAAAGTTTGCCGAGATTATCCGAGAACGGTAATTGAACGCTGTTTGGCAGATACCAAGGAGCTGTGCACGCAAGGCGAACAATGGAAATATTTTTTAAAACTGGTTATGCTGTCGGACCAAGTTCGTAGTGAAGCGCGAGATGGCCAACCCCGAAAGGAGCCTCGTAGCTGAATTCATTGGCTTCAATATTAGTATCATGCAAGATGCCGAGAAGGATGGCTAAAACTCCGGTATCTTCGCAGGCCACGGTTGAAGCCAAGCTGGCGGTAGCTAAAAATTCAAGTTGATTATTTTCTTTTAAGGCCTCAACTATTTTTTGATCAAACTTTTTACCTTTGGGTGAATAACCCAAGGGAGATTTTTTATTTACGCGATGGGAAAGATCGGCGGCGGCGATGACGGCAATATTCTGTTTTTCAGCGGCAATCATTTCGCCGAGCTTAATACCGAAGTTAAGAGCCGTTTCCTCGCTGATTTTATCACCTAAGGTGATTGGTACAATAGTTTTGGAGCCAAGCGGTCCGAGCATTGATAAGGCAATGGCGCTGGCATAATCAAGTCCGGAGTTACTGGTTAAGATTACCGGAAATTCCGCTTCAGAATCTTCGCAGAGACGTCCGCAAACATCGATGTTGCCGGCATATTCCCAATTGGTTACCAAATCTCCGAACAAATCAAAGTCGGCCTTAAAGCGCGGCGAGACATTAATGCCAAGGCAATTTTCAAAAGCCGGACCCTTGGAAGTTAAAACAATTATTGTTTCGGCACCTGAGGCGGCGAAGGCGGCTGATAATTTTTCTGCCGCGGCTAAAGTCGCGGTAAATTGAGCCGTATTTTCCTTGCCGATATTAGGCACGAGCAGGGGAGAGTGCGGCGCAACGGCCGCGAAGACTAAGGGCATATTATTGAGTCACGACAACCGCTTCGCCGTCGGCATGAAGATTCATCAGACGATCGGAAACAACGAAGATGTTGCTCCATTTATAACCGAGTTTTATAAAGGCGTCAGCTGAAAGTACCGGCCGTTTTAATCCGTTTTCAATTATATAAACAGCCGGATGTGCGGCGGTGCGGACAATATCACCGTCGCTCAGGCGAATCGGATCGCCAGTCGTGTAGCCGGACAATTCTTTGGCCGTTGTTCGAATAATTCTTTTATTTTTGAATTTGGTGCGCAAAAGCGAGGCGTCGAGCAGGGGATGTTTGATGCCTTCTTCAACCCAGAAAACTCCGCCCGTTGCTTTGTCTTGCAGAAGAGAACCGGTTGGATAGGTTGAAGTTGTCGTAATTACGCTGCCTTCGGCGTATTCGGCTATTTCGGATTCGGAAGCGTTTATTATTTCATCGGGATTAAAGCCCATTTTCTTAAAAGCTTCGGGATTGGCAAAACGGCGTTTATGATCATCAACCAACAAATATATGCGTCCGTTAGGAATTCGGATAATTGAATATTGAGCGAATTTTATAGGCGCGCCGGTTTCATACTTATCAAGATCGGCGCGAGAAACTATTTGAATGCGTGAAGGGTCATAACGGGAAGTCAGTGCGCTACGGGTCATAAAGGGACGTTTGACGCCGTTTTCAATCAGCCAGACACCGCTTTCTCCGGCAACCTGCAGAAGAGAACCGTTAAGATAATCGCGAGTGAAATATCTTTGCCATAATTTCCAAAAATTAAAATTGCCGTTGTAAACATGCGGCGTATAGTTATAAAGTCCGGCGGTCGCGTTGTTGGCGGGAGTAATAACGCTCGGACCTTGACCGGTGTTGGTCACGGTGTAGGTTTGTCCGGCTTTATAACGATAGAGATGAGGATTTTTTACATAATCAAAGAACTGCAAAGCGGCGGAATTTATTTGTTTGCCAAAACCCTTCCAGCGCTGGATAGCAGGATCATCCATCGAACAAGAGTCACAGACTCCGTAACCGGTCGCCCAATCAAGCTGTTTTTGGGTCGGTGTTTTTTCGGTTATCAAACTCTGTTCTTTTTGCAAAAGCACGATTAAAAATTTGGGGTTGACCGTCGCCGGGCGGCAGAACTGCATTTTTTGTTCTCTGGTATAACTTCGGTATTGTTCGATTGTATCGCATTCGAAGTTATAGGCGGCATTGTAAATTATTTGCGCCGCCGACATAGTTGCGCCAAAAGCGTCTGTAAAATTATTGGTTGCGATATAGCCGCCCTGACTATTTAAGAAAGAGTCGATTTCTCCCAGGCTCATAGCGCCGGCATCCAGCATTTCTTGATCGCTGATAATATTATTCGGGTCAAAAGCGGCTTTTGCCGCAAAGGGCAAAACGGCCACGCAAGCGGCCGCCATCACGAAGAAGCTTATAAAATATTTTTTGCGCATAATCATTTTGACAGTATAACTTAAAAACGGCTCTTGGACAACATAAAACGCCGCTTTATCATATAAAACGGCGTTTTTATGTTTTTTATTTCACTGAAACCAGAATTTTTTTGGAGATGTCAAGCGTTATGTTGACATGATCGCCGTGTTTAACGCGTCCGGCGACGATGCCCGATGCCAATTCATTCAAAATCATGCTTTGAATAACCCTTTTTAAGGGGCGGGCGCCGAAGGTTTTGTCAAAGCTTTTTTCAGCTAGTAATTGCTTGACGTTCTTGGCGATGCGCAATTTAATGTCTTGATTGCGCAAACGGACTTCGACTTTGGCCAATTCAAGATCGACTATTTTGACCAGATCTTCTTTCAGTAAACTCTTGAAAATCACAATCTCATCGATACGGTTAAGGAATTCCAACTTGAAATGCGCGCGCAAAATTTTATCGATTTTTTCACGCATTTCATCCTGCTGAAGTTTGACCACTTTGTCATTATCGCTGTGATCGGAGAAACCGATTGAATACTCGCGAATAATCTCGTTGCCGAGGTTGGAGGTCATGATTATGATTGTGTTCTTGAAGTTTACGGTACGTCCCTTGGCATCGGTTAAGCGTCCGTCATCAAGAATCTGCAAAAGAATATTGAAGACTTCCGGATGGGCCTTTTCAATTTCATCAAAGAGAATAACGCTGTACGGTTTGCGGCGCACGCGATCGGTCAATTGTCCGCCTTCATCATAACCGACATAGCCCGGTGGAGAACCGATCATTTTAGAAACGCTGTGTTTCTCCATGTACTCGCTCATGTCGAGGCGAATCAGCGAGTTATCATCGTTAAACATAAACTCAGCCAAAGCTTTGGCCAGTTCGGTTTTACCGACGCCGGTCGGTCCGACGAAGAGGAATGAACCCATTGGTTTTTTCTCTTCGCTGATTCCTGCACGAGCTCGACGCAGAGCATTGGCTATGCTGCTGATGGCGTCGTCTTGTCCGACAACTCGTCCGGTCAATTCTTCTTCGGCGCGAGCCAATTTGCGGACTTCGGATTCAAGCATCTTGGCGACCGGTATACCGGTCCAGCGGGCAACCACGCGGGCAATGTCTTCTTCGTCAATTTCTTCTTTTAGAATTTTCTGTCCGGATGAATTCAAACGCAAGAGTTCGGTTTCTTCTTTTTTGATTTGCTTTTCAAGATTGGGAATGGCCGCATAACGGATTTCAGCCACGCGGGTCAAATCGTCGCCGCGTCGTTGAATAGATTCAGCTTCGGCCTTAAGTTCGTCAATCTTGCCCTTTGAAGCGCGGATGCGCCCGATAATGTCTTTTTCGTTTTGCCAGCGGCTTTCCAATTGTCCGGCTTTTTCTTTAAGATCAGACAGTTCCTTGGCCAAAATTTTTAATTTTGCGTCATTGCGCTTATCCCTGATTAAATTGGCTTTGGTAACTTCAAGGCGGCGAATTTGCTTGCGCAAGGTATCGAGTTCTTCGGGCGAAGAATCGATTGCCATACGCAAAGCCGAAGTGGCTTCATCCATCAAGTCAATTGCCTTATCGGGCAAGAAGCGATCGGAAATATAGCGGGTAGAAAGCTTTACCGCGGCAACAACGGCTTCATCCGTTATTTTAACGCCATGGTGCAATTCATATTTGTCTTTTATCCCTCGCAAAATAGCAATGGCGTCTTCTTCGGTCGGTTCGCTGACATAGACGGGTTGAAATCGACGCTCCAGAGCTGAATCTTTCTCAATATATTTTTGATACTCGCGCGTGGTGGTCGCGCCAATGGCTCTTAAGGTGCCGCGCGCCAAAGCCGGTTTTAACATATTGGCCGCATCGGCCGCTCCGTCGGCTTGGCCCATACCGACGATGGTATGCAACTCGTCGATAAAAAGAATAATGCGACCTTCATTGGCTTCAATTTCTTTTATCAAAGCTTTCAAGCGGTCTTCGAATTCTCCGCGGAATTTCGCGCCGGCAATAAGTGCGCCGAGGTCAAGAGAAATCAATTCTTTGTTTTTAAGGCTCTCGGGAACGTCGCCGGAAACAATGCGTTGCGCCAGTCCTTCAATAATTGCGGTTTTACCGGTGCCGGCTTCGCCTAAAAGAACCGGGTTGTTTTTCAAACGACGGGATAAAATTTGCATGACCCGTTTGATTTCTTCGTCGCGACCGATAACCGGATCAAGTTTATTGTCGCGAGCCAGAGCGGTCAGGTTGTTGGTATATTTTTCAATGACGCGGAAACGTACTTCCGGTTCCTGCGTATCAACCTTTTTGCCGCCGCGTATTTTTTTAATCGCTTCCAAAAGCGAAAGGCGAGTCAAGCCCATTTCCAAAAGAATTTTTTGAGCCTCGGACTTGGTTTCCAATAAGGCCAAAACTATATGTTCGGTCGAAACAAATTCATCGTCCATTTGCTTGGCCTCTTTAATCGAGCGTTCGATAATCGTCGCCATTTCTGTGGTGCCTTGAACCATGCCCGTTGCGGCCTGGACTTCGACTTTGGGTAGTTTTTCCAATTCGTTTTCCAGCGCTTCGTGCAATTCGTCGCTATTAATATCCAAGCTGTCCAAAATAGGGCGTACTAGACTGTCGCTTTGCTCGAGCAGGGCCAAGAGCATATGGGAAGCATTGATATATTGCTGGCCATATTCCTGGGCGATAACCTGAGCGTTAATAATGGCTTCTTGGGATTTATGGGTAAATTTATCTAACATATATGGTTTAGTAATTTAGCTGAAATTTAGCACTCATATTATAGGACTGCTAAATTTTACTGTCAAGTAAGCTGTGTTATAATCAATTATATAAAATAGTAGCTATAAACGCCTTTATGGGCAAGACGCATATTCTCGGTGTTCCGATTGACATTTTGAGCCCAGCTGAACTCGGGCGAGCAATTCGGCGTTTATTAGCCGGTCGACACGGACACATTGTCACTCCAAATCCAGAATTCCTGCTCCTGGCTCAGAAAAACCAGGAATTTTTTTCCGTGCTCGAAGAGGCTCATTTGTCAGTTCCGGACGGCATTGGATTGAAGTTCGCCGGCTGGCTCAAAGGGGTTAATTTGCGACGCTACAGCGGCTCCAATCTGGTTTCCTATTTTCTAAAAATAGCCGACAAACTGCGTTTGCGCGTCGCGGTTGTTAATTGGAGCAAAGGATTATCCGGCGATGAAGATATAATACGTTCTATTAAGCGCCGTCATCCTCATCTTAAGCTCTTGGTTTTTTCAATGGAGCAAGACTCTCATAATTATGACGTACAACGCTTGCGCTCGTTTCACCCCGATATTGCCTTTGTTGCTTTAGGGGCGCCGTGGCAAGACATTTTCATCCGGCGTCGTTTATTGCGAGACATTCCGACTCTGCGTTTTGCTATGGGGGTCGGAGGCAGTTTTGATTTTTTGACCGGCAAAGTGCGGCGAGCGCCGCGCGCCATTCAATTTTTGGGATTTGAATGGTTTTGGCGCTTATTGCAACAACCTTGGCGTTTCAAGCGGATATATAATGCCGTTATTAAATTCCCAATCGCCGTTATCGGCTGGCAATTCCGTCGCTTCAAATATCGGCCGAACGTCGTCGCTATGATAATTAATAAACAGGGCGAGGTTTTATTATTGAACGTGGCCGGACGAAGAAACTATTGGGGTTTGCCTCAGGGCGGAGTTGAAAGAAGGGAAACACTGGAAGAGGCTGTACGCCGCGAAGTCGCCGAAGAAACCGGCTTGACTAAATTAAGAATAAAGGCTTTATTTCCCAATACCTATCAATATGATTGGCCGAAGCATTATACTCATTCCGGTTATAAAGGCCAGCGGCAAAGTTTTTTCATTATGGAATATGACGGACCTCGTTCCAGCGTTCGTATTAACCCGATTGAACACAAAGGCTATCGCTGGGTTCGGCTTGAACATTTGATCAGGGCTTCTAGCCCGGTTCATCGCCAGCAATATCAGATTTTCTTGGATAAATATTATGAAATCAAAAAACGGCAAAATTAAAATTATCTTAAGCGGTGGCGGTACAGGCGGTTCAGTTACGCCGCTTTTGGCTATCGCCGAAACTTTGGGAGATGATTATTATTTTACATGGATCGGAACCAACAACGGCATTGAACGCCAGATGACTGAAGGTTATCCCTTTGTTTACATTCCAATTCCGGCCGGCAAATTGCGACGCTATTTTTCTTTTCATAATCTGCTTGATATCTTCAATATCATTTCGGGCTTGGTGCAATGTCTTTTTATTTTAAAAAAGGAAAAGCCCGATTTGATTATTTCGGCCGGCGGTTTTGTCAGCGTTCCCGTGGCCTGGGCCGCTAAACTATTAAATATTAAGGTGATTATTCACCAGCAAGATATTCGTCCCGGGTTGGCCAACAGATTAATGGCCCCCTGCGCTTCTATAATTACAACTGCCTTTGAAAAAAGCGTTGAGGATTACGGCAAGAAAGCCGTCTGGATTGGCAATCCGATTCGCTCCATTTTCCTTTCCGTTAAAGCGCGTGAAAATAAGCGGCCGTGTATTTTGATTTTGGGCGGTGGTACGGGTTCAGAATCAATAAACCGCTTGGTTCAAGAATCAATCGAAGGTATTGTTACCTTTGCTGAAGTTGTCCATATTACCGGCAAGCATAACGCCAAATCGCGTCTGACAAAAGATGTTGGGTCTTATCAATCTTATGACTTGCTTGATAATACTCATATCGCGCAAGCTATGGCCAAGGCTGATATTGTCGTGACGCGCGCCGGTCTCGGCACCTTGTCAGAATTGTCTTTCTTGGGCAAACCGTCGGTAATAATTCCTATCCCTGATTCGCACCAAGAAGATAATGCTGATTATTTTTTTGAACATCAGGCCGCAATTGTCTTAAATCAAAAAACATTAAACTCTGAAATCTTCATTTCAACCTTGAAAGAGCTGTGCACTAGTCAAGCAAGGCGCGAAGAATTGGCTTCTAATATTAAGAAAGCCATGAAACAGGGGGCGAATGAGGCTATGAAACAAATAATCAATAGATTAATTTTTTAAAGCCGTGGATTTGTCTAAAATCAAGAAAATATACATGATCGGCATAAAAGGCGTGGGGATGACCATGCTGGCCGAGTTTTTGGCGCATGAAGGTTATGAAATAAGCGGTTCGGACCTTGCTGACAAATTTATGACCGACGAGGTATTAAAGAAAGCGGGGATTAAGGTTTTTGAAAATTTTGACGCAAAACATCTTGATGATCACTTTGATTTGGTTGTTTACTCAACGGCTTATAACGAAAGCAATTTAGAGTTGAAGACGGCTTTGGAAAAAAAGTATAAAGTGGCGACCTTTGCCGAAGTCTTGGGCGCGGTTTTCAATACGCATAAGGGCATAGCGGTTTGCGGCAGTCACGGCAAAACAACGGTTTCGGCCTGGCTCGGCTTTGTATTGGAAGGTTGCGGTTTAGAACCCAATGTTATGGTCGGCGCTCGCGTCCCGCAATTTAAAGGTTCGAGTTTGATCGGTAAATCAAATTTATTGGTTATTGAAGCGGATGAATATCAAAATAAGCTTCAATATTTTTCACCCAAAGCCATTGTCTTGAATAATATTGATTATGATCATCCGGATTTTTTCCCGGATATGGAAAGCTATGAAGAGGTTTTTGCCGAGTTCATAGCCAAGTTGCCGAAATCCGGTCTATTGATTGCCAACTTTGATGACAGCCGCGTTCGGCGCTTAGCCGGCGTATGCCTTGGCCGAGTTGTCAGTTATGGTTTTGGCAAAGGAGCAGATTATATTATCAGCGAAGCCAAACAGGATTATGCCAACCAATATTTCGTTTTGAAATTAAAAACCGAAGACGGTTTAACCGACATCGGCAGTTTCCGCATCAATCTTTTGGGCAAACACAATATCGCCAACGCCGCCGCTGTAATTGTTACTGCGATTGAGTTGGGGGCTGATTTGAATGATCTCCGCCGTTCGCTTGAAGAATTTACCGGTACGGCGCGGCGCTTGCAAACTTTGGGGACTTTTCGCGGCGCTTTGATTTTGGACGATTACGCGCATCACCCGACTGAAATAAAAACAACTCTCGAGGGAGTCAGAAAGAAATATCCGAAAAAGAATTTACGGGTTGTTTTTCATCCTCATACCTTTAGCCGAACAGAAGCTTTGTTAAATGATTTTGCCGGCAGTTTTCTCAAAGCTAACGAAGTGATTGTTCTAAATATTTACGCTTCAGCTCGTGAAGCCGCCGGAACCATTAGCGGAGAAGATGTCGCAAGGGCCATAGCCGGTCAGGCGGGAGCAAAACAAAGCGTTAAATATCTTCCGACACTCGAGGAAGCTGAGGATTATCTTCGCTCAACCGCTAACGGCAATGATGTGATAGTATTGATGGGCGCCGGCGACGTCTTTAGAATCGGCGAGAATTTATTGGGTTTAATATGATTCAGAATAAAATCAAACAAAATTATCCCTTAGCCGAGTTATCGACTTATAAAATAGGCGGTCCGGCAGAATATTTTTTACAGGCCGAGAGCCAAGAAGAGATTGAAGAAGCCTTTGCTTTTGCCAAAGCGCAAAATTTACCGGTAACCATTCTCGGCGGTGGTTCGAATATTTTAATTAACGACCAAGGCGTCAAAGGGCTAGTTATAAAATTGCATAATCAGGAAATTGAAATTAAGGGTGATGAAGTCCTTTGCGGCGCGGGCGTCGAAGTAAAAACCATTGCCGAATTGGCTTTTGAAAAAAATCTTTCCGGAATAGAATGGTCAATCGGTATTCCGGGAAGCATGGGCGGGGCGATTCGAGGCAATGCCGGAGCCCATGGCGGCTCATTCGACCAAGTGGTTGAGTTGGTCAGAGTTTTTGATTGCGAAAAATTTTTGTGGGTTGATTGCATGCCCGAAGATTGCGGTTTTGCCTATCGATCAAGCCGTTTTAAAACAGAACCGCATTATATTATTTGGGAAGTCCAACTTCGCCTAAAAGCTACCGAGGATAAGACTGCAATGGAAAAAGTGATGAATGAGTATAGGGAATATCGCCGGACAAGCCAGCCCAAGGAGCCGAGTGCCGGCTGTGTTTTTAAAAACTTTTTTGCCAAGGACATAGAAGAAGCTAATAAAGATTTATTTGCGCGTGCCGAAAAAGACCAGAAGATCAGGGGCGGAAAAATCGGCGCCGGCTATTTAATAGAAATATTGAATCTCAAGGGCAGTTCTATCGGCGGAGCTAAAATCTCCGAACAGCATGCCAACTTTTTGGTTAATGTTGAAAAAGCCAGCGCGGCCGATGTCAGGGCTTTGATTAATAAAATCAAGACCGAGGTTAAAAAAGAATTGGCTGTTGATATGGAAGAGGAGATTCAGTATATCGGGTTTTAGGTTACTTGATTTTTTCTTAAAAATTAGCTATATTAGGATTGCTTTTATATATATTTTATGAAGATTCAGAAAAAATATTGGGTTTTAATAATAATCGTCCTTCTGATCGGAGGAAGCGTTGTTTACGGTTTGATGAATAAAAAACCAACGGTTGAATATACTACGGCCGATGTAAGTCGCGGTACCTTGCTTCAATCGGTCAGCGAAACGGGTACCATAACCCCGGCCAAGGAAATCGAACTCAATTTTGCAATCAGCGGACAGCTAAGCAAGGTTAATGTCAAAGTAGGCGACCAGGTTGTCCCTGATCAGGCTTTGGGAGAGATTGATTCCTCAAGCTTGGCCATTAGACGCCAAGAGGCGCAGGCCAACTTGAACGTTGTTGAAGCCAATGTGCGCCAAGCTCAAGCCAATTACGATTCGGCGCGTCGCGAATATGACAAATTGTCAGCCAGCCTTAACGAAGCTTTGAAGCAAGCTGAAAAAACCAAAAGCGATTTGGAAGACAGTGGACCATCGACAGTTACAACCAGTGAACAGGCCATTGTAACGGCTCGTTCCTCTCTGAACAGCACCAAGTCGACTTACCAACAAGGCATTGATAATAAAAACGCGGCGCTTAAAACCACAATCCAAAGCAAGTTGGCAGGAGCCAGTACCTCGCTTGAAGCAATCAATCGGATTTTGCTTGATGATGATCTTAAGCCGACCTTTAGCGTTAAAAACAGTTCGCTCATATCATTATCCAAGAATGGTCACGCTGCCGCTTCCAGTTTGGTCACATCGGCAAACAACAGTTTGAATTACGATTCGACGCATGCCGCTTTGGCAAAAGTTTTCGAAGCGCTTAATTACACCTTCGCAGCCTTGGAAGCTTCTATTCCGAATGAGAATTATACACAAAGCGAATTGTCAGCCGCCAAAACAAGTATTGATGGCCAAATTACCGTTACTTCAACAGCTATCAGTTCTCTGCAATCAGCCAAACAAGCGGTTGAAGATGCGACGTTGGCATATGACACCAATGTTTTGTCGGCCGAACACGCATTGAGCCAGGCTCAAGTAAACTATGAGAACGCATTATTGGCCGCGCGCAATGCCGCCTCTACCGCGCGTTATAACAGAGATCAGCAATTGGCTTCCGCCCAAACTCGCATTGATAGCGCTTTGTCTTCCTTAAACGTCGCTCAGGCTCAAGTCGGCCAGGCAAGCGCCAATGTCGCCTTGATTCAAGATCAGTTGTCGGACAATATTTTGAAATCTCCGATCAAGGGACTTATTACGAAAATTAATTATGAAGTCGGAGAACAGGTCACGGCTCAAAAAGCTTTTGTCTCCGTGTTAACCGAAAACAATTATCAAATCGAAGTGGATATTTCGGAAACCGATATAGCCAAACTCAAATTCAATGATACGGCTGAAATTACTCTTGACGCCCTCGGTCCGGATATTAAATTCGAAGGCAAGGTCTACTTTATCGAACCTGCCGCAACCGTTATTCAAGGCGTGACATATTACAAAGTTAAAATAAGTTTTGATCCCGGTACTCAGCCTTCAGTAAAACCGGGAATGACCGCCAGCGCGGTTATTATGACCGCTAAGCGGGAAAATGTTCTGATTATGCCGGCTCGAGCTGTTGTTGAAAAAAACGGCAATGGTCAAATCGTCCGTATTTTGCAAGCCGATAACACGATTCGCGAAAATCCGGTCAGCGTAGGTTTGGCGGGCGATGACGGTTTGGTTGAAGTTCTGTCGGGCGTTAATGAAGGCGATAAAGTAGTTACCTTTATTAAAGATTCAAGTAAAAAATAAGTCGGCTATGCTCATCAAGGTTGAGGGCCTGAAAAAAGATTACGTGAACGAGGAGGTCGTGACAAAGGTTTTGCACGGCCTCTCCTTTAGTATTGAAGAAGGGGAATTTGTTTCAATTATGGGCCCCTCGGGTTCGGGCAAATCAACCTTAATGCATATTCTGGGTTTTCTTGATCGAGCTTCTCACGGCAAATATGAATTTGAAGGCCGCGACGTAACCTCTTTGTCTGATGATGAATTGGCGGCTTTCCGCAATGAGAAAATAGGTTTTGTCTTTCAGTCATTTAATCTTCTGCCGCGCACCAGCGTTTTAGAAAATGTTAAACTGCCTTTGCTTTATTCAAGCAAGCCTCATCATAATGCCACCAAGCGGGCACAGGAAGTTTTGGAACAGGTCGGCTTAGGCCATCGTCTCGGTTTTTTTACCAATCAAATCTCCGGCGGAGAAAAACAGCGCGTCGCGATCGCTCGCGCCTTAATCAACAATCCTTCGATTATTTTTGCAGATGAGCCGACCGGCAACTTGGATTCAAAATCCGGAACACAAGTTATGGCTATCTTGCAGGCTTTGAACGATGCAGGTCATACGGTAATTCTCGTAACTCACGAAACCTTTACTTCCGAACACGCCAAACGAATTATTATGATGAAGGACGGTTTGATTGTTGAAGATAAAAAGGTGACTCATCGCCGCATCGCCAAAGATACCGAGCTTATCAAGTAACATGAGAAAAGATTATTATTCCAACATGATCAAAGGCGCCTTCAGCGCTTTGAATGCGAGCCGCCGTCGCAGTATTTTGACAATGCTCGGTATTATTATAGGAGTTGCCGCGGTCATAATTATTATGGCCATAGGCTCCGGCGCCCAAGCTTTAATCCTTTCTCAATTTGAAACCTTCGGTTCTAATTTGATAGGCGTTCTTCCCGGCAAGTCAGAACAAAACGGACCGCCGGCCGCTGTTTTCGGCGTAACTATCACTACCTTGACGCTTGATGATGCGATAGCGCTCGGCCAGAAAAATAACGTTCCCCACGCTATTGCCGTTGAACCGGTCAGCCAGGGCGCGGGTACGGCCACTTGGCGCAGTGAGAGCTATGATACGACTTTTTTCGGAACTAGCGCCGATTATATAGAAGTCGAGGGAGGCGAACTGGAGAGCGGGCGTTTTTTCAGCGCCGATGAAGTTGATTCAACGGCCCGCGTCGTAGTGTTGGGCAGTACTGTTAAAACAGAACTTTTTGGCCAAAGCGACGCTGTCGGACAAAACATTCGTTTAAAAAACACAGTTTTAACCGTTATCGGAGTTATGAAAGAGCGCGGAACCGTGGCTTTCCAAAATTATGATGACCAAGTAATCTTGCCGATTACGACTTTGCAAAAATTAATTCTAGGCGTCAATCATCTCGGATTCTTGCGAGTGAAAGTTGATGACGGAGCCAACATAGAACAAACCATGATTGATGTTACCGAAACTTTGCGCGAGCGCCACGGCATAAAAGATTCGAGCGGTTTAAGCGACGATTTTACAATCCAAAGTTCGCGCGACGCCATTGAGACGCTGACAACCGTTACCAGCGGATTGAGTTTTTTCTTGGCGGCTATGGCGGCTTTATCGCTTTTGGTCGGAGGCATCGGAATCATGAATATAATGTTAATCCGCGTTGTTGAACGTACTCGCGAAATCGGACTAAGACAGGCTTTGGGCGCACGGCGCTTTGATATCATGTCTCAATTTTTGACCGAGGCAACGGCTATTACTTTGTCCGGCGGCATTATCGGAATTGTGATTGGAGAATTAATGTCAGTGCTTATAACTTTAGTAGCTCAGCAAATGGGTTATGATTGGCCTTTTAGTTTTTCATTGGTAGCGATTATCGTCGCCGTTTCAGTTTCGGTTGCCGTTGGTTTGATATTCGGACTTTATCCGGCGGCCAAGGCAAGTAAACTCGATCCTATCGAAGCTCTGCGTTACGAATAAAATATGACTATCGGTAATTCAATCAAAAGTTCTCTTAAGTTGATGCGCGCCAATAAAATGCGCACCAGCTTGACTTTGCTCGGATTGGTTATCGGAATCATGACCGTCATAATAGTTTTTTCAGCCGGTGAGGGCGTTAAAGGACTTTTGTTCAGCCAGCTTGAATCTTTTGGAACCGATACGATTAATACCGAAATCAAAGTTCCCAACAGTCAAACCGGTGCGGCCTCCGACAGTAAATCAAGCACCGCCATAGTCGGCGGCGTTCAAATTACAACTTTGACCCTGGAAGATATGCAGGCGGTCAACCGATTGCCTAATATTCAAACCAGTTATGGAGCCGTCTTGAGCCAAGAAGCTGTCTCCTACGGCAGTGAATTGCGCAAGGCCTTTGTTTACGGTTTAAGCAGTACTTATCTTGATATTGATACTTCAACTTTGAGCGAAGGCAGATTCTTTTCCGAAGCCGAAGACCGTTCTTTGGCGCCGGTGGTGGTTTTGGGTTGGGGTATCAAAGATAAATTATTCGGCGACTCTGACGCGATAGGTAAAACCATCCGTTTTCGTGGCAACTCGTTTACGGTTATCGGCGTTATGGCCGAACGAGGCAGCGTTATGTTTATGAATTTCGATGATTTTCTGTATATGCCGATTAGGACATTGCAAAAGAAGGTTATGGGAATTGATCATATTTCATATTTCATTTCCAAGATGAGAAATCCTGATTCGCCGGAGTCGACTGTTGAGGAAATCGAAGATGTATTGCGGCGTCGCCATAATATTTCCGATCCGACGCGGGATGATTTCAGCGTAACCGCCATGGCGGAAGCAATTGATATTTTAAATACTGTTACCAGCGCAATGACCTTCCTTCTTCTAGCTATTGTTGCTATTTCTTTGGTGGTCGGAGGCGTCGGCATTATGAACGTTATGTATGTTGCCGTTACCGAACGAACTATGGAAATCGGATTGCGCAAAGCAGTCGGCGCCAGCTCTTCTAATATCTTGCGCCAGTTTTTAATTGAAGCGATTCTGCTTACCTTGGTTGGGGGATTTATCGGTTGTTTGCTCGGAACCGGTTTTGCATTCTTAATCAGTTTGATTGCCAAAGCAATGGGGCTGAGCTGGGTTTTTTCCGTTCCGCTTAAGGCCTATATAGTAGCCCTATCATTCAGCGCATTTTTTGGAATTGTCTTCGGAGTTACGCCGGCGCGCGCCGCGGCCAAACTTGATCCGATTGAAGCCTTGCGAACCGAATAAAAAAGCCTTAAAACATGGTACAATATAGATTAGAAATTCACTTATGGTTTTAAGAGTCATAATCAAATGCCTTTGGGGCTTATTTATCGCCGGCGTCGCCGTTTTGGCGATTGTTTTGATGTTGATCGGTTTTAATTTAAAACATGTCGCCGCTGTTTATTCCAACGTTATGAGCGGCAAAAATTCGCTTGAACAATCCTTGCATCTGGCTCAGTCGGCTGACTTTGCCGGCGCCAACCGTTCAGCTGATGAAGCGGTTCAAAGTTTTACAACCGCTGTTAAGGCAGTGGAAAGCATTCGTCTCGGTCCTATTGCTTATATTAAAATATTCGCCGCCTATAAAACCGATGCGCGCCATTTGGTTTCGGCCGGCAAATCTTTATCTGAGGCAATGGATGCGGCGACGAGCTACGGCAGCGGCTTGGGCGACATTATTGCCGCTAAGGGCGGTACGACTTTTTCCAAACTGCCAATAGAGGAACGGCGCCGGATTTTAGAAACCGTTTATACAGCCGATGCTTCCTTGTATGAAGTTAAAGAAAAGTTGACTGTCAGCTTGGCGGAGATAGAAGCCATTTCATCATTTAAATGGTTCGGCCCTTTGAGCGCTCGTTTGGAAGAGTTAAAAGATAAACTTGGCGAAGGCCAGCGCACGCTTGAAGAAGCTTCGCCTTTGACTCGGCTTTTACCGGCCATGCTCGGATATCCGAAAACGTCGCGTTATCTTATGATTTTGCAAAATTCTGACGAGCTTCGACCGACCGGAGGCTTTATCGGCACTTACGGCATTATCCAAACCAAGGACGGCGATTTTGAGCGGTTTGAAACGCATGATATTTACCATCTTGATATGCCGGTTAAAGATAAGATCTCGATTGTTCCGCCCGCGCCCCTAAAACAGTATTTGGGAGTTGATAAATGGTATATGCGCGATGCCAACTGGTCGCCGGATTATCCGACCGCCGCTCAGGAAATATTGCGTTTTTACAAAATGGAAAATGCGGCCTTGCCCAAACCTGATCCAATAAATGATTTTGACGGCGTTATAGCCATTACACCCGAACTGATTACCGACTTAATGCAATTGACCGGTCCGATTACGGTTGAAGGCGAAACCTATACGCCGCAAAATTTCGTTGACCTCTTGCAATATAAAGTCGAGCGCGGTTATGTCCAGCTCGGAGTTTCTTCATGGCAGCGCAAAGAAGTGGTTGGAGAAATAGCCAAGTTGATTAAGGAACGCTTACTTGATTTGCCGCTTGGACGTTGGCCAGAAATGATTAATTTGATTTCGAACAATGTTGCCAGAAAAAATATTTTATTGTATTCAAACGACCAAGCATTGCAGACCTTGATTAAAGAACAAGGTTGGTCAGGCGAGGTTCGCCATGATTGGGGAGATTATTTAATGGTGGTTGATGCGAACATGGCCGCGCTAAAAACCGACGCGGTAATGGATCGTCAAATAGAATATTCCTTGGAAGAGGGGAATGATAATTTGAAAGCCAGACTGGTAGTGCGATATTCACATAACGGCGGTTTTGATTGGAAGACGACTCGCTATCGTACTTACACGCGAGTTTACGTTCCGGCGGGAAGTCGATTAATAAACGCCAGCGGATTTTCCCAAGGCGAGGTCGCAGTTGCTCAGGAATTGGGCAAGACTTATTTTGGCGCTTTTTTGTCGGTTGAACCGGGGCAAATCGGTCAATTGGTTTTTGAGTATGAGCTACCATCGGAAATTTTGTCGAATATGCGAAAATTCAATAATTACCGCCTAACCATTCAAAAACAGCCCGGAAAACACCTTAGCCGCTTGGCCGTTGACTTGGCCTTCAAAAATAAGATAAAATCCTATAGTCCAGCTAATTTCTACTCGACCGCTTCCGAAGCTTCTCGGTTAAGAGCTAATGGCGATTTAACGATAGACAGAAGCTTTTTCATCAATTTTTAACTATGTTTATTAAGCGGATCGGCATCGATCTCGGCACAACTTATACCCTAGTCCATGTCCCGCGTCGCGGGATTGTTATTAACGAGCCTTCGGTGGTCGCAATTTCAATGAGCGACAAAAAGATTTTGGCAGTCGGCAACGAAGCCAAAGACATGCTTGGCCGCACACCGGGCAATATTGTCGCCATCAAACCTTTGAAAGACGGAGTCATCGCCGACTATCATACAACCGAAGCAATGTTGCGTTATTTCATTAACAAAGCATTGTCGGGTGTCCGTCTTTTTCGTCCCGAAGTTATGGTCGCCGTTCCGGCCGGCATTACATCAACCGAACGACGCGCCGTTATCGACGCGACGATTGCGGCCGGCGCTAAAGCCGCCTACATTATCAAAGAACCGATTGCCGCGGCTATCGGCGCGGATATTCCTATTGGATCTCCTTCCGGACATATGATTGTCGACATCGGCGGAGGAACTGCGGAAATGGCCGTTATATCTTTGGGCGGCGTTGTAACTTCGACTTCGGTTCGGGTCGGCGGAACCAAGTTTGATTCCTCGATTATCGATTACATAAGACGTAAATATAACTTAGTTATCGGGGAAAGAACCGCTGAAGAAGTTAAAATCGGCATCGGGTCCGCGCTCTATCTTGAAGATAAATTGACAATGGAAATCCGCGGCCGCGACATTATCACGGGTTTGCCTAGGAACATCATTGTTTCCTCGGACGATGTAACGGAAGCGATTCAAAACGAGTTAGAAGCTATTATAGCCGCGGCTAAAAATGTTCTGCGCGAGACGCCACCTGAATTAGCTTCCGATATTATGGACAAGGGAATGGTTTTGTCCGGCGGTTCATCGCTTTTACGCAACCTTGATCAGTTGCTTTATCGAACGACCGATGTGCCGGCCTATGTTGCTGATGATGCTCTGCTTTGCGTAGCCAAAGGCACCGGCATTGCTTTGGAAAACCTAGATTCCTACAAACGCAGTATTTTTGCCACTAAATAGTATGATTATCGGCATTGACGCCAGCCGAGCCAACCGCTCGCATAAGAGCGGAACAGAATGGTATTCCTATTATGTAATTTTCGCTTTGGCTGAGCTGGATAAAGAAAATGAATATATCTTATATACCGATACGCCATTGGTCGGGGATTTGGCAACCTTGGTATCTGAACATAAAAATTTCAGAGCTAAAATATTGGGTTGGCCATGGAAATTTTTTTGGACCCAAGGCAGGCTATCTTTGGAAATGTTATTTAAAGCGCCCGACGTATTATTTGTTCCGGCGCATGCCTTGCCGATTATTCATCCCAAGAAGTCAATTGTTACGATTCACGATATAGGTTTTCGCCGAGATGCCAAACTTTATGAACGATCCAGTATCGGAGCGGAAAGCTCGACCCGTTTAAGTATAGTAAATGCTTTGGCGCGTTTTATAACATTCGGTAAATACGGAGCTAATACCTTTGATTATCTTGATTGGTCGACGCGTTATTCGGTCCGACATGCTCGCAAAATCATCGCTATCTCAGATTTTACAAAAAAAGAATTGATTGATGCTTATGGCGCCGAGGCTGACAAAATAGTTGTCGTCCATAATGGTTACAATGATAAATTGTATAAAGATTTGGCCGCTGATCCGGCCGGGGAAGCCGTACTTTCGCTTTATGGAATAAGACCGCCGTATCTTTTTTATGTCGGACGACTCGAGAAGAAAAAAAACATAGCCGCTTTAATAGAAGCTTTTCATTTTCTTAAAAACCGAAGACCTGATTTGCCGCATAAATTATACTTGGTCGGCGACGCTAGTTTCGGCTTTGATGACATTAAGTATTCAATTCACGGTTTTGGTTTGGAAAACGACATTTTTACCACCGGTTGGATTGCGGAAAAAGATTTGCCGCATATTTTTGCGCGTGCCGAGGCCTTTGTTTTCCCTTCCAACTATGAAGGTTTTGGCATTCCTCTTCTGCAAGCAATGGCGACGAAGACGCCGATTGCCGCTTCACAAGCCGCTTCGATTCCGGAAATCGCAGAAGATGCCGCTGTTTTTTTCAACCCCTCTAATCCCGATGATATGGCCAATGCCATGATTTCCGTTTTAGACGATAAGGAATTGCGCCGACGCCTGGTCAAGGCCGGGGAAGAGCGCGTTAAACAGTTCAGTTGGAAAAAATGCGCCGAAGGAATTTTGCAAACCATAAAAATATTATCGCTTGTCATAACTATCGCTTCTTTGGCCTTGCCATTTAATTTTTCTTCGGCTCAAAGCGAAGCCGCAATCAGACCGGATTCAATCATTGTTAAATTCAAAAATGAAGCCGCACCGCGTGAAGTCGCCGTGCCGAAGAATAAATCCGCCCGAGAATTAATTTCTTATTACTCCAAGCAGAAGAACGTTGATTACGCCGAGCCGAATTATATAGTCAGCGCCGCTTTTACTCCTTCGGATACGTATTTTTCCAACCAATGGTATTTACAGCGCATTAAGGCTACTGCGGCTTGGGACTTTAGCCAGGCCGGTTCAACGATTATAATCGCCGTGATTGATTCGGGCGTTCAAGTTTATCACCCTGATTTACGCCCCAATATGTGGATGAATCCAGGGGAAATCCCCGGCAACAGCCGAGATGACGATCGCAATGGTTTTGTGGATGATGTTTACGGCTGGGATTTCGTCAACGGTTTTGCCGATCCATCGCCTAAGTTCAAGCTCGGCTTTACCGAAGGCGGCGTTATTCACGGTACTGTTATTGCCGGAATTGCCGCGGCGGCCGGCAACAATCGAGAAGGAGTTACCGGAGTCAGCTGGCATTCCAAAATCATGGCCATCAAAGCCTTGGATGATAAAGGCAACGGTGATATCGCAACGGTTATCAAATCAATCGATTATGCAGTTGCCAGAGGTGCCAATATTATTAATTTGAGCTTTGTAGGTTTCGGTTACAGCCGAGGATTGGAAGACGCTATCAAACGCGCTAAGCAAGCGGGCGTTATCGTTGTTGCGCCGGCCGGCAATGAAGCTGCCGTGACTCAAGGTTTGAATCTTAACGAGCGCCCGGTTTATCCGGCCTGCTACCGCGATGCTCAAGGAAAAAAATTAGTCGTTGGCGTTGCGGCAACCGACGGTATTGATCAAAAAGCTCCTTTTTCCGGCTATGGAAATAAATGCATTGATATTGCGGCGCCCGGAGTAAGTTTTTACACCACCAGCGTTTACGCGCCGGACAAATCAACTGAAGGACGTTTCTTTAACCAATATTATGAGGGCTATTGGTCCGGCACTTCAATGGCGGTACCGGTTATTAGCGGGACCTTGGCTTTGATTATGGGAGCCAATCCCGGTTTAGCTCCGGAAAAAGCTTTGGAAATACTTTTGCGCACCAGCGACAATATTAATGAACTTAATCCCGCTTATGCCAATCAACTGGGAAGCGGCCGAGTTAATACCGCGCAAGCCGTAATGGAAACTGTTTTGCAATTGAAAAAACAGCGCGCTCATTTCGGTTTTGCTCGCGGCAACGGTCCGGCTTTAATTACTTTAACTGACAATAGCGGCGTTAAGGAAAAAGAATTTTTGGCTTACCGAGAAACTTATACCGGCGGCGTCAATATGGCGGCAGGGGATTTTGACAATGACGGGAATGATGAAATTGTCGTAGCTCCGGCCAAGGGTTTGGAAGCTGACATTAAAATATTCAATTCGCAAGGTTTGACCTTGTCTCATTTCTTGGCCTATCCCTATAGTTATAAGGGAGGAGTCAGTGTCGCGGTGGCAGATTTAGATAATGACGGCAGAGTTGAAATAATTACCGCGCCAAATGCCGGCTATGAACCATTGGTAAAAGTTTTCAATAAAGACGGAAAATTATTGCGTTCTTTTTTGGCATATCCGGCTTCATTCAAGGGCGGAATTTCAATCACGGTCGGCGATGTACGCGCCGAGAACGGCAAAGAAATCATAACTGCACCTGGCAGAGGCGGCATTCCCCAAGTAAAAGTTTTTTCTTCGCAGGGACAACTTTTGAACCATTTTTTGGCGGCACCGAGAAACGATACGCGCGGGTTGCGTTTATCGAGCGGCGATCTTGACGGTAATCCAAGACGCCGGCAAGCCGAACTTTTGGTCAGTCGCATGAGCGGACCATCTTTTGTAACGGCCTATGATTTCCGCGGGGGACGCCGTTATCAGCTGTCTGCCTACTCAAGCTCTTTTAATGGAGATGTTAAGGTTTTGACGGCCGATTTGAACAGAGACGGATTTACCGATATTATTACAGTGCCGGTAAACGGAGGCGGTCCGCACGTTCGGATTTTCAATTACCGAGGCGGAATCATTTCATCCTTTTACGCTTATGAACCGGAGTCTAGCGCCGGTCTGTCGGCAACAGTCTTTTTAACTAATAATTAAGCATATTATGAAACGAGCAATCTTCGACAAGAAAAACGTTTTAGTAATCGGCGGGGCGGGATTTTTGGGCTCGCATCTTTGCGATGAATTGATTAAATCGTCAAAGGTTATTTGTATAGATGATTTTTCTTCGGGCGATGAAAAAAATATCGACCATTTGTTGTCGCATCCTGATTTTCATTTCATTAAGCATGACATGAGCGATGCAATTGATTTGGAAAGTTTTCCGGAGCTAGAGGGTTTTAAAATTGAATTTCAGGGGATTCAGGAAATTTATAACTTGGCCTGCCCGACTGCACCGATTCATTTTGAAAAAAACCGCATATCCAATTTATTATCCAATTCTTACGCTGTAAAGAACGCACTTGATTTGGCTGTTAAATATCAGTCGAAGATTATGCACTTTTCTTCTTCGGTGGTTTACGGTTCACGTGATTCTCATAATCGCTTGGTCAAGGAAGACAATGTCGGAACGGTTGATATGTTGTCTGATCGTTGTTCTTATGACGAAGGCAAGCGTTTTGCCGAAAGCATGGTCAAAACCTATAAGGATGTTTATGGCATTGATGCGAAAATCATTCGCTTGTTCCGAGCCTATGGTCCGCGCATGCCGCTTGATCAAGGACATATGCTACCGGACTTTATTTCCAATGCGCTTGATAATGAAGACTTGGTAATCTACGGCGATGCTTCTTTCTCTTCCTCCTTCTGCTACATCAGCGATTGTTTGGACGCCATCTTTAAATTTATGCAGTCGGATTTGTTCGGTCCGATTAATATCGGCTCGGATCAAGACGTTAATGTGACTGATTTGGCCAACATGGTCATCAAAATGATCGGCTCAAAGTCAAAAGTCGTTTATGCTCCGCCGATATTGTTTATGACGCCTTTAAAATTGCCTGACACTAGCCAGGCTCGGGATTTGCTGGGCTGGATGCCTTTGGTCAGTTTAGAAGCCGGCTTAGAAAAAACAATCGCGGATTTGCGCGCGAACAAGGGGATTAGACGAATTGGTCACAGCACCTAAATTATGAAGGTAATCTCAGTCATACCTTCATGGAACTGTTCGGCGACATTGGCCGAGGTTGTTAAAGAGGTTAAAGACAAGGTTGATTCCATTGTTTTGGTGGACGACGGTTCGACCGATCAAACCCGCGAGATTGCCAAACTTTTAACCGTAGATTATTTGCGACATCCGATTAATCGGGGACAGGGCGCGGCTTTAAAAACCGGCACCATTTACGCCCTGAGTCAGGACGCTGACGTGATTGTCCATTTTGATGCCGACGGACAATTCAGGGCCGAAGATATACCGGCCTTGGTAAATCCGATTATCAAGGGCGAAGCTGAAATTGTTTTTGGCTCTCGTTTCCTTGATGATACAACTAAAATGCCGGCCTTTAAGAAAAAGGTTATTATGCCCTTGGCTCATTTTATAAACCGAGTTTTTTTCAATATCAAGATGAGTGATCCGCAAAGCGGTTTCAGAGCCTTTAGCCGCCGCGCCGCCAAACAGCTTGATTGGCAGCAGGACAGAATGGCCCATTGCTCTGAAATTCTTGTAGCCGCTCACGCCAGCAAACTGCCCATTGTCGAAGTCCCGATTACGGTTTTGTATCCGGATTTCGGACAAAAACTCGGCGGCGGTTTCAAAATTTTATACGATATGTTTATCGCTAAATTGAATTCTTAATAATATGTTTCAAGAATTTATCGCACTGGCCGTCATAGTTTTTTTCCTGCTTCGTCTTGGCTGGCAATTTTATAAGGATCAGATTCCGAAAAGCCAATTTATTTTTTGGCTGTCTTTCTGGGGCGTCGCCGGTTTGTTGTTGATTTATATCAGACAAATCGATCAATTGGCCGCTCGCTTGGGATTCTCTAGTTCGGGCATCCAACTTTTACTCTATGTTGCTGTCGCCGTTATTTTTTACGTTATTTTCCGCTTGCGCCTTAAATTAGCCCAAATGGAAAAAGATATCACCGAATTGACTCGTTTGGCCGCTATCTCAGAACGAGACAAGAATAAATCGTAGTATGAAAATCGCCCACGTCATATGCACCTTTCCGCCTTATAAGGGCGGCATGGGAAACAGCGTTTATCATATGGCGCGTCAAATCGGCGCCCGCGGCCATGAAAGCGTGGTTTTCACTCCGGCCTATCGGGGAGCCGACGCTGGCGAAGAATCAATCGGAAAAAATACCAAAGTCGTTCGCTTGCGTCCGCTAATAGCAATCGGCAACGCCGCTGTTTTACCCCAGCTCTTTTTACGCTTGCGGCATTTCGATATTATACATCTGCATTATCCTTTTTACGGTACGGCTGATATCGTCGCTTGGGCCAAAATAATTTTTCGAGGCAAATTGGTTTTACATTATCATATGGACGCGGTTAGCCGCGGTCTTAAAGGTTTGATTTTTAGATTTTACGCCTTTTTCTTTTTGCCCGTGGTGGCGCGTTTGGCTTCGCGCATAACTTGCGCTTCGCTCGACTATGTCGCGCATTCTCAATTGGCGGATTTTTATATTAATCACAAAAATAATTTCATAGAGGTTCCCTTTGGCGTTGATGCCAAACGTTTTCATTGCGGGACCGTGCAAAGGGGGCCAATCGTGCTTTTTGTCGGCGCGCTTGATCGCCAACATTATTTTAAAGGAGTCAAGGAATTGATAGAGGCTTTTGCGATAACCGCCCAGCGTCATCCCGAAGCGCGCTTGGTTTTAGTCGGACGCGGTGACTTGGAAAATTATTATAAGAGCTTGGCGGCCAGCCAAGGTTTGGATAAGAATTTTTCGATTGACTCTGACGCATCGGACGAAGACTTGGCGGCTTGGTACCGGCAAGCGATAGTTTCGGTTCTTCCCTCGACTGATAAAAGCGAGGCCTTTGGTTTGGTTTTGTTAGAAGCTATGGCCTCTGGTACGGCGGTAATTGCTTCAAATTTGCCCGGCGTCCGTAACGTTTTCCATAATAAAGAACACGGCTTTATGATTAAGCCGGGCAATGTTGCTTTATTGGCGGAAAAAATAACTTATATTTTGGAACATCAAGCCGAAGCCGGACAGATGGGCGCGGCCGGCCGTCGCTGGATTGAAGAGCGCTATAGTTGGGACAAGGTCGGAGAACGCTTGGAGGCCGCCTATCTGCGCATTTTATATACTCCCAATAAAAAATCATGAAAATTTGTTTTATCAATAATCTGTACGGAGAGTTATCTCGCGGCGGAGCCGAACAAACTATCCGAACTCTGATTAAAGCCTTGGAAGCCAAGGGACATAGTTGCAAGGTCATTGAAGCCAGCAAGGCCTATGAACGTTTGAGTTCTTTGCCTAAGTGGAGACGTTTTTTGCACCACGCTTTTAGCTGGGCGGATATATTTTCATATTGGCGGTTAAAACAGCGTTTAGACAAAGGGGCTTTTGATTTGCTTTGGAGCCATAATCTTACCGGTTTCGGCTTATTGGCTTTTCGCGCTTTAGGCAAAACCAAAAAAATCCATACTATGCACGACGTTCAATTTTTACATCCTTCCGGACTAATGATATTCGGGCAAGAGAAAATTTTTAATTCTTTGGTCGCTCGAGCTTATCAATTTATTTGCTCTCGACTTTTTCCTAAAGACGCTTTATTGATTTTTCCTTCACGCTGGTTGCATGATACTTATCAGCGTTATTTGCCTTTGAAGCAGAATCGAAAATTAATTATAAAAAACCCCTTGTCCGAAAGCATCGAGCTTGAAAAAAAACCCAATGATGTTTTTACCTTCTTGTATTTGGGTCAGATTGAAGAGCACAAAGGCATCAGAATGTTATTGCGAGCTTTTTCTAAACTGAAAGGCGAAGCTCGTTTAAAAATAGTCGGCGATGGCAGTTTACTGCCTGAATTAAAGGCCAATAATAAAGACTCGAGAATTGACTTTGCCGGCCATTGCAATCAAGCAAAAGAATATATCAAGCAGGCCGATTGCATGGTCATTCCTTCAATTTGTTATGAGAATCTGCCGACCGTTGCCTTGGAAGCGGCCAGTCTAAAAACACCGGTCATTGGCAGTCGCTTAGGAGGCATCGGCGAGGCCATCGGCGATGAACGTTTGCTTTTTGATGTTAACGAAGAGTCATGTTTGGAAAAATTAAACTTTGCATTTAATAACAGCCAAGAATTGAAAAAAATTGCCGAGACAGCCCGTCAAAATTTATCCGTTCCCAAGGTCGATGAATATCTCTCGACTGTTGGAAAAGCGGTTGATCTTATTTTTTAGTGAAGAGGAAAACAGTGATTTGTCCATCCCCGATATCCGTAACGGTATCGGCTAGACTGGTTGTTTGCGCGACCAGTTTATTGTATTGCCACCAATATGAATTTAAAACCAAGTAGGCGCGCTTAACGCCGGCTAAATCCATAGCGGCTATTATTGCCGCGCGATCGGGCTTATCTACCATATCGAGATAATATTGATACATTGGTGTGCCGGTCGGAATCGGGTAATAGAAAATCGAGTCTTTATAGTAGGTTTTAAAACCGTATTCACGTAATGCTGCGGCGCTGACTTGTTGATTGGCTAAAACTATATAAGGCTGGCCGTTGGCATTCTGTTCAATCCAGCGGACAGCCAAAATATCCGCTTTGGAAGTCGCATAACTGTGACTATTGTGATAATGGTCAAAACGAGGATAAGACAAATAAAGAGAGGCTGTTGCGGCGCTGACTATGATAAGCAACCAACATAAGGTTTGCCAGCGGGAAAGTTTTTCAAGTTTAACGGCCAATGCCTTAAAGGCGATTACTATCAAGGGCAAAGAAACCAACAGGGCGGTGATTATGATACGAAGCGGATAGTCTGAGCGCTCATATTCAATCAAAAAATGAAAGTCCAGCGAAGCGGTTATCAAGGCGGAAATAAAAAGCGCTAAAGCCGGCCAAGTAAAACGCCCGACCAACTCGGCATTTTTTCTTTTAAAAGCTAGATAAATTCCACATATAACAGTGCCCAGCAAAACAAAGCCCCATAAACCGCGATAAAAATAAATGAAATTAAGCCACCAGCTTTCTTGATTCGGATTACTCGGCAGGAGTTCCTTTAAAAAATCCAAACGCGGCCAAATCAAGGCGGCTTGTCCGCTGCCCAAGATTAAAAAGACATATAGGGACAAGGGGATGGCAATAGATAATAAAGCAATCAAAAAGGGATATAATTTTTTACCAAATTCATTGCGCCTTAGATAATCGCCGATGACAATTGCGGCGGCGGGAATACCGGCGATCGGTTGCGTCACTAAGGCGGCCAGCGCCGCTAAGGCGCTTATAATTTTTTCTTGTCTACTGGGTTTTGGTGAGGGCAAGAATAAAACGATAGCCAGAAACAGATAGGCCAGATTCTGCGGCGTAGTAACAATAAAAATTACTGATGGCAAAATAAGCAAGGCGACCGCCGCCAATCCCCAGTCTTTTTCCGCGCCGTGATGAGTCTTGAGCCAACGGAAAATAAGCAAGGGCAAAAGCAAGGCGGCGTAAGTAGGTACTAAAATTTTTCCAATCAAGGAAGTGTCAAAGCCACTGAGCAGATGACCGACCGTAACCAAGCTGTACTGTCCGAGATAATATGGCGTCAGCGGTTTGATTTGTCCAAGTTTATCGATAGCTTGAACCGCCGCTTCGTGAATAAAGGGATCAAAGCCATAGCCGACAACATAGACAACAACCGCCGTTCCAAAGAGCAATAAACAATGAAGAATCAGGCCGGGAGCCAGTAAGCGCGAGGAGCGCAGTCCGAGCAGGAATAAGGCGGCGGTCCCCAAAGCATAGGTCAGAAAATACCAGGACGAAACAACTTGCCAGGGCGTAATTATCGGGCGATCAGAGCGACCGGTATATAGAAACCAAAGCGCTATTAACCAGAGTGCGAAATAAGCAAGGAACAAAAGCCATTCTTGCAAGCTGATATTTTTTAAAGCTCGCAATTCATTCTCTCCCGAAGGCGAATTATATTTAAAGATGAATAGAATCAACAGTAAGCTGATAAGCGCGGCGACGATAGCGCCGTTACGATTCAAACCGTAGGCAAAATAAACCAAGGCTCCGCAAACCGCAATGGCGGCCGGGGCGCTTATTATGATAATGAACAGAGAATGCCGCAGTCGGCTCAGATTGTCTAACATGCCTTTATAATAACAGATTATTGACTTATTCAAAATAATATCGTATAAATGAGTCAAAAGTTATTAATCTAAGTTCTTTAAAAAGGGGGAAAAATGATTTCAGACATTAGATTTAACAAAGCTTTTATTATTTCAAATGATCATGAATATTTTTGCGGGAAAGTAGAACAGGCTTTAATGATGAAACTTAAAATCAGTTCATCAGATATTCATAATGTTGAAGAAATTATCGAAGACGAAAGAAGAATTCTTAATCTGGAGCCTAATGGTGTATATTTGATGATTTTTGATCCGTCATTTTCAAATTCATCAGAACAATTTGAGGCCTGGAAATCGATTGAAGCTAAAATAAGAGATTGCTCCTTTCATTATCTTGAACCACTGCCAAGGCAGGAATGGAAGAGCGGCAAAGCGGAAATCTTAATGAGGATTCATGTATATAATTCTGATGGAACCGCTGCTTATTTGGATTTTAACGAAGATGCCAGCAGACTAAAATTCCCCGAGATATTAAAAGATCTTGAAGGCGTAGTTGGTGTCATTGACTGGCAAAGAGAAAATTTGACGGATTTCTGGCCTTATACACAAAGTTATTGAACATCAAAATCTTATTTGGGCTGTCCCGCAACAGCCCTTTTTTATTTGAAAATAATCGCTTTGATTGCTACCATTAAGTCAAATGAAAGATTATATAAAAAACCTCAAAGAATCGCTTAAGGCACACTGGCCTTTGATTATCGTCATCGTCGCCGCTTTCGGCTTTTTTTTCTTTGCCTCAAGCTTTAACTATTTAAGCCAGAATGATGATTTCGTAAAATGGCTGTCTCCGGACGAAACGGCCAATTACGCAAGTTCGAAACTCTACGCCGAGACAGGGAATTTGGCGGTTTTTGAAAAATATAATTTAATTTCCAAAGACATAATACATCCGCGCAGTTTCCGTTCGGATTGGGGCTGGGTTAAGCCGGTCAGTTTTTTGGGAATGCCTTTGTTGTACGGTAAGATAGCGAAAATTTTGGGGACGGATGTTTTGCCCTATCTAAGTCCTTTATTCGGCGCAATCGGCTTGGTATTTTTTTATCTTTTGGTAAAAAGAATTTTTGGCCGTTCAAATGCAATAATTTCAACTTTGCTAGCGGCGGTATTTCCGATCTATGTTTATTTTTCGGCCCGCAGCATGTTCCACAACATTTTGTTCATGTCACTGTTGATGGGAGGACTTTATTTCGCATCGCGAATGACGGAGGCAAATAATGAAGCTGAAAACAGTTATTTTAAAAAACATCGCCGCGGATTTGTTTTTTCGCTTCTTTCCGGACTTTTGGTCGCCGGGGCCTTAACCGCGCGCACCTCGGAACTGATTTGGGTCGGACCTTTGATTTTTGTGCTATGGCTATTTAATTTGCGCCGCCTCGGCTTAGTCCGCCCCTTTTTCTTTTTGTACGGCGCTCTAATTTCATTTTTGCCGATTCTTTATTGGAACAATGTTCTCTACGGTTCTTTCATATCAAGCGGCTATCCGGAACTGAATGATTCTTTATTCTCTTTGTCGCAAGACGGTTCGGCTTTGGTGGCGCAAGCCGGGGCTGGCAAGCTGACGGAATTAAAGTCAGTTTTACTGAGTATAAAAGACACGATTTTTCATTTTGGTTTTAATCTCGGGCAAAGTTATCGACTGTTTAATGCCTATGTTCGCGATATGTTCCCTTGGCTTTATTACGCGGCCGGGGCCGGAGTCGCTCTCTATCTGATTTTTTTCAAAAATTATGCCAAGCGTCGCTGGCTGTGGCTGGGGCTCTGGGCGCTTAGCTCTTCGCTTCTGGTTGTTTATTACGGCAGTTGGACCTTCTTTGACAATCCTGATCGTTCAAGCACTATTGGGAATTCATATACTCGCTATTGGTTGCCGCTTTATTTCGGAGCTCTGCCTTTTGCCAGCCTAGCTTTGGTCAAAATAACCGGTCTGGTCCGCTATTCGGCCGCTGTCTGGGGCCTGCGCTTAGCGGCGATAGCCGTTATTGCGACTTTATCCGTTCAATTTGTCTGGCTTGATCCGGCCGAAGGGATTAAGGTCTCCATAGAGAAACAAACCGCCGCCAAACAAGAGTGGAGCAAGGTTTTGGCGCTGACCGAAAACGACGCGGTAATTATCACGCGTTATCACGATAAACTTCTTTTTCCGGAACGCAAGGTTGTCATCGGACTT
>DDTV01000027.1 GCA_002344425.1 Candidatus Falkowbacteria bacterium UBA2355
TTAAAAGTTTAACCAAGCCGCGATTAAGTTCATTGATAAATTGCGGACCGTTGAAAATCATGCCGCTAATAAGTTGCAGGAGATTGGCGCCGCGTTTAATTTTTTCATAAGCGTCTTCGGCTGAAAAAATTCCGCCGCAGCCGATCAGAAGGTATTTACCCTGAGTTTTTTTATAAACCGAGGATAAAAGCTCATTGGAAAGATTGGCAACAGCTTGGCCGCTTAAACCGCCGCGGGCATTAAGTTTTTTTTCGGATTCGATAATCCCATCTCGGCTATGAGTCAGGTTGGAGCAAATCAAGCCGGCGATTTTATGTTTAGCTATTACCGACAATAAGCCGTTTAATTCAGACTCGCTTAAATCAGGCGAGAGTTTGATGAAAATCGGCTTAAGGCCGGACTCTTGTTCAATGGCCGATAAGAGCAATTCTAAATTTTCCGGATTTTTAAAAGGTTCGCCTCCTCCGACATTGGGACAGCTGATATTAACGGTAATATAGTCGGCCGCCTGATTGATTGCACGATAGGCTTTGATATAATCTTCAATTCCGGCTTTGATTTCATTGGTATCTAGATGATTGGTTTTGGCGATATTGATACCAATCGGTATTTTTCTTGATGATTTTTTTACGCGTTCGGCGATTGCGGCGGCGCCTTCGTTGGCTAATCCGTAATAAACTGCCAATGATCGAGAAGCCGGCAGTCGCCAGAGGCGCGGTTTGGCATTGCCCTCGCAGGGTCTTCCAGTCACCGAACCGATTTCTCCAAAACCAAAGCCAAGTCCGTCCAGGGTTCCTATTAAATATCCGTTTTTATCAAAGCCGGCGGCCAGACCAAGAGGCGAAGCGAATTTCAGTCCCAACAAGGTTTGGCTTAGCATCAAATCTTGATAATGAAAACAAGTTCGGACAATATAGCACCGCCAGCCGTACTTGCCGAACCAGTGGCCGATATTTAAAGCGGCATCGTGTACTTTTTCCGGATCACGCTTAAATAACAATGGTTTAGCAAAGGCGCGATAAGCAAAACCGATGAGCGGCGATAAAAGCGATGAACTAAACATAAATTATCGATAGGAAGGCGCGTTCTCCGGTCTTTGTTCGCTGTGGGCGCTAAAGCGGGTGAAAGCGTACAATAAGCTGGAGAGTCGATTAAGATACGCTATTACTATATCATCGATTGGCTGTTCGCCGCGAGCCGCAATAACGGCGCGTTCGGCTCGGCGCGCGACGGTTCGGGCAATATCAAAGAGGGAACCGATTTCCGATTCTCCGCCAATTAAAAAACTTTTAATCGGCGGCATTTCAGCCTCGAGCCGGTTAACGATGGTTTCCAGTTCAACTATTTTTTCCGCACCAAAATTTATTTCCGCCCCGGCCAATTTGGCCTGGATGCTGAATAGGTTTTCTTGAACCAACAAGAGAATTTCTGATTTACTGCGGGAGCGGCAGTAACCAATCCAAGCGTTCAATTCGTCAACGGCGCCGAGCGCTTCGATTAATGAGTGGTTTTTAGGAATGCGTTCGGAACCGCGCAAGGTTTTGGTCGTACCGCCGTCCCCTTTGCCGGTGAAGAGCATATTTTATATTTCGCAAGCGCCGGAAACGCAGGCGAATTCTTTGGCGCCGGTAGTTGAATCGCCCATTTCGTAGAGCATCAAGCGCGAGAAATCAAGCTTGCCAATTTCCGAAGTACGCCTGTCATACTCTTCTTTGCTGATAGCTTCGTAGGGAGCCAGTTGGTAGACGTGATCAGTGCGCGGCAAGAAAGACAGACCGCCGACAAAATCCCAATTTTCATAAACGAAGTTAGCGACCATCAACCATTCATCCGGTCCGACATAAATTGTGGCCGAAGGATTGTGTTCAACAAAGCGGGTCTTTAAGCGCTTCCATTCTTTCAATAAGTCGAGAGCGGAAACATCTTCTTTGCAAATCGCATTGTCCGGAGCTTTGACCGGAAATTCCAAAACAAAAGTAGTGGCTGATTCTCGCGCCTGTCCGACTTCAGGGAAGATGGGTACGCCTTGTTCTTTGGCAAAGGCGAGCATCGGATCGGTGTGTGAAATTCGAACACGGCGTATAAAGTAAGGTGAGAACCAGGGGTGCATGCCCGAGCCGACGCCCAACAACTGTCCGGAGTTGCCGTGAGGCTTAACGCAGGTAATGGCCGTTGATTGATTGATACCAAGACGTTTGGCGTATTCGGTGTTGACGCGAATGGCTTCTTCGCGCAAGTCATCGAGCATTTTATCGTCGCGGATAATCGCGTTGTCGTAATAACCGGTGATCGAAACGCCCAAGAGACGTTCTTCTTCGCAGTTATTTTTCCATCCTTCTGATAAATAACCGAAGTTGGTGAGCATTGATTGGTAGGTGCCAAGGATAGTGGCATGCGCCATTTTCTTTTTCAGAGTTTCAGCGGTATCATCCGGTCTAACAACGATGCTGGTTAAATTGCAGAATTGTTTAGAGCGCAGATAAATTTCACCGCAAGGATTTAAACCGACCAAACGTTGATCTTTGATTTTTTCCCAACGGCGAGGCGGAACCTGTTTGGCCAAACCACCGCGGTTGAAGATGCCGCGTTCGCCGGATTTGGACTTAACCAAAGCCGTCCATTCATCGAGGAATTCTTCGGCCGTCGGTTTTTCATTATAAACCGCAGAGTTGTTGGACATAACGCGCTGGCCTTCGGTCAGGTAGAATTGGCCCTTTTTAGCGTCGCGCATTTCAATATCGTCGAGATCCGATAAGGAAATAAGGGCACTGCGGCGAACGCCGCCAGCCACGACAATCAAGCCGATTTGGCAAATAATGTCGTGCAAATCAATATTAGTCAGACGTCGGCCCTGGCGCGCGAAAACCTTAGTTTTAGCAAATTGCATCAAGTCGATTAAGGGACGCGGACCGGAAGCGCGGCCGCCCGCAGTGTTGAGACGTGCGCCGGCGGGACGAATACGTGAATAATCAAAATCAATATCTTCACCCTTGGCCCAGGTATTCATTGCCATGACAAAAGCATCAGCCCAACCTTCTTTGGAATCTTCGACAATATGAGTCGGTAATTTTTTACCGCTCTGACGTTGAATCTGAGGAAATTGCTGAACGCTTTCTGACTCTACTGAAAAACCCAATCCGGCACCGCACATTAAGATGTACATGATTTCGCCGAGATCTTGAAAACAACTTGGCGCAATATAAGAACAGTTATAAGCCCAAACGTTAGAGCCGCGCGCGGCTTTGCCGGCGGACCAAAGCAAACGCATCGAGGGACAAACTTCTTGTTTTAAAATCGCTTGCTCGAGTTCATCATATTCCGCTTGGTTTAATTTTTCGCCGACATGTTCGCGCATAAAATCAATATAGCGGCGAACGGTTTCCTTCCATGTTTCGCGTCGCTCTAACTCGGGCACCCAGCGACTGTACATTTGATAAAAAATGAATTCGGAATAGGAGCTTTTGAAATAAGGACTTGATTCGGCGACAACTTGTTTGACCGCTTCGGGAACCGGTCGCGTGGCTTTTCGGATTTTGGCGTGTTCACTGCGATAGAGAATGTAGGCTTTAGCGGTTTTAACAAAACCTTCGCGCATCAACTCAACTTCAACAATGTCTTGAATCTGTTCTACGGCCGGCGCTTTGTTTTCGAACTTGCCGGCTTCAGCGAGTTGCTTCAAGCTGTCGACGACGGCTTGGGAAATTTTTTCCGCTTCATTTTTTCCGCCCTCGGAAACTTCTTCAAGCGCTTTAAGAACGGCGTTCTCGATAAGATGCTGATCAAAGGGAGCGAGCGTACCGTCGCGTTTGATAACTTGAGCGAGGGAGGGAGGCATAGGGTTTAAAATAATTAATAAAGCTTACCCATTATATCACTTTGTTTTTTTGAAAGAAAGTCCGAAGCTGTGCATAACTACCACATATCGAGTCTTGTTTTTAATTAGACCACAATATATGGTGGTTGCCTTTATAAACAAAAAGCCTCCTGACGGAGGCTTTTTTAGCTTAAATTGCGTTTTTTAACCTTTAAATTGAATGGAAAAATTATACATACCCATACTACATAGGGCCTTGAGAGTAGTGCCGGCGCTTTGCTTGGGGAGCTCTATATCGGTAGTTCCGGTCGGCGGCAGATTTTTACTGTATTTAATAGCCGGAATACGCAGAGCAGACGAACAATCAAAGGTTCCGGAGGTTCTGACGCGTAAAATCGTCGGCGTATCGGCCTTAGCTATTGTTGTCCGCGGTGTATAACCGCCCTTGGCATCGACGGTAATTATTTGTTGGCCGTTTTCCAGGCTTACATTGCTGCTTGGTTCGGAATTGTCTGAATAAACCGTTGTTTTAGAGTTTGGTTTGTTTAAGGCAATAAAGGCGGTAATGATAACGGCCACGACGCCCAAGGAAATAATGATTTTTTTCATATTTAATAGTATAGCTTAGATTAGAAACTAAAAACAGGGTTAATCAAACCTAGAGCGGCCAAACTATTGATTATATTAAAGAGGGCAAAGAACATAATAATCAGTCCCATGGTCTTGAATATCACACCGGAATGACGGCGCAAACGTTCGGCGGCGCTCGAACCAAAGCTCAAAAGACCAAGTACCGGCAAGGTGCCGAGGGCAAAGGTAAACATCAGGCCGGCTCCGGTCCAGAAGTTGTTGGTTGTCAAAGCATAAAGCTGCATTGATTGGGTAAAGCCGCAGGGCAGGAAAAAGGTGGCGGCGCCAATCAAAAGCGGTCCCACCGTATTGACCGATTTAAGTTTAAAAATTTGCTTGCCGAAGATGCGCGGCGAAGTGATTTGCAGACGTTTGGCCCAAGGGAATATTTCCAAGAGATTTAAGCCGAGAATAATCATAATCAAGGCAACAATAATACTTAAGACAGAAGTACCCAAGGCATTGATTTGCAAACTTCCGCCCAGCGCACCCAAGGCACCACCCAGTAAGAAAAAACCAATCAAGCGACCGCCATGAAATAAATAATGCGGTAAGTTCTTTTTTTGTTTAGCATAGGTCGCGGACAAGGAAAGAACCAAACCGCCGACTACGGCCATGCAGGTTGAAATAGAAGCGACCAAACCAATGATAAAGGCTGTTCCAAAACTAACACTGCTGGTTGTAATCAAATTGCCAACCCCGAGTTTTTGCAAACCCAAGAAAGCGGCAATGGCTATGACTGCGGCCGGAACGGCCCATTGAAAATCACTGGCATTATTTTTTATAGATTCCTTTGTTTCATTTAAGCTATAACCGTGCGGTTCAAGCGCTTCATTGAAGATATTTTTAATCTCATTTTTGGAAAGATTATCAAAAACTCCCCAAACTTCAATTTCATTTTTTGCAAGATTGGCTTTGACTCGATTAACGCCGGCAATATCGCCAAGCTGGCTTTCGGTTAAAAGCACGCAAGCCGAACAATGCATGCCGATAACCGGGAAAATGTAATGTTGTTCCATATTAAAGTTTTTTGGTTTTAAGACGCAGGGAATTCAATACTACGGAAACACTACTGCCCGCCATAGCCAGGCCGGCAAAAATCGGATTAAGAATAATTCCCCAGATCGGGAAAAGAACCCCCGCGGCAATCGGTATGCCTATTATGTTATAAATAAAAGCCCAAAACAAGTTTTGCTTAACTGTTTTAAGAGTGGCTTTTGATAATACAAAGGCTTGCGAGATTTTGGCAATATCGCCATGAAGCAAAGTAATCCCGGCCGACTCGATGGCTATATCCGTGCCGGTTGCCATAGCAATGCCGACATCGGCTTGCGCCAAAGCCGGCGCATCGTTGATGCCATCGCCGGCCATGGCCACTTTTCTGCCCTGGGCTTGAAGCTCTTTGATTTTTTGAGCCTTTTCTTGAGGCAAGATTTCAGCAATAACCGTGTCAATTTCCGCTTGCTGAGCAATATATTTAGCGGCCAAGTGATTATCGCCGGTTAACATCACGACTTTGATTCCTTTGTCATGAAGTTTAGCAATGGCTTTTTGGGCTTCACTTTTTAAAGTATCGCTTAAGGCCATTATGCCGACCGTGGTTTTTTCGACCTCAAGCACCACAACGGTTTTGCCCTCGCTTTGCAGGGATTTTATAACTTCATTATTGCTTTCTTCCAGATTAGGTTTACGAATAATAACAGCTTGATTGTCGATGATGCCGCTTACTCCGACACCTTCAAGAGCTTTAAAGTTTTTTACTTCAAGCAAAGAAGCTGACTGTTCCTGAGCTTTGTTAACAATCGCTTGAGCTAAGGGATGCTCGGAAAGTTTTTCTAAACTGGCGGACATTTTTATAATGCGCGCTTCAGTCCATTGGTCGTTAAGACTGACAAGGTCGCTTAAGACGGGTTTGCCCGTAGTGATTGTGCCGGTTTTATCAAAAACAACAGTATCGATTTTGCTTAATTTTTCTAAGGCCTCGGCATTCTTTATTAAGATGCCATACTCAGCTCCCTTGCCAACCCCGACAATGATGGCCGTAGGAGTGGCTAGACCTAGGGCGCAAGGACAGGCGATAACTAAGATGCCGACAAAGGAGAGGATGCCATAAGACAGAGCGGTAGAAAAACCGAGATTTGAAACCCCAAGCGTTAGCCAAAGCGCCAATGTAAGCAAGGCGATGCCAAGTACAAGCGGAACAAAAATACTGGATACTTTGTCGGCCAGAGCTTGAATCGGAGCCTTTGAACCCTGAGCTTCTTCAACCATGCGAATTATTTGCGAAAGCAAGGTGTCGCCGCCGATTTTAGTGGCGCTGAATTTGAAGCTGCCTTGTTTGTTTATTGTTGCGCCGATTACGAGATCGCCGATTTTTTTATCGACCGGCAAAGATTCTCCGCTGACCATTGATTCATCGATAGTTGATTGTCCCTCGATAATTTTTCCATCGACCGGTATTTTTGCGCCCGGTTTGACGATGATTATTTCGCCGATTTTAACTTCATTGATTGATATTTCAATTTCCTTTTCTTCGCGCCAAACCAAAGCCGTTTTAGCTTGAAGATTAAGCAGTTTTTCAATCGCTTCACCGGTGCGGAATTTTGACCTCGTTTCAAGATACTTTCCCAAAACAACGAAACCGATGACGACTATGGTGACATCAAAATAAGTGTATTCCGGAAGCTTGAATATCAATCTTAATTGCGGCAAAAGCGTGATGACAAGACTGTAAATATAAGCCGCCAAAGTTCCGATGCCGATTAGCGTGTCCATGTTGGCTACGCGATGGCGGATAAAGGTCATTACGCCGTGAAGGAAGGGCTGTCCTACCCAAAACAAAACCACTGTTGCCAAAAGCATGCTAACAATATTGAACAGCTCCATAGGCAGGGGCAAATTCGGAACATAATACAAAGTTCGTCCGGCAATATCCCACATCATTAAAATAAAAATCGCCAAAGTAATCGGCAGGGCAAATAAGGTTTTAGCCTTTAAGGCTGAAAGCTCTTTCATTTTATCCTCTTTGGATTGATTGATGCCGGTATGGGCGGAATGATCGTTTTGATCAGGAGCTTTCAGATTGTAACCCAGCTTTCCTATTGCTTGGTCCATATCGTGAACAGCAATTTTTGCGGGATCGAATTCAACCGTCGCATTTTCAGTGGCAAAATTAACCGAGACATCCTTGACACCGTCTAGTTTTGATATTTTTTTTGTTATTATGGCCGCACAGCTCGCGCAGTGCATGCCTTTGACATTTAGTGTTTGCCGTAACATAGAATTATTTAAATTTTATACCATTCGCTTCTCCAATCTTTAAAGACTTTCAAAGTATCGCTGAGAAAAACATCAACCGCGTTGGCATTGTTAAGAATTTCCGTTCGCTTTGATTTCGTTAATATTTCTTTGGTCATAAGCAAGCCTTCTTCATGATGGGAAATCAGAGCATTTAAAAACCTCAGATCATATTTTTCATCATAGGTGCCCAACTGCGAAACCAAAGGGTCGGCCACCTGCCGAGTATCGCCGTACCAAGCTTTTTTCCATTCATAAAGCTCGGCTATCGCCCCCGGTTCATCAGAGAGAATTTTTTTTGCCAAATCTTTAATGGCTTGGCGCTGGCTATTTTGTTCGGCTTGCTCGGCGAGTAACATGGCGGCTCGGTGATGGGCAATCATCGCATTAATATAGCGCTGATCCACCCAGCGGTCGGCTCGGCCTAAATCCATGCTGTTTTTTTCATACATGGTTAAACGATATTCAGGCGTTAGATAATATCCGACGCTAAGTCCGATAATTCCGGTTATTATCATTAAAGATACGGCAAGGGGCAAAGGCATTTTTGACATAAAAAAATTTAAAAATTAAATTATTTTCGTTTTAAACGATAAACTTTTAGGATTTCTTCAGTGGCTTGCTTGTCCTTACCTTTTTTGACTTGGTGGACCAAGCAATGCGAAAGATGATTTTCCATCAAAGCGTCTTCGACGCCGGAGAGCGCCTGTTTAACGGCTGAGGTTTGCGTGATGATATTGATGCAATAAACATCTTTTGCAATCATCTCTTGCAGTCCCCGGACCTGCCCCTCGATAATTTTGAGACGCCGCACCAATTTAGCTTTAGCTTGTTTCATAAAAAATATATTAATACCCTATGGGGGTATTATAGGAAAGATAAAAAAATTTGGCAAGAGGCTTAGAAACCTTGACAAATGCTAGGATTTATAATAAATTAGATTCCTAATGAAAATAAGTTATTTTATAAAATAATAAATAGAGGTGATTCTTTTGAAAAAAACAGACAACATCTTAAAGATGCTTAGCCCGGAACAAGAAGCAGCCAAGCAGGCCGATAAGATAATAGTGGAAATCAAAGCCTGTTTTAAAAAACTAAACAAAAGACTGGATAGACGTAAGCCATCTGATCGAGAGCTTTGTAAAGAGCTTGAATCCGATCTCCGTGTTTTGTTTGAAAAGTTTCATAACACTAGATCATGGAGCGAATTAAAACCTTGTATTGCCGAAGGATCAGTGGTGCTTCATTTAAATGATCAAGACAGCATGGAAGATGAGCCCAAATTTGTTCATACTGTTTTTTATCATTTTTATCGCAATGAAGACTATGCCTTTCTTGAACCCGAACATACTTTAGGAGAA
>DDTV01000033.1 GCA_002344425.1 Candidatus Falkowbacteria bacterium UBA2355
GAAGTCGTACCGCCGCGCATTGTTGAAACGCGCGAGCGTTTGAACAATGCGCGGCGGTACGACTTCCGTCGCAAAGATTTGCGAATGGGCGTGAGAAATAGACGCGCCTGCTTCCGAGCCTTCATTCTTAAAACACAGGACGTAATTAATTTTTGGTTTTTTCAACAAAACTTGAGTACGCTGCTGATACATTTTAAAAAGATTTACTATCTGAGCGACTTTGAGATCGGCCAATTTCATATTCGGATCCGGCGTTTCAACAATCACTTCCTGATAACCGTAGGCTTTTTTGTTGCTGGGCGTCACGGCTGGATATTTATTCGCCACCGCGATGATTTGCCACAATCCGCGACCGATTGAAGCCAGAGCTTTGGGCTTAAGTTTCTCGAAGCTGAAGTCGCTGTCATGTTGATTCGCCGCAAGTGGCGCCTTGAACTCATGAGGTCGCTTTTTGCGGCCGGGCGCTATTATAACGTAACGGTTGGTGATGTAATCTTTTCGAATTTCGGATTTTTTCATCGATTGAATTTAGCATCCTCCAATTTAATGCTCAGCAGTTTGGAAACTCCGTCTTCCTGCATAGTCACGCCGTAAAGAATAGCGGCGCGCAGCATTGAAGCGCGGTTATGGGTAATAACGATAAACTGCGTTTTATGAGAAAGGTCGTCTAAAATCTTGGCCAAGCGTTCCGAGTTGGCTTCATCCAAGGCGGCATCGACTTCATCCAAAACAACAAAGGGTGATGGGTTGGCGGAAATAATTGCGCTAATCAGCGCAATCGCAGTCAAAGCCCGTTCGCCGCCGGAAAGCATCGCAATCGATTTGATTTTTTTGCCCGGGGGCGTCGCCTGAATTTCAATGCCGGCCAAACCGGTGGCGTTATATTTTTGCAAATATTTAATGCGCTTGAGCTTAACCGCAGAGGCGGACAAAGCGACAGGCTCTTCTTCGGTCTCGGTCGGACCAGGATTTTCATCATTTTCTTCATCAGCCATAACCTTAATAATCTTGGCGTTGCCGCCATTAAATAGAATTTTGAAGTATTCCTCGAACTTCTGCGCGATAACTTTGAACTCTTTGTCAAAACGCTCTTTAATAGTCGCATCAAGTTCAATAATGACGTTTTCTAAAGATTGGCCCGTGGCCAACAAATCTTCAACCTGGCCGGACAAAAAGTCATGCCGTTCTTTGGTTGAAACATATTCGTTTTCTATTTCAGGATCGATTCCGCCGATTAACTCAAGCTGGCGTTTCAGCTGGGTGATTTTTTCTTGTACTTCAAAGCGCTCAATTTGATCTTTCTCTCTTTGATCGCGCACCTCTTTCAAACCGCCGAGGTCGGCGCGAATCGAATTCTCCAAATCTTCCAACTTGGTTTCCTGGCGCGCCGCTTCAACGCGCGATTGATTCAAGCGATTGCTCAATTCATTGATTTCACTTTGCAAGGACTGCAGGTTGTTTTGCAAAGCAAACAACTTTTGCCGTTCGGCTTCTTGCTCCTGAGTAAAGCGAGCTAACTTTGCCTTAAGTGAGTTGATTTCCAAATCCAAAGCGGCAACTTCTTTTTCTAGCCTTTGGCGCTCCGGAGAAGAATCTTGTTTTTTGGCCGTTTCCATTTTTTTCGAATCGCCCTTGGTATGCTTACCGGCGAGTTCATGCAATTCTGACAACTCTTTTTTGATCTGAGCGAAAGCCCGCTTAATACCGGCCAAATCGTTTAAATTTTCAGCTTCTTCCAATAAAGCGATTGACCGCTCAAGTCTTTGGTGAAGCTCGATTGCTATTTCTTTGGTCAATGAGCCCTGCTCCGCTTCGATTTTCAATTCGAGTCGAGCGTCGATTTTTATAAGTTCCATGTTCACCTTGTCCTTCTTCGTCTGCAGATCGGATAAATCTTTTTGCAAGCGATCGAATTCGTCATGAACGCCGTTTTGTTTCTGCAAGCCAACCAACTCACTGCTCAAAAGAGCGTGTTTTTTATCTTTGATTTGCTTATTCTTTTCCAGCTCCAATAATTCCTCATTGGCCGCCTTGAAACGATCGTTAATTTCATGCCAAACAGTGCGGTAATAACTTAACTGCAGTACGCGCAATTCACTTTCAAGTTCGCCGCGTTTTTTCAAACGATTAACCTGTCTGGTAAGATTGCTTAAACGCGGCTCGATTTCGCCCAAGAGCATTTCGGCTTGACCGAGGTGTTCAAGACTCAAACGCAATTTATTGAGCGCTTCATCGCGCTTAATTTGAAATTGTTTGACGCCGGTCGCTTCATCGAAAAATTCCTTGCGTTCAGCCAAAGAAGTATTCAAAAAACCTTCGACCGTGCCTTGGCCGATGACGCTATAAGTTTTGGAGCCGACATTGGCCTTGGCTAACAATAATTGAACATCAAGCAAACGAACTCGGGCATTATTGATTAAGTATTCACTCTCTCCGTCGCGATACAATCGCCGCGTTAAGACAAAGTGCGCGTAGTCGAGCGGAGCTAGGCGATCTTCATTGTTGAAATAAAGCGAAACTTCAGCCATGCCTAATTTGCCCTTCTTGTCAGAGCCGGAAAAAATAATATCTTCGGACTTTTTGCCGCGCAAAGTTTTCATACTTTGCTCACCCAAAGCCCAGCGTACCGAGTCGGCGATATTGGACTTACCCGAACCGTTCGGACCGACAATCGCGGTCAAACCGCGGCGATCGCCTTCAACCAAGCCCGGAAAAACCAGGCTGTTTTTATTGGCAAATGACTTAAAACCCTGAACTTCTAGTTTTTCTAGATACATAGTAAAAAAAGAGAAAACGGCGTTCTGCGCCGTTTTCATTATACAATAGACCAACTATAAATAAAACTATCTATAAAAGCTTTAAATAATCTAAACATATATAACCCGCTTCTAAATCAGTCATTTTGCCGCTTTGTAAAAGCATTCTAAAATCGGGAAGGCTCATCAAAACTACTTCCGCAAATTCAGTGCTTTCTAATTTTTGTTCGGAAACTTTTTCACAATCAGTAATAACTACGCAATAACGACGCATGGTCGAATAAGCACAATCAAGCGCTTCATTTACCAGAGTAGATTTTCCTTTGTAGCCGGTTTCTTCTAAGAGCTCCCGTTCAGCCGCCTGCTCAGGACTTTCGCCAGCATCAATATAGCCCCCGGGCATTTCATTTAAAATTTCTTTTGGTCCCGGCCTGAATTGTTTAACTAAAATAACCTGCTGGTCCTTGGTTAGAGCCAAAATTGCCGTTGCCGGTCCTTCTTTTTTAATATAAAAGTCAGTTTCTTTACCGTCAGGTAATCTAAACATCACCTTCTCTATTTTACGGCTGTATTTTTGAAAAGCGATTTCGCGGGAAATTTCTTCCCAAGCTTGGATATTCATTTAATTCTAATAATATTTATTAATAGCCTCGACAAAGGCGGGGTTGGCGACTGTTTTCGCAAAGCTTGCAGGCGTTCCCACATCATAGAACAATAATTCACCGTTATCAAATGCCCCTAACTTTCCCTCTGAGACTAAGCTTGGCAACATATCGGCGTAAATTGAAATTGATTGTTTTGAGTTCTTATATTCCTTAAGCCACTCAGTATCAAAAACAACCATTCCGGTACTGCTGGCGCGCTTTATAAATTCTTCATCGGTCTCGCTTCCATCATCTTCGCCTTCCAAAGTTTTTACAACTTTATTGTCTTGATCTATGAACCAAGCATCTTGATTAGGAACACCTTGACGGTGAGATACGACTATTGTCGCAACTCGTCCGGATTTTTTATGTTCGTTTAATAATTCTGCCTCATCCAATAAAACAAAGGAATCAACATTTTGAACTATAATCTGATCGCCAAGGTCAGACTGGCTTTTAACTGCTTCGAGCAAATCGCCGCCGTTGCCTCTTTGTTCTTTGACCAATAAGGTTTCGACCGGAATACCGTAATCCTTATCCGCCAAATAATCCCTGATGTTTTCATGATCGCCCGCACTAATAACTACTTTTCTATAACCTAGTTTAACGGCATGCTTAAGATGATAGTCCAACAGGCTTTGGCCGCCCATCTCAATCAAAGCCTTGGTAATTCCGGTTTCAGATTTTTTTTCCAGAATAGGCTCTAACCGAGTGCCTCTTCCCCCGGCATTAATAAGCAGGGTTGTTTGCTTAAACAACTCGCGTTTTTCTTGTTCAATATTTCTAAGATTTATTTGCTCTGACATTTTAATAAGCTTTGGCTAATTCAATTCCGGTATAAAAATATTTTAAAACTTGATCCCATGCCTGTCCTTCATTAACCATCAACAGGGCTCCGCGAGCCGACATGCCGACTCCATGGCCATAGAGATTCTTACCTTTGTCTTGAGGCACCGGTACGCTCTGAAGCCAAGGTATAGAATCACCGCTCCAAACTTCTGTCCAAGCGCGCGTTCTTCCATCGGAGTTGGAGAAATAAGGCGTAATAACCGGCCGACCCAAGTAAGTCACAACCATACCACGCGTTGATTCAATCGCCGCCGCTAAGCGCGGCATTCTAATTTCTGAATTATAACCTCGATAAACTTGGTCATAGTAAGAGTCGATATGAAAATGATTGGCGGCATGTTTAGTTGAGCCGTCAACAACGCCATAAGTGATTCCCCGCTGATAATGATATAAGGCGTATGTTCGGGCGGCCGTCGCCATAACTTTTTGAAATTCAACGGTTGAGGCGTTGGTTGTTTCGGCCAAGCCTTTTAAATAAGTTTCAATTGATAATTCGTTGATCAACCAGGTTTTTTGCGCCGGCTCAGTGTAGCGATATTCAATAATGTTACGAAAACGGTTATCGGAAGCATTACGGTTCCAATTCGGCGCATTTTTATAATCAAGCAAAGTCGCTACGGAATTATAAGTTCGAGGCACGAAGCGCAAGGGCGCCGCCGCTGTTTTCTCAATGCCGAGAACAACAGCGGCATAGCGCCGAGAAGCGGGATTAAAAGAAAAACTAGCCGCAATATTGGGCGAAACTCCCGAAAAAATAATTTCCGACCCGGCGTAGATATCATAATAATCATTAAAGGTCAGACGCTGAGGCCCGGCCGCGGCATACAAACCGATTCGCATCATCGGTTCTATCTCGGTCTGCACCCCGCTTTGAGGCGCTTGCGGTTTAACAGGTTCGGCAATCGGCGCGGGAGCGGGCGCAGGAGAAACAGGAGCGGGCGCGGAAGTGGCTAGAGGCTTATTAATAGTAATAAAAACTCTTTGCA
>DDTV01000012.1 GCA_002344425.1 Candidatus Falkowbacteria bacterium UBA2355
AGGCGGTGAACTTTTCTTCAAGCGCGTTGACTTTGGAAATAATCGAATCAAGCGACTTAATAATGCGGGCGTTTGGGTCGCCGAATAACTTGGACAACAGACTCATAAAGACTTTGGACGTTTTTTGGCCAAGCGTTTGTCTTTGTGTTTTTTTATGAGATCGATCAAATGATCTTTGACTTTATCTATCGCCTTATACAAATCAGGTTCGACTTTTTCAACCCGCAACAAATCATTGGCGATTGCCAAGTTGGCTTCGGCGCGAAAGATGTCTCCCTTGTGATGATGTTTAGTCGTTAATTCAACTTCAAAGTCCAAATTGACGGTTTGAAGATTGCCTAAATACTTTTCAATCATCGCCATCTTTTCCTCGACATAAGCGCGGATGGCGGGGGTCAATTCTAAATTGGTGGATTTAATATTGGGCTGCATACTTAGAACAACTTAATAATATCTTTAAAGGTTACGAGGATAATCAAGCCAATCAGAACAAGAAAACCGATGTTATGGATGATGGCTTCGGTTTTTTGGCGAACCGGCGAGCCTTTGAACTTTTCAATCAAGAGAAAGAGCACGCGGCCGCCGTCCAAGGCCGGAAAAGGCAAGAAATTGATTATGGCTAAATGCAAGGAAAGAATCGCCGCGAACTGCGCCAAATAGGCAAAGCCAAGATCGGCCATTTGCCCGGTTAAGGCGGCGATGCCCACCGGACCGACCACATCAGCCGAAACGTTTTGCCCCGAGAATAATTGGCCGATAATGCTGATAAGTCCGATAATAATAGCCCAAATCATCAGCCCGGTCAACTTAATGCCTTCGCCAATGGCTCGGTACCAAGGCAATCTGACTATACCCGTTTCAGCAATTGAAACGCCAATACCGGAGCGGTCAGAACCCTCGAGCTTTTGCGGCACGATTTCTTTGGTTAATTGTTCAGCGCCGCGCCCTATAACATAGGTCAATGATTGGCCGGCCTTATCGCCGACGTAGTTTTGCACTTCGCCGTAAGTGGCGAATGCTTGATCGTTAATCAAAAGGATGGCGTCGCCGGTTTTAAGTCCGGCCGCCTCAGCCGGGGAATTCGGCAAAACCTGCATAATCTGAACCCGGCGTTCAGAAACTATGGCGCCTTTAGGCAAAGCGCCTTCGTCGATCGACTGCGGCAAACCGGCGGTCAATCCTCCGATAATAATCGCCGCGGCTAAAATAATATTCATAATAACGCCGGCCGACAAAATCAAAGCTCGCTTGCCCAAAGTTTTATTGGCGAAACTGGATGGATCATTGGGATCATCGCCGTTCTCGCCTTTGATTTTCACAAAACCGCCGATTGGAATCAAATTGAAAGAATACACCGTTGTTGGACAATCTTTTATCTCACGATTTCCCCAAAAGAATATTCCTTTGCCGGCGCTATTGCGATACCAGCCGAAGAGCCGGGGCGGAAAACCGAGTCCGAATTCTTCAGCGCCGACGCCAAAACGACGCGCTGTCCAAAAATGTCCGAACTCATGGACGAGAACCAAAATACTCAGAAGGACGAAAAAAATTATAATTGTGATAATCATATTAAACGGTCATTATTTCTTTTTCTTTGTGATCGCGCGCGGTTTTCAATTCTTCATTGTAGGCATTAACCGCTTCATCCAACTCTTTAACAAAACGGAATTTATCATCTTCGGCGATTTCTTTTTCTTCAAAAGCTTTTTCTATTGATTGTTTGGCCTCATCTCTGACTTGACGAATAACAATGCGCGCGTCTTCCATTTTGACATTCAACTTCTTAACCAATTCTTTGCGGTTTTCTTCGGTCAACATCGGAACAGTCAATCGGATTTTATCGCCTTCGTTAACAACACCGACGCCCAAATCCGCGGCGACGATCGCCTTCTCAATATCTTTTAGAACATTCTTATCCCATGGCGAGATAACAATAGAGCGCCCGTCCGAAACCGCAATGTTGCCGACGCCGTTCAAGGGCATCGTAGAACCGTAAGCTTCAACATGAATTCCGTCAAGCATAGAGGGATTGGCGCGTCCGGTTCGTAAAGTCGCGGCTTCGCGCTCGAAAAATTCAATCGCTTGTTTAAACTTCGGTTTGGCTGAATCTAAATATAAACTCATAAATAATTATTGATTAATATGTCTAACTCCTAGATACATCGTATTGATGTCTTTGGGATCGGCCACCAAGGACCAACCGGAGCGGGTCGAGGGCAACTTCTTGGTCGTCCAATTTTCTCCGCCGTCCAAGGTTCCGTAAAAGGTCGTATTGGTAATATAAAATATTTCTTTCGTGTTCTGTTCGCTGACTATGGCGGCGTTAATCGTCGCTTCTTTTTCAGGAGTAATTAACTGTAAGGCAGTCCAATCGTCGCCGTAGTTGATAGTTTTCAATAAACCGTAGTTATTGGCTAAAAGCACGAAGCCGGGCTGTACTTTAGAAACGTACAAATCACGGAATCGGTTAGCATCAGGAAAACTTTCCAAAGCGGCCTCAAGGCTAAGCCAAGTGTTTCCCCTGTCCATAGAACGGAAAAGCCCCTTTCTTTCAGTCGCCACGAAAATGACTCGGCTGTCGGCCGGAGCGACAACGACTTTAATGACTTCATCTTCAAAACGGTTCAAAGTCCGCCAACTCTTGCCGTAGTCTGATGAAGCGATTATTTCGCCGCGCGAAGTTCCAAAATACACATTGCGGCTGTCATAATGATCGACTACAACGCTTGAAACGGTCAAATCAAGTTCATTGTCAAAATAAGATTGGGTCCAAGTTCTGCTGCAGTCTTCGCTCTTCATTACTTTGTTTTCAATCGCGGCATAAATCGTACATTTATCCATCGGATCAACGGCCACGGAATTTATTGTGACTCTTCCTAAGCCGACCACCGGAAACCATTCATCGCCGCCGTCGTAACTGTACATCAAGCCGTTTTCGACAGTTCCGTAATAAAGCGCTTTATTATCGCTGGGATCCATCACCAAAACTGAAGCGTCAAAATTATTGATGGTGCCGGGGCGGCCGGCAGTTGTCGGAATTAAAGATTTGGCTTGCCAAGTTTCACCTTTGAGGGTCGTTTTATAAACGCCTCCGTCAGGACCCTTGGGACCGCCTCCAAAACCAAGATTAAGAGTACAGCCCGACAAAACGCTGGCTCCGAGAACAAGGCCGATGAAGGCCAAATAAAATGGTCGTTTCATATGTTTTTATAAAGCGATAAGAATATTTTCTAAAACATTGGCCGGATTAACATTGGCTTTGAGATACTCCGCGCCCTTGCGCAAACGATCTTCAAGCCGGCGCGCCTCGCTTAAGCCGAAATTCGGCAACAAGGCTCTTATTTCATTCTCAAGAAAAGCATAGCGCATATGCTCAGGCTGATTCAAGCCGGCCATCATAACATCACGCGTTACCTGCCGCCAGGCCTTTAAACAATTCTCAGCCGCTTCAGCCGCCTGCGCTCCCTTTAAACCGCTCAATAAAGCGGTGGCGCTTTTCCAGCGCTCATGCAAACGCAATCCGAAGGCGTCGACAAAAATTCTGGCCGGCTTCAAATAATTTTCCAACAAATCACGATCACGAGCCAATTCAGCCGCCCAGCCGGGGCGCCCGGCTGACAAGCGAGCTATGTTTTTAGCAAAAGGACGGTCCAAACCTTGCTCTTCGGCCAACCATTCATAAATTTCATCGGTGGCCACCGGTCGGAAATGAATAATTTGCGAACGCGATTGGATCGTTTGGGGCAAACGGTCGGCCTCTTCGGTAACCAAAAAAATAATCGCGCGGTCACTCGCCTCTTCCAAAGATTTCAATAAAGCATTGGCGGCCTCGATAGTTAAAAGATCAGCTTCATGAATAATGCCGACGCGGTAAGAATCGGAAAAAGAGCTAAGCGCCAAACGGGCGCTGAACTCCCGAGCTTGATCGACGCCGATCTCACGCTTGTCTTCTTTGCGGCGTAATCGAAAAACATCGGGCCACATATCAATCGTGCCGCCGCTGTGCTGTTCATCATTACCCAGCAAGCGCCGCACGAAATATTCTATTGAAGAACCGCGTCCCACTTTGTCGGGACCGCTGATGATATAGGTACCGCCGATTGAACCCGGAGTAAGGCGTTCGCATAAAAGCAGAGATTCAAAAAAATCTCTTGCTTGAGTATTGCCTATAATCGGCCAATCACTAGATGGCATATAGGGCAGTCTATCATGAAAAATCGATAAAATCCAGCCTGAATAATAATAAAAAAGGACTGTTTTTTAAGCAGTCCTTTAAAAGCTGGGTTGGTATTTTAATCAACCCCATTCAATCGTTGTCGGTGGTTTGTCAGAACAACGGTAAACAACTGTTCCGACCTCCCGCACTTCATTGGTGATGCGCCGGGAAACGTGTTTTATAAAATCAAAGGGCAATTCCGCCGCACTAGCCGTGAAGCCGTTAGTGCTCCAAACAGCCCATAAAGCCACAACTATGCCTTCAACAGCTCCGTCGCTTTTGCCGCAGGTAACAATTGATCTTGTAACTACGGCGCCGGCCTGCCAAACAGAATGATATAAATTTTCTTTTCTAAGTTCTTCAATATATATTCCGTCAATCTGTCTGGCTATTATCAAATTATCAGCGTTAATTTCCCCTTCAATACGAACGACTAAGCCAGGGCCGGGAAAAGGATGCTTTATCAGCAATTCTTCCGGAACGCCTATTTGCCGGCCTATGTTTCTGCCCGTATCTTTAACGCAATCATCCAAAGGACAAAGCTCCGGCAAGAAAAATTCGAGATTTACATTATGATGCAGTTTGATTTGAGCCTTGACTGCTTGCGAGCTATAGCCTGAACCGCTTTCCGAAATATCGGTATAGAGCGTGCCCTGGGCAATATAATCAGCTCCAACTTTAACCGCATATTTTTCAATCACCTCTTTATAAACCGAGCGCATGGCAATCCTTTTATCTTTCATCGTAATTTTTCCCGCCAAGACCTTTAAAAATTCATCGGTAGCATCAATGATTTTCAAATTGAGCCATGGTTCATGGGAAAAAAACTTAATTACATAAGCTTCGTCATCCGGTCTATCAATTCCCTTAATGTATAAAGCTTCAATCTTATTCGGATTAGCGCTTTGTTCCTTAGCTTCGCGCAAGAGATAAATCGCAGTACTTGAATCCGAACCGCCGGATAAAGCCATGAGAACTTTTTTATTTTTACCGATTTTTTTAGCCAAAGCATTTATCTTGATTTCCGCGGCTTTCTCTGCCGGGAAGCGGTCATTGGCCTTGCATATTTTAAAGCAAAAATTTCCAAATATCTCTAAGCCATATTTTGTTTCTTCAACTTCGGGATGAAATTGCACTCCCCATAAATGTCGGTAATAACCTGCGGCGGTCGGAGAATTTTCAGTAAAGCCCAAGCTATATATCAGACCTGTCTGGTCGTCAATAATATCTCCGTGATTCTGCAAAACCGGACTGCGCGCCGGAATACCTTCCAACAATGAGCAATGTTTATGTATCGCTTCAAATTGATGAACGCCAAATTCCCGCTTATGCGAGGCTTTGACTTCCTCGCCAATATGACGAGCCCACATTTGAAAACCCAAGCAGATTCCGAGTATCGGTATACCGATATCAAAAATCTCCTTATCAAAGGGTACGGAATCCTCATAGACGGAAACAGGTCCGCCCGACAAAATAATTCCGATGGGTTTAAGCATTTTTACATCTTCGGCTCTAACCGAACCCGGGTCAGCCACTAAGCAAAAAACTCCCAGCTGATCGAGTTTCTGTTTAATCAAATGATCAAACTGGCTGCCCATGGAAAACAGTAAAAATACTTCCTTGGTTCCCCGGATGCTCATTTCTTCGTTAATTGCCGCCAACGCATTTTCGTCGGCCTTTTTGAACGTGGTTAAGAACAAGCCTCACCTCTACTTTCTTTTATATAAATGTTAAATTACAATATTACCGCTACTTTAAGAGATATAGAGCCGTTTGTCAATCAATTGACAAAATCTGACGCGGTGCTAAGATTGGCGTAATTAAAGCTATTTCACAAATAAATTAAATTGGAGAACAACCAATGGCACACATACCCGCAGGTATAAAAATAGACCAAACTAGCGCCTATTTATTGAATGCCGGTTTTAAAATGATTCATCAAGGAAAAGTCCGCGATACTTTTGAAATCCCACAGAGAGGTTTGCTCTCGGTTGCGAGTGACAGAGTATCGATTTTTGACTTTGTCCTTAATGCTAGGGTTCCATTCAAAGGAGCTTGCCTAACGGCCCTGACACATTTCTGGATGACTGAAATTTTAACTTCTCTACAAAATCATCTTATTCCAAGTAATATTAATCCCTGCTTTAACGCCGCCTATGATATACGGCAAACGATTCTACCGGAGTTAAATATCGGAAATTGCTTATTAACAGCGGACTTAAGGGGCTTTATGGATCCGGCTGAATTAATATTCAGAAAATGTTTCGGCGGCTCAGTATATAAAAATTACCTTGAAACTGGCATGGCAGCAGGAATAAAAATGGAACCGGGGCTTGAGAAATGGACAGAACTTGAAAAAGCACTTTTTACTCCATCAACCAAAGAAGAGGTTGGACATGATTTGAATATTACGCAGGAACAATATTATGCCATGACCGGGAAAAAGGGAGAAGAATTTATCGTTAAATTATCGGAAGCATATGAAACGGTATTAAATCATGCGGCAGCAAAAGGCATAATGATACTTGACACCAAGCTTGAAGGCTCATCTAAATTGGGAGTGCTCGCTGATGAATGCTTTACCCCAGACAGCTCTCGATTCTGCATGAGAGATGAATATGAAAGGGCCATGGCGGAGCACGCGGATCCACCTTTCAAAGACAAACAAATTATTAGAAATTGGGGCAAGCAGGTAAAAACGCCGTGGGGAATTGGGATTGACAACCTCAAACCTCAAATCCCCGAACATGTTGATTTTATCGACAAGCTTGAAGTTCCGGAAGATGTTTTAAAGACCGCCAGCTTTGAATACCATGATATTGTTCATAGATTAACAGGCAAAGAATTGCATTTTTATCAGAAAGAAAACATGGGAGTGTAAAAATACATTCCAAATTTAAGCCGCAGACTACATTGGTCCGCGGTTTTTTTATTTCACTTCAAGAATAGTATAAATGACTTGTTTTCCGTTAGCAGAAATTACCGCCCTCTCCCCCGCCCCTTTGCCCAGCAAAGCGGCGCCGATCGGCGAACTATGAGAAATAATATTTTGCGATAGATCAACCTCGGATGAACCAAGAATAGTAAAAGTTTTCTCTTTTCCATTGACTTCTACAGTAACCGTTGAGCCAATATCAATCCGGCCGGAATTGTTTTTTGAAATAATAATCGCTTTTTTCAAATGCTCTTCTAAATAATGTATGGCGTCGTTAACGCCGCGTAATTTTCCTTTGGCTATCTGATACGCCGCATTCTCGGAAAAATCTCCGTTCTCGGCATGGGTCGCAACTTCTTTCATTAAGCGAAGACGAGTCACTTTTTTCAAGCGCTCTAATTTGTCATGAAGTTCATTGAACTTTGATTGGGTCATGTGCGGATCTTGCGCATGCCCCTTAAAGTCATTTCGCCTTGTCGGAATTCTCATAAACACATCATAGCATAAAAAAAGGTCTGAATTTTTATTCAGACCTTTAAATGATAATAAAGATACTTTAAATACCGGCGCCGTAATCTATCCCGGTTATTACAACGCGCCTTATAATTACCGCACCTTCATCATTATAAAACAACGTATCTTTTTCATAAAACAATTTATCATCCATCTCCCATTCTTCATCATTGTATTTAACAAGCGCTACCGTATCACCCCTGTTAATAATACTAGCGTTATCAATATCAAATGTTATAAGCACTCCACTTGAGATATCTCTGCCGGCAGCGCTATCACTGCAGATATTAGAGCAAGATGAAAATATTACTACAAAAAATAAAACAATTAAATATATTAAATTTTTAAACATTACTTGCTTTTTCCTTTCAGCTAATTATGGTTTGTTAAGCCAACGATAACATATTAACAATACTTTGTCAATAACATAAAAACAGCCCTAAGGCTGTTTTAATGATGGCACGGGATGAGGGAATCGAACCCCCGCTAGAGGTTTTGGAGACCCCTGTACTGCCACTATACTAATCCCGCAAAAAAGAGCCGCGAAGCTCTTTATTTGGTCTCGCGATGGAGAGTGTGTTTGCCGGCTTTTTTCGAGAACATCTTAAGCTCAAGACGACCTTTCAAAGTCTTCTTGTTCTTATGCGTGCGGCGAATTTCGCCCGTCTCAGTGCACTGCATCTTTATCATATTATCTTGCGACATATCTGTGTTTATATTTAATTATGTGGGCCGGGAAGGATTCGAACCTTCGAAGGCGCAAGGCCAACAGATTTACAGTCTGTCCCGGTTGACCGCTTCGGTACCGACCCATATGGTGAGCCGTTGCGCGGATTTGAACCGCGGACCTACTCCTTACCATGGAGTTGCTCTACCAGCTGAGCTACAACGGCGAGTGACAAAGCGAGAAATAATTAGAGCTCGGCAATCCGGCTACGGAATTGTTCGAGCTTCTGATTCTCAGGATTGGCTGTCTCGAGCTTGGAGAGAGCTTCAAGGGCCGTAATTTTGTCTTTTTTAATTATACTAACTTCTATCAATCTGTCAAGATAACGGGGGCTGTTTTGCTCTATTTTCAATGCCCGCTTAAGGGCGGTAATGCTTTTGGCCAATTCACCATTTTCCTCATATACCAAAGACAGCAAATAATGGACCTGGGCCAGTTCAAGATCAATATTGCTGTTCTCGCCCGAGACCGTGTCGCCGGAATTACGGCGTCGCAACTGCAAGGCATGCTCAAGGGTCTGGCGAGCCTCGTCAAAACTTTGCTTGCGATAATAGACTTCGCCAAGATCTTTAAAGGCTGAAAAATTATGCGGTTCCAGTCCGATAATTTCTATATATTTTTTTTCAGCCGCCTCAAAGCGTTCGTTAGCGACCAAGTCTTCGGCTTCGGATAATAATATTTCGATTCGCTTGTCTATTTCCTGATTAAGCGCCGCTTCACGATTGGCCTGAGCTCTCTGCATAGAATTGAGCAAATCATAAAACCAATCAAAACCGTTGCGCAACAAGCGGGAGATCGGTTTGACTAGACGGATAATCAGGAAGCTCCATTTGCTCAAACGTCGACGTAATCGGTCGGCGATAATTTGCTGTTTTAAAACACGGGCGCGTTCGCTCGCGACTTGATCAACATCAATATTTGCCAAAAGCCCGAATTTGCGTCCGACTATTATGCCGGCCGCCACTAAAGAAACGATCACGACCGCTAAGCCGATAGTATATTCCATACTGATTAATTTTTTACGAGGAAACGGCGAACCGCTTCGGGAGACTGCCCCTCATAAACGACTGCGGCTACCGCATTGGCAAGTGCAATCGCTTCTTTAAGAGGATGCTGATGAATATTGCGGCCCAGGGCGGCGCCAGCGGCGCCAAAACGATGGACCTGAAGATATATTGAGGCTAAAAGCTCGGAACTGTCAACGGCCGCTCCGCCGGCGAAAAGCACTCTGGTTTTCCCGGCAGAAGAAATCACTTCGGTTAAAGCTTCGGCCGAACCCGCGTTCGGTCGGTTAACTTTGATGAAATCAGCGCCCAAGGCGGTGCCTACATTAACTGCTCCCGCAATCAAATGCGGATCGTATTTATTGGTAACGGCTCGGCCGCGCGGATAAATCCATAAAATAGCGACCAAACCGGCTTGATGCGCTTGCCAAACTATCTGCGCGGCTTCGCGCAACATAGCGGCCTCGAATTTGCTCCCCAAATAAACGGTATAACCGACGGCCGGAATTTGCAAAGCCGATTGTTTGGCAAAGGCAACAACTTCTCGGACATCGAACCAAGCGGCGCTATAAGGATCTTCCTCGCTTTCGGAAATTATATTGGTTTTAGAATTAAGTTTAACAATATAAGGCACCTTCGAATAAGTATTTCCGTAACGAGCAATCAAACCCAATTGAGTGGCAAAGCCGCCGATACGCGATGAAGCCGCGATGCGAAAAAGATGCTCCGGGTCGGCGTCATCAACGGGAATACCCGGACCGTAAAAATCATCATTAAGATGTTCAACGCGTTGATCGCCGGCAAACAAAAACAACCGGCCGGTTCCTTTGGTCAAGAGACGTAAATTTTTCAGATATTGAGAGCGCTTATTAGCCGGTACATCAGCGGGCGCTTCAAATATGATATTTTGTTTCATCATAAATTTAGTGTATCACACGCTCAGCCAGACGGTAAAACTCTCTAGCCTTCAGCGAAGCACCGCCGACCAAAAAACCGTCGATGCCCGATTCCATAATCGGAATCACGGTTGTTTCATCAATACTGCCGCCATACAGAACGGCGCAAGCCCGGTCCGAGCGGTCGCCGAAATAACGGCGCAATAAAACCCTGATGACATCAGTAACATAAGCAATCTCTTCAGCTTCAGGCGTTACGCCGGAGCCAATCGCCCAAACCGGTTCATAGGCGACAATCAAAGACTGGCCGAGATTGAGAGATAAACCGTCAAGCGCTTCAGCCAACTGGCGCGACAAAACTTCTTCGCGCTCATCTCTTTCGTGATCTTCGGCCGACTCGCCGATACATAGAATCGGAATCAAACGATTAGCTAGCGCCGCCTCGATTTTACGCCGTATCATCCAATCTTCTTCGGCCTGATATTCGCGTCGTTCGCTGTGGCCGATAATCACATACTCGGCGCCGAGCTCCTTAATATCTTTAGGCGATACTTCGCCGGTAAAAGCACCGGCATTTTCCCAAAACATGTCCTGCGCCCCGACTGCCAAGTTGGATTTTTCCAAAGCCTTGCATACAAAAGGCAGGCTGGTAAAAGAAGGGCAAACCACGATTTCCGCGGAATTTTTTTTGAAAAGTTTGCGATATTCCTCGGCCAGCGCGATGCTGTCCTTGATTGAAAGATTCATTTTCCAGTTAGCAATCAAATACATATTACTTATTAATATTGTCCCATAAATAGGCCCGCAACGTCCAGTCAAGAATATCAAGCGTTTCCGAGAACCGGGCGGCATCTTCGGGCGCCCCCAAAACGGCTGTTATAAACTCTCGCTGTCCGCTTTTGAACACTCCGGCAAAACAATAGCCAGCTTCATCGAGATGACCGGTTTTGCCGCCGACTAAAATGCTTTTAATCAGCCGCCGACCGATTAATTGATTGGTGGTTTTAACCTCGCGTTCAACATTTGAAGAAACCGGAAAACGATAATTTCTTAAAGCCAAGGCTTCGGCAATTTCAGTTTTCTTAAAGGCGCTGTCCACTAACTTAGCTACGGCTACGGCGCTCCCCTGGTTTGCCGGATTCAAGCCGGTCGGGTCTTTAAAAACCAAGCCGCCTAAACGCAAGGCCTTGGCTTTCTCATTCATCGCCGCTACGAAATCTTCTTCGCTCAATCCGGTCGATCGAACCAAGGCCGTAATAGCCGTATTATCAGAAGCGATTAAACCGGCCTTGAACAAGTCGGACAATTTGATTCGATCTGCGACAAAAATATTGGCTTTGGCGCCACCGCGCAAATCAACTTCGCTGATAACTATTGTTTTGTCCCAGCCCGGGTTATGATCCAAAAAAACCAAGGCGGTCATTAATTTAGTCAAACTCGCAATCGGTCTTGCTTGATCACCATTGTAATCGAAAACGCGCGCCTTAGTTTCTGTATCAATAACAACTGCGCTCGCCGCCTCGAGCCTAAGTCTATCTTGCTGTAAAGATGCCGGAGGCAAGTTCCTTTTCGGAATTGAAAGAGTTGAATGAGGCGACGGCAAAAAAGACAGCCCGAAAACTGCGAAATAAATAATCAAGATTATGATGCCTGCGAGGGCCGGCATATTGAATTAAACCGTTTCGGCTTCCGAGCCGGCTAAAATCCGGTCCAAGGTGTCGTCTTTAGAAAGTCTTTCGTAATCAGGCAATTGAGTTATATCGGCAATGCCGAGAAAGCGGATAAAATCCAAAGTCACGGTGTAATATGTTTCGCCTTTTTTCTTATCTTCCTTGGCTTCAATCAAGCCGTGCAATAACAAATTACGCAAAATCAAAGCGCAGTTTACGCCGCGGATACGATCCAAATCGGTTTTAGCGATTGGTCCGCGATAGGCGATAATTGTCAAAGCTTCAACCGAAGGACGAGTCAGCTCGCCCATGGTTTCATCCTTGATAAATTCCTTAATCAGCAATGCTTGATCAGGGGCGCTGACCATTTGGTAGCTGCTACCCTGCTTAACTAGAACGACGCCGCGGGCTTCGCTTTGGCATTCTTTGCTCAATTCGGCTAACGCGGCTTCAATTTTTTCAGCCGGAGCCTTGGTCAATTCGGCCAAATCCTTAACCTTCAAGGGTTTGGCGGCGACGAAGAGCAGTGATTCTAAAGAGGCTTTTAAGTTCATAGCTGGTTTTGATTTTCCAATTCTAATTTGAATATTTCAATTTCAGAGAAAAGTCCGTCTTGATCGGCGTTAATCGTTCTCTGTTTCATCAATTCAAGCATGGCAAGAAAGCTGACTATGACTTCCACTTTGGAAGTCGCCTGACTGATAAGCTCGGAAAAACGCGAGCGAATTTTTGAGACGACCGATTGCTGAATCAACTTTATTTTCTCTTCGATATTGATTGTCATCATAATCATCCCCTCTTCGAGCTTTTCGGTAATGACGGGCTTGATGTTCATAATCACTTCTTGGAAGATAGCCGCCATCATCGCGCCGTTCAAATTTTTCGGAGGAGCAAAGATTCCCAAATTAGCGACCAAGGATTTGCGGTTAAAAACGCGTTGAAACATAAAATGCTTGCCGGCGACCATTTTCTCAATTTTTTTAGAAGCTTCCATGAATTCTTTGTACATCCTTAACTGATGTTCCAAATCTTCAATCGCCTGCTCCTCTTCGGGCAAGAGATATGGCAATAAAGCTTTGGCTTTGATTAGAAGCAGGCGCGAGGCGACAACTAAAAAATCGGCCATTTCATCAGGGTTTAAATCGGTCATGGACTTCAGGTGGGCGATATATTGATCTGCCACCTGAGCCAAACTCAATTGAGTAATATCAAGCTCGGCCTTATCAATCAATTTGACCAATAAAGCGAGCGGCCCTTCGAATTGTTCAAGCTTTATGTTCATGAAACCTTAACGAATCGGCTTTAAACCGCCCTGATCGGCATTATTGAAATCAAGCGCCTTTTGCTTCAAGCAACGATAACCGCTTTCATGCGGCCAGCGATCGGCGTAAGCGTAGGTTCTCTGATTTTCCGGGTTGCGGTTATCGGTCATGAATTCCGCGCAAAGTTCATAAGTCGAGGCATCAATTTTCTTGTACTCGTAACCTTTGCCCGAGTTTGGATCCTTAAAAGTCGCCAAGTTCAAATAAGGGCTTTCAGTCAAAGCTTCTTCAAGCGAATTGGGCAAGCGATCCGTTTTGGTGTAGAAGGTATTCACTGCGCTGTCCAATTGCGTGAAATGATCGAGAATAATCGAGTCGTGCTTGCGGGCGCGAGCCTCTTTAGGCGTTTCAACGAAGAAAAAACTGAAAACCAAGGCACCGACCGTAATAATCAAAGTCCCGATAAAAAAGGTTCTGACAACAACATCCTTGTCCTTGATCTTATCCCGTCGGATATCGTAAAAATAATAGCTGAATATGATGCCTGAAATTATTATTGCCGTGGCCGCTTTTAACATAAAGCGCAGAGCGAGTTCGCCGTCCAAATAATTGTTGATCGTTACGATTAACCAAACAACGGCCACCACCGAGGAAACGAATAAAATGAAATAAACAAGCCAACGGCGAATGGCCGCATCTTTATCAAGCTCGCCATTCTTCAAACTCTTGTTTAGATAGTAAGCCAGATAGAAATAAATCGGAATCGAAATAATCAAGAAAGAAATCGCGGTCGACAATTCCATCCACGAATTCGGATAGGTCGTCAAAACATCACTGACATATTTAGTTATGCCGTGAAAAAAGACTTGTCCCGTACCGAGCGCGACAAAGAGAAGCGCGACCAGTGAGAACATGTACAGAAACGCATACTTGGCGTTATTGTGTTTGCTTAGCATCATAGTTTTAAAGTTTTTTAATATTTATATTTAGGTCATCAAGCTGAGTCTTGTCTACTTCGCTCGGAGAATCCATCAACAAATCCCGGCCCTGGCCGTCTTTAGGAAAAGCGTACATGTCGCGAATCGAATCCCATTCATTCAATACCATTAAAATGCGATCGACGCCGGGGGCATTGCCGGCATGCGGCGGAGCGCCGAATTTAAATGCGCGAATCATTCCGCCGAAACGACGATCGACTTCGGATCGGTCATAACCGGCAATTTCAAACACCTTATAAAGAAGTTCGGGTTCATGGTTTCTAACCGCGCCGCTCGAAACTTCAAAACCGTTCAAAACCAAGTCATATTGATAAGCCAAAATTTCCAAAGGATTTTTAGTCTTGACCGCTTCCATTCCTCCTTGCGGCATTGAAAAAGGATTGTGTCCAAAATCAATCGTGCCCGGCTTAAGTTCGGAATATTCATACATCGGGAAATCAGTAATCCAGCAAAAGGCCGCTGAATTGCGATCTACTAAATTAAGACGCTTAGCGCAATCAACGCGGACAAGTCCGAGCGCTTCACAGGCTTCGCGCCAATTTCCAGCGGCAAAAATAACTAAATCTCCGGGCACAGCTTCGGTTTTTTGCGCCGCCTTCATCAACATCTCGGGAGCGACCACTTTACTGAGCGAACTCTTAATCGAACCGTCGCCTTCAACCACAAGACTGGCAAAGGCTGATAATTTTTTACGAGCGGTCAATTCTTTCAATTCATCCATTACTTTGCGGCTGAAATCGGCCGCTCCGTCGACGCGCAAGGCATAAATTGTTTCGGCCGAATCAAAACCGGGAAAACCGCAGTTGGCAAAAACCTGGCTGATATTTTTTATCTCCAGTCCATAACGCAAATCCGGCTTGTCAGAACCGTAAGTTTCCATTGCTTCGCGCCAGGCCAGGCGTCGGAATCGTCCTTCGGCATCAAGCGCCGCCAACTTCTTGGTGCTAAATCGTTTGACGCTTTCAATCATCAAAGGTTCCATGATGGAAAAAACATCCTCCTGCGTCGCAAAACTCATTTCCATATCAAGCTGGTAAAATTCTCCGTAATGGCGGTCGAGACGAGTGTCTTCATCGCGGAAGCAAGGCGCCAATTGAAAATAACGATCTAGGCCTCCGACCATCAATAACTGTTTGAATTGTTGCGGCGCCTGCGGCAAGGCGTAGAATTTACCCGGATATAGTCGCGAGGGAATCAAAAAATCCCGTGCTCCCTCAGGCGAAGAATTGGCTAAGATTGGCGTTTGTACTTCAACAAAATCATGGTTATGAAAATATTCGCGCAAAAATGTAAAATAATCATCCTTGGTTTTAAGCATCTCCTGAAGCTTTGGGCGGCGTAAATCAAGAAAGCGATATTGCAGTCGCAAAGGTTCGTTAGTTTGCGCCGCCTTTTCTTCGTTGTTTATTTCAAAAGGCAGGACCTCGGCTTCACTTAAAATGTCCAATTTTGAAACCGCGACTTCGATTTCTCCGGTCGGCATATCATTGTTAACCATTTCGGCGGGTCGAGCTTCAACCGTACCTTCAACACGTACGACAAATTCACTTCGTACCGGCGCCGCCTCATTGCAAACAAGCTGAGTAATCCCGTAGCGATCACGCAAATCAATAAACAAAACACCGCCGAGGTCTCGGCGATTATGGACCCAGCCGGTCAAAATAACTTTTCTACCTTTGTCTTCACGGCGCAGTTGGCCGCAAGTGTGTGTTCTCATCATAAAGCGTTTTCAATCGCCGCCGGAAGCCAGCGGTCGAGCCATGAGTTCATTTTTTTAAATTCGGCACGGGAAAAAGTTTTCTGCGCCATCTCATAAAGCGAGGAACTAATTTCGTGCGACTTATCAAGCGCCGGACCATAACCGAATTGCTCGAGCGCCAATGCAACAAAAATTTTCGCAAACCAATCATACCAATCTTTCTCCGCCTTAGCTTCATTAAGCAAAGCGAAAAAATCCGATAAAAGGTGAAAAACTTTATCGTCGCGCTCCCCTTCTTTAACCAAACGGTTAAAACGCTTCAAGGCCCAGCCGGCCGCGACGATTTTTTCATAATCGTCTTTGAGCGAAGCGTAAGAGTTGCGGCTCGAAGCCGCGGCCGCCGTCGGCAAACCCTTGCCCTCGATAACCATCAATTCAAGCAAGGTAATCGGTTCGACGTGAGCGGCCAGTTTGGAAGACAAACGGCGTCCCCCGCGGACCAGCAGTGTCAATTTGCCTTGTTCAAGGGTATAAAGATCAACCAGTAAATCTTGCTCTCGCCAGGGGCGAGATGCCAAAGAAATAGCCGGCGTTGAAATGGTCTGCGGCATGCTTGTATTATAGCCTAAAATCGAGGTTTTTTACAGCCTAATCAAGGCTGTCAAAATAGCTTTGCAAGATGACCATAGCCGCTATCGCGTCGCGATTTCCCTCCTTGCGAGCCTTGGGATCAAGCGAATCGGCGGCTTGGGAAGAGAAGCGCTCGTCAACCAAAGAAACCGGCAATTTGGTTTCTTCGGCAATGCGCCGCAAAAATTCAGAAAAATTGGGGTCAAGCCCGCCGGCCTGCGAATTAACCGGTTCGCCGATAACCAACTTTTCAATGCCCTCTTCGGCAATGACCTTTTTAATATCATCAATCGTCGCCACGGTTTTTAATGGCGAAGCGATTTTAGCGGCCGCATTACCCAAGGCCAAACCAAAGCGCGCTTCGCCCCAGTCAATGCCCAAAATAATTTCTTCCTTATCGTTCGGTGAGAATGTCATAACCATGTTCGGTAATCGCAACGGTATGCTCAAAATGAGCGCTTAAAGAACCGTCAGCGGTAATAAAAGTAAAACCGTCGGGCGCGGCTTCGATTTGCCAACCGCCAAGCGTAAACATCGGCTCGATGGCTATAACCATGCCGGCTTGCAATTCAAGATTTGGAAATTCATTGCCGCGGATTCGATAATTGGGGACCTGCGGTTCTTCATGCACTTCGAGACCGACGCCGTGTCCGACCAAGTCGCGTATAATGCCGAATTTATATTTTTTGGCCACTGCTTCAATAGCGCGCCCTATGTCATCCAGCGTATTGCCCGGCTTGACCGCTTCAATGCCGGCATAAAGTGCTTCGTTGGTTGCTTCAAGCAAGAGCTTGGCTTTATCGGAAATATCACCAACCGCTACGGTAATCGCCGTATCGGAAAAATAGCCATTCTCGGCCGGATACTGCATACCTATATCCAAACTTACGATTTGTCCATTTTCCAAAATTCTTTCTGGCAAGGCGGGGCCGTGTACGATTTCATTATCAATCGAAATGCAAAGCGCGGTGGGAAAAGGTTTTGACTGCGGCGAAGGTTTGAAATCTTTAAAAGCCGGCCGGCCGCCGAACTCAGAAATGCGCCGCAAAGCATGCGCCTCCAATTCAGCCGTACTGGTGCCCGGTTTGACCATGGCCGCAAGCTCGGACAAAATAGAGCCGAGCTTCAATCCGCCTTCTTTGATCTTTTTAATTTCTTCGCTGGTTTTTATTAATCGAGACATTACTTCTTTTTCTTTGGTATACCGAAACTTTTTAATTTTGAACGCAATTCTTTTTGAATCTTATCAATTGATTGCTCGCCGTTGATAAAGATAATTGAACCGCGGCCGGAAGCTTTTTCCAACATCGGTTTGGTCCAAGCATGGTAATACTTCAAACGTTGTTTTATAATCGCCGGTTTGTCATCAGCACGCTGATAAATCGTTTGTCCGCAAAGGTCACATTTATTAGCGCGTTTCGGTTTATTATAAATCAAATGGTAGGACGCGCCGCAATCGCAAACGCGCCGATTGGCCAAACGGCGCAAAACTTCCTTGTCAGTCAATTCAATCACGATAAAATACAAACGGTCAACCGGTTTGGTCATTGTTAAAAGATGTCCTAGCTGTTCAAGCTTGCGAGGATAGCCGTCTAAGAGAAAACCGCGTTTTGCGTCGCTTTTGGCCAAACGATGGCGCAGGATATGATCCATCAGGGTCACTCCGAGCATCTTGCCAGAGGCCATTAATTTTTTTACATGATTGCCCAAAACCGAGCCGGTCTTCTGTTCTCGGCGTAAAAGCTCGCCGGTCGAAATGGCCGGTAGGCCTAAATATTCTCCGAGCATGTCGGATTGCGTGCCCTTACCCGAGCCGGGGGGTCCGAAAAAGACCAAGATTGTTCGTGCCATATAAGTAATTATAGCATATACAAAAAACCCCGTCCGCCAGAAGCGAACGGGGTTTTAAACGTATAAATTAATCCATTGTATACTGCCGCATCGTCAATTGCGACTCGATTTGCTTGACCGTTTCAATAACCACCGAAACAACGATCAACAGCGAGGTGCCGCCAATAGCCAAAGATTGGATACCGGAGAAATATTGCATAATCAAAGGCAAGACGGCGATGATGGCGAGAAAAAGAGCTCCCGCGAAAATAATACGACGCGTCGTAAAGGAAAGATACTGAGTCGTATGACTGCCGGGTCTTATGCCAGGAATAAATCCACCCTGTTTTTGCAAATTTTCCGCGATACGGCTGGGATGGAAAACAATTTCGGTATAGAAATATGTAAAAGCAAAGACCAAAACAAAATAAGAAATACCGTAAATCAGTTGATTCTGAAAAAGCGTAATGGTTTTTTGCGCTATGCTAGCCAACATAGGATTGCTGGCGTTTACGAAAAACTGCGCGACCATCGACGGGAATAGAATAACTGAGATGGCGAAAATTATCGGAATAACACCGGCCATATTGACGCGCAAGGGCAAGTGAGTCGAAGAGCCGCCAAAGGCGCGCTGTCCCCTGACCTGTCGAGCATATTGCACGGGAATATTGCGCTGTCCTTCGTTAATAATAACGACGCCGACAACGGTAATCACCGCAATAACGGCAAAGCCGATAATCGTAAAGAGCATTGAAGGATCATAGTTGACCATCAATTGCTGAACGCTGGTCGGCAATGAAGCGATAATACCGGCAAAAATCAAAAGTGAAATTCCGTTGCCGATTTTCTTTTCTGAAATCAATTCGCCGATCCACATTAGGAAAATAGTACCGGCGCTTATGGTAATGACCATGGCCACAAAATCAAAGGGCGAGAGACTGGTAATTACCCCGGCCGAAGAACTGCGCAAAAGATTAATCATGGCGTAAGCTTGAATAGCGGCCAAAGGAATCGTTGCCCAGCGGGTCCACATGTTTATTTTTTGACGACCGGCTTCTTCTTTATTCATTTCTTCCAAAGCCGGCACAATCATGCCTAAAAGCTGGAAGATAATCGAAGAAGTAATATAAGGACCGACGCCCATCATGACAATGGAGAAATTTTCCATACCGCCGCCGGAAAACAAATTCATCAAACCGAGAATCTGATTAGAAGCGAATAATTCGCGCAAGGCCGAAGGATCAACGCCCGGAACGGGAATATGAGCCGCCAAACGAAAAACAACCAGCATCAAAAGAACAAAGATGATGCTAGCGCGTAAATCTTTTGTTTTCCAGATTGCGGCCAATTTTTCCATAGGGATAATTTATTTTTCGATTTTCGCCTTGGCGGCGGCACTCATTGAAACTTTTTCAAATTTGAGGTGCTTGAGCTTCAATTCGCCGCGAGACAAAATTTTAACCGGACCCTTGCCCAAGTTGGTCAAACCGGCCTTAGCCAAAGTTTTCGGGTTGATTAAAGCTCCGTCAGAGAAATGTTTGTTCAAGGCGTCGAAATCAACGACTTGAGCTCGATCGCGATAAGAGTTAAAACCACGGCGCTTCGGAACGGCCAACATCTGCTTTTTCATACCGAGACGCTTCAAACCAGAAACACCGGAACGAGATTTCTGACCTTTCAAACCGCGCGTCGAATAAGTACCGTGTCCCGAGGCATTGCCGCGTCCGACACGCTTGCGCTTCTTAGTCGCCGAGTGATTGCCTTTTAATGTGGAAAGTGATAATGCCATATGGTTTATTTGGTGCGCAAATTTTTCAAAGCGGCGATAACGCACTTGGCGTTATTGACTTTGTTGTTAGTGCCGAGCACTTTGCTCGAAACGTTATTGACGCCGCTCAATTCAAAGATAGTACGGACGACTCCGCCGGCAATAATACCGCGACCGGCCGCGGCGGGTTTAAGTAAAACGCGGGCGGCGCCGAACTTCTGTTCAATGGCGTGAGGAATTGTTTGCTTAACAATCGGAACAGTCACCAAATCTTTTTTGGCTTGGTTGACGGCCTTGGTAACGGCTAAAGTAACATCAGCACCTTTGGCTAAACCAATACCGACTTTGCCCTTCTTATTACCGATAGCAACGCAAGCGCGGAAACGCATACGCTTACCGCCGGCCATAACACGAGTAACACGGGCGATATCAACGATTTTCTGTTCGAATTCGTCAGCCGGACGTTCTTCGCGCGGTGCGCGACGGCCTCCGCGTGAAGGCATTTTTCGGCCGCGGCGCTCAGAACCTTTGTCCGAGGCTTTGTCAGTCTTTTCAGTTTTTTTAATTTCTTCAGTCATATATCTGTGTTATCTGAGGTTAAAATTTCAAACCGCCGGCGCGAGCACCTTCGGCAACGGCCTTAACTCGTCCGGTATACAAGTTACCGCCCCGGTCAAAAACAACTTCAAGGATTTTTAAAGCAATGGCTTTTTCGGCAATTAATTTGCCCAAAGCTTCGGCGATCTCGGTTTTCTTTTTCACGTTCTTAACCTCGCGGCTATGAGCCGCGGCAACGGTTTTGCCGGCTTCGTCATCAATCAATTGAAGATACAAACCGGTGTTGGAACGGAAAACACTTAAACGCGGACGCTTAGCTGTTCCGTGAATCTTAATGCGTACCCTCTTCTGACGGCGTTGTTTTGAAATATTTTTGGCTTGTTGACTGTTCATATTCGTAATGGTTTAAGCGCCCTTAGCGGCCGTCTTACCGGCTTTGCGGCGGACAATTTCATCACTGTAGCGGATACCCTTGCCCTTATATGGCTCCGGCTTTTTCAAGCGGCGAATCTGGGCGGCAGTTTCGCCGACCAATTGCTTATCGATACCGTTTATGGTAATGATGTTGCCTTCAACTGCGGCTTGAATGCCCTTGGGTAAAGCAAAAACAACCGGGTGAGAAAAACCAAGGCTCAAATTAAGCGAAGCGCCTCCGCCTGAGACCTTATAACCGACTCCCTGAATTTCGAGTTTTTTAGTATAGCCTTCGGTTACACCAATAACCATATTCTTAATCAAGCTGTAGTACAAGCCCCAGAAAGCGCGTTCTTTTTTGCTGACGGCGGTACCGAGAGAAACTTTAATCGCTTCTTCACTGATATCGACTTTAACAAAATCATGCAACTTCTGAGAAAGTTCGCCTTTCGGACCGCGCACAGTCAAAATATCACCGTTAATAGCGGCGCTCGTACCCTTCGGAAGATTAATTGGCAGTTTTCCTAAACGTGACATATGGGTATTAGTAAATTTCGCAAATAATTTCTCCGCCCAAATTCTTCTGTCTGGCTTCTCGGTTGGTCATCAAACCGGCCGAGGTGGAAATAATAGCGATACCGAAATTGTTCAAAACGCGAGGCAGTTCATCTTTGCCAACATAAACGCGGCGGCTTGATTTGCTGATGCGTTTCAAGGAAACAAAGGTCGGACGGCCATCCGCTTTATACTTCAAAGTAAGTTTAATCTGATCAAAGGCGGAGCCCTTTTCTTTCGAAGCGCTGATAATTTCAGCCTTGCTGATCCAGCCATTGGCTTCGAGCAATTTGGCGATATTGAATTTCAGTTTGCTGGCAGGCACGAGCACCTCCGCCTTACGGACGGCGGCGGCGTTTCTGATGCGGGAGAGCATGTCTGCGATTGGATCTATCATATGTATATCTGTATTATCTGAGTTCAAAATTACCAGCTCGACTTCTTAATACCCGGTAAATCGGTATTGTTAGCCAGTTCTCTAAAACAAATACGGCACAAACCGAAATCACGCATATAACCGTGGTTGCGACCGCAACGCCAGCAACGGCGAATTTTTCGCGAGCTGAACTTCGGGGTACGTTTCGATTTTTCGATCATTGCTTTTCGTGCCATAGGATTATTTATCGGTTTTCTTAAAAGGAAAGCCGAACAAAGTGAACAATTCAAGTCCTTCCTCGCGGCTCTTGGCCGTAGTCATAATAGTGACTTGAAGACCATGAACATTGTCGACTTCATCTGCCTTAACTTCGGGGAAAGGCAGGTGTTCGCGGAAACCGTAAGAAAGATTGCCGCTTCGGTCGATAATGGTATTTTCAACTCCGCGGAAGTCGCGGACGCGCGGGAAGGTTACATTAATCAGCTTTTCAAGAAAATCATACATGCGAGCACCGCGCAAAGTCACCATAACGCCGACGATATTGCCTTCGCGGACCTTAAAGGCGGAAATGGATTTGCGGGATTTGGTTAAAACGGCTTTCTGACCGGTAATGCGTTCCAGGGTGCTGGCGACGCCGTCAATATAAGATTTATCCTTGGTATGGCGTCCGACACCGACGTTAAGAGAAATCTTAACGATTTTTGGAATCGCCATATCATTGCGGTAAGCGAATTTTTCTTTCAGCGCCGCTTTGATCTTCTTGTTGTACAATTCATTAAGTCTCATAGGATTAATCAATATTGGCATCGCACTTGCGGCAGATGCGGACTTTTGTTCCTTTGCGTTCGGCGCTTCCTTCGATCTTGCGATGGCCGACGCGGGTCGGTTTGCCGCACTTCGGACAAATCAACATTACATTGGAAACATTCAAAGGCGCCGGAAATTCAACGCGCTGGCCTTTTTCGCCACTCTTGCGGGCGCGCAAATGCTTAATTAAAAGGTTGACGCCTTCAATACTAATGCGTTCGGAATCATTAAAGACCTGCAAAACCTTACCGGTTTTACCCTTGTCTTTACCGGCCATCACCATTACATTGTCGTTTCGTTTGATGTTCATATCTTTAGAGTACTTCAGGCGCCAAGGAGGCGATCTTTACATAACCGGCCTTGCGGACTTCGCGGGGAATGGGGCCGAAAATACGAGTACCGCGCGGTTCGCCGTTCTTTTTGTCGATAATGACGCAGGCATTGTCGTCAAAACGGATGTAACTGCCGTCATTGCGGCGGATTTCTTTTTTGACGCGAACCACAACGGCCAAAAGCACGTCGCTCTTCTTAACCATAGCGTGAGGAACGGCTTGCTTAACCGCGACAATAATGCGCTCGCCAACTCGGGCGTAACGCTTACGATAGCCGCCCAACACGCGAATGCACATAACGCGCTTGGCGCCAGTGTTATCGGCTACTTTCAATATTGTCTGGACCTGAATCATATCTTTACAAAATTATTATTGGTACAAAACGCGCCAGCGCTTGTCTTTGCTCAAGGGACGGCATTCGATAAAAGTTACCTTGTCCCCTTCTTTATACTGATTCTTTTCATCATGTACCTTATAGCGCTTGCTGACAGCGTAACGCTTTTGGTATTTCGGATGAATTTTAACATTTTCAACGACAACCACAATCGTCTTATCCATTTTGTCGCTGACAACTACTCCTGAGAGGCTGCGCTTTGATTGTTTTACTTGTTCTTTCATATTAGGAGTTTTTGTTCTTATTAATCAAAGTCAAAAGCCGCGCAATCAATTGGCGTTCCTTGCGGATGTCCCGTACTGTTCCCAATTGTTTATTGGCGTCCTTGAAACGGAGCTGGCGCAATTTTTCGCGAGCATCAGCTAGCATAGTGTGCCATTCCTTCAAGCTTTTGGTTTGTAATTCTTTAAATTCCATATCAGTGATTAATGTTTTTTGACAAAGACGGTTTTAACCGGTAATTTGTGGCCGGCTAATTTCATAGCTTCGCGCGCCTGTTGTTCGGTAACGCCTTCGATTTCAAACAGCATTGTGCCGGGTCTGACAATAGCGACATAATGATCAACCGCACCCTTACCTTTACCCATCGGCATTTCGCCGCCTTTGGCGGTTACCGGCTTATCCGGGAAAATTCGAATCCAAAGCTTGCCGTTACGTTGTACAAAGCGCGTGATAACGCGGCGTGATGCTTCAATCTGACGAGCGGTCACCCAGCAACCTTCGGTGCTCTTCAAACCGTAGCTGCCAAAACCAAGCGTAATCCGCTGAGTGGCTTTGCCGCCGCGGTTAAGCTTATGACCTTTTCTGAATTTTGTCTTTTTCGGAGCTAACATAAATGGTTATTTGCGTTTGTTGATTTTTTCTTTAACGACTTCGCCGGCTTGTTCTCGGCGGTCAAAAATTTCTCCGCGGTAAATCCAAGCTTTAACGCCGATCAAACCGTAAGTCGTATGGGCGGCGCCGCGGCCATAGTCAATATCGGCGCGCAAAGTCTGAAGCGGTAATTTTCCGGAAATGAGCATTTCACGTCGTGCGATTTCGGCGCCGTTCAAGCGTCCCGAAACCATCACCTTGACGCCGAGAGCGCCGGAACGTTCAGCGCGGGAAATCGCTTGCTTCATAACGCGCTTGAAAGGCAAACGCTTTTCCAAATCGATAATCATCGATTGGACAAGAATCAAAGCGCTCAAATTCGGACGATCTACTTCGGTAATATTGATATTAATTTCACCGGAACGGAAATTTTTCAAAAAAGTCCGGTGTAATTTCTTTTTCAATTCTTCAATACCAACGCCGCCGCGGCCGATAATCAAACCCGGTTTGGCGGTAAAGATATTGACGACAACCTTCTTGCCGGAGGGGCGCTCAACTTCAACGCGATCAATGCCGGCTTCTTTAAAGGTTTTAATCAAATACTTGCGGATGCCGAGATCTTGTTTAAGCTGGTCGATATAGCCTGAACCGCTCGCAAACCATTTTGATGGCCAACTGCGGGTGATACCGACGCGCATTACTTTTGGATTGACTTTCTGTCCCATAGATGTGAATTAACCCGCCTTGCGGTTGAAAATTTTAGAAGTGAAACCTTTATTGCGGCCTTCGCGGCGCGGATCGGAAATACGCTTATCCTTTTCTTCAAGATTCTCTACCGGTTTGCCGGCTTCTTTATCTTTTAACTTGATGCCTTCGGCTTCAGCCGGCGCGGCGCCGAGTTTAACCGGAGCCTCGGCCTCAACTTTGCGACCGACGCGGCTGCCTGAATCGCTGATTTCAGCAAGCGTAACGTTAATGTGGCTGGTGCGCTTCTTAAGCGGCGTAGCGCGGCCATGAGCGCGGGGCAACCAACGATGCAATGTCACGCCCTGATCAACGCGGATTTCTTTGATATAAAGATTATCTTCTTTCAATTCAAAATTATGTTTAGCATTGGCCATGGCCGAAGCAATGACCTTGCGTACCGGTTCGGCGGCGTCTTTGCCGGCGAAACGAAGCTGATCCAAAGCAGCCGCCACCGACTTGCCTTTTACCAAAGTGGTAAGCAAGCGAATTTTTCGCGGAGACATTCTGATGTATTTGGCTCGTGCTTTGACTTCCATATCAATGATTATTTAGCGGCCTTAGCTTGATCTTTGGCCATTTTACCGCCGTGTGAAACAAATTTACGGGTCGGTGAAAATTCGCCGAACTTATGTCCGACCATATTTTCCGTTACCAAAACCGGTACGTGAACCTTGCCATTATGAACGCCGATTGTAAAGCCGACCATTTCCGGAGTAATCGAAGAGGCGCGATCCCAAATTTTAATCGGAGCGCCACCCGGCTTGGAATTCATAATCTTTTTCAAAAGCCGTTCGTTAACGTATGGACCTTTCTTTAGACTTCGTGACATACAGGTAATTAAAGTTTCTTGCCTTTACGGCGCGTAATAATAAAGCGATTAGAGGCTTTGCGGCCACGGCGCGTTTTAACACCGTAAGCATTCTTGCCCCATTTCGTCTTCGGATGCTTCAAACCGATCGGCTGGTTGCCTTCACCACCGCCGTGCGGGTGATCAACCGGGTTCATGGCTGAACCGCGAACCGTCGGACGAATGCCGAGATGGCGGTTACGACCGGCTTTACCGATTGAAACATGTCGCATATCAACGTTGCCGACTTGACCGATGGTGCAGAGGCAATCTTTCTTAATCAAGCGGATTTCACCTGAAGGGAGCTTAACTTGAGCATACTTCTTTTCAACCGACATGACAAAAAGCGCAATACCGGCGCCGCGCGCCAATTTTCCGCCTTGACCCGGTTCGAGTTCAACGTTGTGAACCGGCAAACCGGCCGGAATGAATTCAAGCGGCATGGCGTTGCCGATTTTCGGTTCAACCGCTTTCTTGGAGCTGATAACGGTCATACCGACTTCAAGTCCGATCGGAGCAATCATATAACGCTTTTCACCGTCTTTGTAAAATACCAAAGCAATACGCGGACCGCGGTTCGGATCATATTCAATCGTTTTAACAACACCCGGAATATCAAACTTGTCGCGCTTCCAATCAATCAAGCGAATATAGCGTTTAACGCCACCGCCTTTATGGCGAACGGTGATTTTACCGCCGGAATTGCGTCCGCTGTGCTTTTTGCGAATCAACAACAAAGACTTTTCCGGGGTTACCGAAGTAACATCCGAAAAATCTTGGAAGCTGGCAGAGCGGAGGCCCGGTGAAGTTGGTTTGGCTTTTCTAATTCCCATATATCAATTTAAACGCCTTCGTACAAAGTAATGCTCTTGCCCTTTGGCAGAGTGACAATCGCTTTCTTCCAATCTTTTCGCTTACCTATCTTGCGACCGTAACGGCGGGATTTGCCTTCCATGCGAATAACATTGACATCGCTCGGCATAATTCCATAAGCGGCCTTAACCGCTTTGGCGATTTCAATCTTATTGGCACCGATAGCTACCTCAAAAAAGTATTGGTTGGCCAAAGTCTGCTGGTGGCTGGCTTTTTCGGAAATAACCGGACGGAGTAAAATTCGATAAGCATTCGAAACCGCCATAGCCTTAGCGGAACTTTTCTTTTCCGTATCTTTAACCGACGGCGCGTCCGCGTACATGTCTTTCATGCTGGCGGTTTTTGCCGGGGTTGACTTTTCTTTCTTTGTATCTTTCTTAAATAATGCCATATGGATTATTGGTAACGCTCTTCAATCGTTTTAAGGGCGCTGTTGGTTGCAATAACTTGTTTGTATTTTAACAAATCAACCAAATTCAAATTTTCGACGGTAATCAATTTAACATCAGGCAAATTACGGGCCGAAGCCTTGGTCGAGGCGGCCGGAGATTGGTCAATAACCAAAATACTGCGGCGACCCTTAACGGTCAAAGCTTTTTCAGACAAAACATCGATAATCTTTTTGAAAGTTTTGGTTTTGTATTCGGCAACGCTCATTTCATCAAGAATCGCCAAATTCTTATCGCTGACCTTGTCAGACAAAGCAATGCACAAAGCCTTCTTTTTCATCTTGGCATTCAGATTTTTGGAAAAATTGCGATCGTTGGTCGGACCAAAGGTAACGCCTCCGCCCTTCCAAATGGGAGAACGGACTGAACCGACGCGAGCGCGACCAGTTCCCTTTTGCTTCCAAGGTTTCTTACCGCTACCGGCAACTTCACTGCGATCTTTCGTATGCGCCAAAACTTTGCGCTCATTAGACATCTGGGCGACAACGGCCTGATGCACCAAAGCGGCGTTCGGTTTTTGGCCGAAGATTTTTTCGGACAGTTCGGCCTTGCCGACTGCTTCACCGTTCTGATTGTAGATATCGTAGGAAATCATATTTAGGCAGTTTTTTCTTCAACTTTTTCTTCTTTTTCTTCAGCAACAGGAGCTTCGGCTACTTCTTCAGCTTTAACTTCTTCTTTAACCTCTTCTTTAACCTCTTCTTTAACCTCTTCTTTCACTTCTTCTACTTCTTCGACCGGAGCTTCGTCAGGGGCGAAAACGGGTTCTTCTACTGGCTGCTCGGCCTCAGCTACGGTTTCTTCGATTACTGGAGCTTCTTCAACAACAGGAGCTTCTTCAACCTTAACCTCGGGCAAACCGAGCTTTAATTCACCGTTGCCGAAAAGCATCACCAAACTGTGACGAGCTCCCGGAACGGCGCCTTTTACAAAAATAGTATTGCTGGCTTCATCAATTTCAACAATTTCAACATCATGACGCGTTACTTGATCACCGCCCATGCGGCCCGACATGCGAGTTCCTTTGAAAACGTGCTGAACGCCACCGGCGCCGACTGAACCAGAAGCGCGCAACTGGTCTTTGTTGCCGTGCGTCGCATCTTGTCCGTGGAAACCATGACGCTTAACCACGCCCTGAAAACCCTTGCCCTTGGAAGTGCTGATAAGAGTCAAACGATCACCGACCGCAAAGGCCGCTACGCTGACCTGATCACCAACCTTGGCTTCGCCAATACCGTCGGAGTTATCCAAACGGAATTCGCGCACATATCGGAAATTTCCCAAATTCTTAAAATGTCCGATCAGGGCTTTGGACAAAAGCTTCAAACGACGAGCGCCATAGCCAACCTGAACGGCTTCATAGCCGTCCTTGGCAACAGTCTTATGCTGAAGGATGGTGCAAGGTCCGGCGGTAATTTTAGTTACCGGCACAACCGCATCGCCCTTCCAAAGCTGCGTCATTTCAAGTTTTTCTCCAAGAATGAATTTCATAAAATAAAAACTGGTTTTTGAAACCAGCAAACACCTGCTCTAAAAACGAAAAAGTTTTAAGAAAAAGTGATTGTTGGTTTCAATAGGATAATTCCTTTTCATTGCGTTCCGATCCAGCCACTTCCCCGCGGGGGTTAGCTGAACAGGTCCGAAACGAATTTACATTTTAATTTCAATATCAACTCCGGTCGGCAGATTCAAGTTGCTCAAAGCTTCTATGGTTGCCGCGGACGGTTCGATTATATCCATTAAACGCTTATGCGTCCGCATTTCAAATTGGTCGCGGGCGTTTTTATGGACAAAGGTCGAAGCGTTAACGGTATATTTGCGTTTTTCCGTCGGCAATGGAATCGGACCGTAGACAGTAGCGCCGGTTCGCTTAACCGTTTCAACGATGATTTTCGTTGATTGGTCAATGATCTTGTGGTCAAATGACCGGATCTTGATGCGGACGCGCTGCTTAATATCTTTAGCGGTCGTCTTCTTGCTTTCCATTTCACTCATAAATACTTGAATCTTTTTTAACTTTGTTGATGTTCTGACTTTCTTAAGTACAGATTAACCCCGCCCTCTGGATTCGAGAGCGGGGATGAATCTTTACTTAATAATCTTCGTTACGACACCCGCGCCGACCGTACGGCCGCCTTCGCGAATAGCGAAACGCATTTTTTCTTCCAAAGCGACCGGAGCAATCAACTTGACGACCATGTTAACAGTGTCGCCAGGCATGACCATTTCGGTACCGGCCGGCAATTCTACTTCACCCGTAACGTCAGTTGTTCGGATGTAGAATTGAGGCTTATAACCTTTGAAGAAAGGCTTGTGGCGTCCGCCTTCATCTTTGTTCAAGACGTAGACTTCGGCTTCAAATTCAGTGTGCGGAGTAATAGAACCGGTTTTGGCCAAAACCTGACCGCGTTCTACTTCTTCTTTTTTAATACCGCGCAAGAGCAAACCGGCGTTGTCGCCTGCCTGACCCTGATCAAGCTGTTTGTTGAACATTTCAATACCGGTGACAACAACTTTGCGAGTGTCGCCCAAACCGACCAATTCAACTTCTTCGTTAACCTTGATGGTACCGCGATCAACACGGCCGGTAACAACCGTACCACGTCCTTCAATCGAGAAAATATCTTCAATCGGCATCAAGAAAGGCTTATCGGTATCACGAACCGGTTCCGGAATATATTCGTCCAAAGCTTTTACCAAGTCGGTAATAGCCTGACCGTATTCGCCGGCCGGATTTTCCAAAGCTTTCAAAGCGCTACCACGGATAATCGGAGTGGTGTCGCCAGGGAATTCATATTTCTTCAACAAATCCTTGACTTCCTCTTCAACGAGATCAATCAATTCTTTGTCTTCAACCATATCGCACTTGTTTAAGAAAACGACGATATAAGGTACGCCGACCTGACGCGCGAGCAAGATGTGTTCGCGGGTTTGCGGCATCGGACCATCGGTGGCAGACACGACCAAGATAGCTCCGTCCATCTGGGCGGCGCCGGTAATCATGTTCTTTACATAGTCAGCGTGTCCCGGGCAGTCAACGTGCGCATAGTGGCGCTTGTCCGATTCGTATTCGACGTGCGCGGTAGCAATAGTAATACCGCGAGCCTTTTCTTCAGGCGCGCCGTCGATTTCATCGACTCCCTTAGTAGTTGCTTTGTGTCCCGTTGAACTCAAAACCTTGAGTATAGCCGCAGTCAAAGTCGTCTTACCGTGGTCGACGTGACCGATGGTACCGACGTTAACGTGCGGTTTGGAACGCTCGAATTTGTCTGCCATAGTGGTAAATTTAATTTAAAATTTAAAATTAATTTATAGAATTGGCTTCTGCTCCAAGAGCTTCGGCCTCGCGGCGCCTAGATTCCGGAATGGACCAGGCCCTATTATTATGACCTTTTGGAGTTTCGGAGCTTTGTCTGCCCTCTTCTTTCCAAAGGGAAATATCGCGATTTATTTTATCAATAAGCTCATCTTCTGTCAACCCTTTTACATTATCAGGCTTGGCCGTTAATCGCTCATATTCGCTTAAACTGACAACAACAAAGGAAGCGTCAGGATTGTAGCGATCATAGACCAGGAGCTTGTCGCCTGTCTTGGCTATGAGGTTGATGAAATGCTCAAGTCGTTCATTCATAGCTTAGGCTGCTTATTTTAGCTAATAATTCAAAGAGTGTCAACTTTTCGCGTTTTTGCCGATAATCTCTTCGGCCACATGGCGCGGTACCTCGTTATAATGGAGGAATTCCATGCTGTAGTTGGCGCGTCCCTGGCTCATTGAGCGCAAGGCGGTTGCATAGCCGAACATTTCCGCCAACGGCACTTTGGCGTCCACTACCTTAAGGTTTCCGCGGTCGGTCATCTTATCAATCTGTCCGCGTTTCGAATTCAAATCGCCGATAACGTTACCCATATATTCTTCCGGAGTGGTAACTTCGACTTTCATAACCGGTTCAAGCAAAACCGGATTGGCTTTGCGGACCGCATCTTTAAAGGCCATGATACCGGCCATTTTGAAAGCGGCTTCAGAAGAGTCGACTTCGTGATAGCTTCCGTCGTAAACAGCGGCCTTGATATCAACCATCGGATAGCCGGCCAAAACTCCTTTGTCCAAAGCTTCTTTGAATCCTTTTTCAATTGCCGGAATATATTCACGCGGAATAACTCCGCCCTTAACTTCGTCGATGAATTCAGAACCCTTGCCTTGTTCCTGCGGCGCGATGCGCAACCAACAGTGTCCGTATTGACCGCGTCCGCCCGATTGCTTGATATACTTTCCTTCGGCTTCGGCTTCTTTGCGAACGGTTTCTCGATAAGAAACCTGCGGCTGGCCGATATTGGCCTCAACGCCGAATTCGCGCTTCATGCGGTCGACAATAATATCGAGGTGCAATTCTCCCATACCGGAAATCAAAGTCTGGTTGGTTTCTTCGTCGGACTCAACGCGGAAAGTCGGATCTTCTTCGGCCAAACGAGATAAGGCAACGCCCATTTTTTCTTGATCGGCTTTGGTTTTCGGTTCAACCGCAATCTTAATAACCGGTTCAGGGAAAGTGATGTTTTCCAACAAAATAGGATGATCGACATCGCACAAGGTATTGCCGGTGAAAGTATCTTTCAAACCGATAACCGCGGCTATGTCGCCGGAATAAATCGCGTCGATTTCTTCACGGTGATTGGCGTGCATGCGGACCAAACGACCGATGCGTTCTTTTTTGCCGTTGCTGGCATTGATAACATAAGAACCTGATTTCAAGACGCCGGAATAAACTCGGACAAAGCAGAGTTTGCCGACAAAGGGGTCGGTTGCGATTTTAAATGCCAAAGCTGAGAAAGGCGCGTCGTCAGAAGGTTTAACCGGAATTTTTTTCTCGTGATTGTCGGGGTCCATGCCTTCAACTTCAGGAACATCCAAAGGCGAGGGCAAATAATCATTGACGCCGTCAAGCACCAATTGAACGCCGATATTTTTCAAAGCGGTACCGCAGAAAACCGGATAAATTTCATTTTTGATAACGGCCTTGCGCAAAGCTTTCTTTAATTCTTCAACGCTCAACTCTTCGCCGCCGAGATAGCGTTCGGTTAATTCTTCATCTGATTCGGCAATGCGTTCGATTAATTCATGGCGGTACTTTTCAACCTTTTCCTTCATGTCTTCGGGAATTTCAATTTCAGTAAGCTGTTCGCCGTTCTGTCCCTTGAATTCAAAGGCCTTGCGCTGCAACAAATCAATAACGCCGTGCATGGTTTCTTCGGCACCGAGCGGCAATTGCGCCGGAACGGCGCGTGAATTCAAACGGGTGCGAATCGATTCAAGGCTCATATAAAAATCGGCGCCCATCTTGTCCATCTTGTTAACAAAGCAAAGACGGGGAACGCCGTACTTGTCGGCTTGACGCCAAACGGTTTCAGACTGCGGTTCAACGCCGGCCGCACCGTCAAAAACGGCCACGGCGCCGTCTAGAACCCGCAAAGAGCGTTCGACTTCAACTGTGAAGTCGACGTGTCCGGGAGTATCAATAATGTTGATGCGGTTATCATGCCAAAAACAAGTCGTTGCGGCGGAAGTGATAGTAATACCGCGTTCTTTTTCCTGCTCCATCCAATCCATTTCAGCGGCACCTTCGTGAACTTCTCCGATTTTATGTTTTTTTCCGGTATAGAACAAAACACGTTCAGTGAACGTTGTTTTGCCGGCGTCGATGTGAGCCATGATACCGATGTTTCGTGTATTTTCCAAACTATATTCTCGGGCCATATATTTTATTGTCGAGCAAAGTGAGCAAAAGCCTTGTTGGCTTCGGCCATGCGCTGAACGTCGACTTTTTTGCGGACGGAAGCGCTTTCGCCGTTTGAAGTATCAATGATTTCAGCGGCTAATTTTTCAGCCATCGGCTTACCCTTGCGGGCACGAGCGGCTTCAATCATCCAACGGCAAGCCAACATGAAGCGGCGTTCCCCGCGGACCTGATAAGGAATCTGATAGTTGGCGCCGCCGACGCGTCGGGAGCGAACTTCAAGCAAAGGCGAGACCATTTTCATGGCTTTGGCAAAAACCGAACGCGGATCTTGCGCGGTTTTTTCCTGAATAATTTCAAAAGCGGAATAGACAATGGATTGGGCAACTGACTTTTTGCCGCGTTCCATGATGTAATTTATAAATTTGGCGACTTCCGGGTCGCTGTAACGCGGATCTGGCGCAATCGGACGCTTTGGTGCTGGTTTTCCTCTCATATCTTATGATTTAACCTTAGGTTTCTTATTGCCGTAAGCTGAGCGGCTTTGGCGGCGGGCTTCAACGCCCTGAGCGTCGTAAACGCCGCGAATAATTTTATAGCGGACACCCGGCAAATCCTTGGTTTTGCCGCCTTTTAATAAAACAATCGAGTGCTCTTGCAAATTGTGGCCAATGCCCGGAATATAAGCCGTAACTTCCATACCGTTGGAAAGGCGGACACGGGCAATCTTACGCAAAGCCGAGTTCGGCTTTTTC
>DDTV01000017.1 GCA_002344425.1 Candidatus Falkowbacteria bacterium UBA2355
GAAATTGAAATCATTCGAATATCCCCCTTTTATCTCGGTTATAAATTTCTTTGAAATCCATTAAGGTTATTGAGTGAACAATTTCCGAATTGTCTCCGAAAGAAGACATATGTTTCAATTCCAAAGGAACCCCTGAGTCTGGGTGATAAATTATCAGTAAAGGATTTGAGCAACATTCTCTAGGGTCCGTAAAAACATCAATCAGTATTCCCAAAGACCTTTTTTCCTGCCCGTCTTTATCAAGGCATTTAATTATGGCTAAATGGAACCCGTTTAGAATATAAGATCTAAGCAAAAAAAGACAGCTAGAATTTGAATGATTGCCGTTTTCAATATATGGCAATATCATAATACTCCTCCTCTCCGGTGGATTTATTTTTTTGTTATATGTGCTTTTTTATTAATTCAAAACTCTAACAGAAAGATAGTTATTTGTCAAGATAGCACTCTCCGTATAATTCCTCAGGCACGCCGGCATTATTCATTACCGAACATAGGGGTTGCTCCTGCAAGGGTCCTGCAACAACCTCATTTCCTGAATTTTTATGTTGAACATAATATACTGCCGGAACAAAGCCATCGCTGACCGCGACTAGGGCGAAGGAATCCTTGCTGTCGATAGAAGTAACTGAATAAATAGAAGAATCCAAGCCGAACAATTCAATATATTCTTGTTTGACATTCTCATTCCTTTCTAATAAAGCATAAGAAGAAATAGAAATAATAATTATTCCTAAAGCAGAGAGAAATAGAATTTTCTTGGTTTTTGATTTCATATATTAATTATAAATAATAATTTCAATTACTGCGAGAGAGGAAATTTTTAAATGTTTTGTACAGTCGACCCAAAAAACCGGGTTGAGGAGCGGCTGAGTTTTGCTTGGGAGTTTTAATTGACACTTGAGAAGCCGATGGCGAAGTGCTGACATTATCTTTGGTCGGCCTTTGCCAGCTCATAACTTTATAATTTCCGAAACCCTCTACCGAATAATGATTCTGGCCATCGGCGCCGCGCGTTGCAGTCATTTTATAATCAAAGATTTGCTGACCCAGTCCCCTGTTCTGTTCAAGAGTTGAAACCGTCCCAATACCGGTCTTTGCATCAAAACTAGTTTCAATAATCATGCCGATATGCCCATAAGCGCCGCCATTCCAAGTAATAATGTCATTTTCTTGCGGCATTGTTGTCGAACCCTGCGCATAGGTTGCGATAACACCATTGGAAATCTTACTCAAATCTGCATAATTTCGAGCGGCGCCGAGGCCGTATCTAATATTGATACCGAATAAACTTTGATATAAATTTTGAACACCGGTGACGCATTGAGAGCGCTGCGACTCCGGTGAATTCGGCCGATAAGTTCCATTGCCTGCATAAATCGGAACGCCTTTATAACTTCCGCTTTGTTGACCGACGCGAGAGGCAACCTGGGTCGCGGCAATGTAATCCGCCTTTCTTTCTCCGTCCGGATCCCGATAGCGTAAAGGATTATTGCTAACATATGAATAGCTATTTAAGCTCTGCGGGTCAGACAAATCAAAACCCAAGGAAGTAAATAAATGGTCAAGACTTATAAATCGTCCGAGCGTAGCTGAATAGTAACGCGCAATCATATACGACAAACCGGTATCGTCGTCGAATTCATGCCCGGTAAATTTTCTTTTTTCTTCATAACCATTAGAAAGATGTTTTCTAATGTTTCCGAACGCCCAGTAATCAACAATCTCTTCGACGTTTTGCGTCTCATCGGAAACGACGCCGGGGCCGCTAAGATGATCGGGGTGAATATAATGAACCGTCGCAAGACTTAATGCGAAGGAGAAAAAAATAGATAAAAACATACCCTCCAATTAGTTAATAAAGGAGGGTATGGAGAGAAATTTTAATTAAGAAATTGCTTTAACGGTTTTTGCTTCGTAACTCGAGATAACTTTATTTTCTTGCAGAATATTTATTAAACCATTAAGTTGAAGTTTCGTAACCATAGTTGACTCAATCCGATCAAGTCGATTTTCAACTTTATTAAAACGCTGATCAACGCGATCCGAGAACGCGTTCATAGCTTCCAAAATCTCTGAGGTTATTTCTTTGACTTCAGTTATCCCTTGGGAGAGTTCTAAATTAGTTGGTTCATTCGGCATATCTTCATTATTAATAATAATGGAGAAGTTTTAAAATTATATCAAAAAAATAATATAGGTACAATAGCCCAGTGAGCCTAAAAGGCCACCCATTCTAGCTCATTCCATGGGTCTTGCGAAGTCGAGTTACCAACAGCAAAAGCCCTAGAAAACTAGGGCTTTTGTAAGTCCATGGAGTCAATAACCTATTTTAGATCATATAGAGAACCAAGACCGTTTTTTTGATATTCTTTAGTGTCATAAATATAGTTGCTCCTTTCTTGAGGAAATCTATCCTTCTCTCGTAAAAGGTCATTAACTAACTTAATATACTCGCCACGTTCAAAGTAAATTGGCGTCTTAACATGTAATGGCTCAATTTCTTCTGACTTATCTATAAATCTAAAAATCTTTTGCCAAACTACATAATCTGCTTCATTTCTAACTTCTACATAATAACCCCCACAACCCCATTCGCCACACGTACAATTCAATATGGGATAGAGGTCATCTTTCTGATAACTAAGTTCTAATGGCAACACTACAAAAGATTGCTGTTCTGTTGCCTTATCAAGTTTGACAATAAATTTGGGGTAGTAATCCACCTCCTCGGGTCGATCGATAATAAATTCTAGCTTATGTAGTTCCATAAACAATTTAATCAGAAACTACTTACTATATTCTTCTAATAGTTTCTGGATACGATTTCGCACCATGCCCAAAATAAATTTTGAGTTTAGGCGCCTGGCTATTAACCAGTGCTATTTAATTGTCAATGTTCATTTTAGCCAAAAACGGCTAGAAAGTCCACCCATTCTAGCTCATTCCATGGGTGTTGCGAAGTCGAGTTACCAACAGCAAAAGCCCTGCTTTCGCAGGGCTTTTGAGATAATGTTCCGAAAACTTTAATAGTTTAAGCTTTTGGCGTCTTGTTTTTTGATTTAGCTATCTGCATCAATGCGTAACCTATAATTACTAATTCTATGATAGTCCAAGTATTAGATCCCATCGCCTTTCCTATCTCATAATCGTTACCCGCGGGGTAAACAAACAAATGATCTTCTGGCGAAATAATTGTGGAAAGAATTCCTATTAATGCCAGAACTGCTAAAGCAAAAACTATTATTCTCTTGGTAGACAGCTTCATAAACTATTGAGCTAGTATTTTATTTATTAACTCTTTAATCATTTTTACATGTTCATCATGAAATTTTTTGTTATCTCTGCCAAATATTGTCTTCTCCGATGGTTCGTGCTCAATTAAATCAAGCAGACTAGAAACATCTTCATCCTCTAAGTCCGTAGGGATTCTTTCTTGAAACTGATCAAAAGTTATCTGATCATCTATTAGCTTTTGAGCAAATGAAGCTATTCTCTTTTTCTCTTCTTGATTCATATTATTAAATTATTATTTTTGGTAGGGCTTATGCTTATTGATTTCATTACCTTTCCCAGAGTGATAGTGTAGTCTTGGTTTAGGATCACCTCCAAATTTATGATAGTCTACACCAAAGATACGCTGATCATATCGATTACTAGAAAGAGATGTATTTCTTAGATTTACCCCTCCTCCACCTGCTCTACTATATTTATCAACTGCAAGATTATATTTACCTACCTGTACTCCCTTTTCTGCACCCAAGGTTGTCTGTCTAAGCGTTCCGCTTGCCAAACCTTCTGAAACTTTTTTCACTGCAACTGCTTCCATCACCTTCTCTGTCGCTTGCCCCATTATCCTACCTTTCTCATAATCTGACTTACTCATAAACTCATTAAACTGAATTGAAAGACCATCTTTGATTTCAGCAACAGTTGTCTTTGAATTCTTTGATAGATCTGATATTAATTGTTGCCAAGCTTTACCGCCATTAACCGCCGCATTAGCCATATTCTTTGTAGCTGTAATTGGATGAGCTATAGAATTAGCGGTTCCTTTGATTGTACCCCATAATCCTTGCCCCATACCAACAGCAAATCCTTTGCCTGCCTCGGTATATGTCTCTCCAGTAATATCCTGATACTTTAATGGATTGTTAATGACGTAAGAATATGAATTGAGGTTTTGAGGATTTGATAAATACTCCAAGTACGTTTGACCACTTTCGGATTCTATGGCATCACTATCATTTATAGCTAAGAATAGGTTATCTTGACTTAACCACCTTCCCATGGTGCCACTATAATAACGGGCATTGGCATAGGTTAAGCCCGTATCCACGTCGTACTCATGCCCCGTGAATTTCCGTTTTTCAGCGTGCTCGCCGTATTGCTCGTCTATCCTCATTGTACCAAAAGCTCGGTAATCCGTCAGCTCATCAACCTGCTCATCATGATTGGTTATGACATTAGAGCCGGTCAAGTGGTCGGCATGAATGTTATAAACCGAAGTAGATTCTTCAGAGCTGGAAACCGTAGCAATCGCCGTATCTCCGAGGAAAATATGCTTCTCAATTCCCGCCGGAGTAACGCTGTATTCATTGCTAATCGACAAGGTCGTTCCGCTGGCATCGGTCGCTTTAATTCGTTGGCCCGAGGCATTATACGCATAGGTCGAAGTTCCGTTGGTGGTTGTTACGGATGCAAGCCGGTTATTATAGTCCCAAGAATAGGTTCGATAATCATTATGCTGAAAACCGTTTACTTCAATCATATTTCCATTAGCGTCATAGGCATACCACAGTGAGCCCGCGGAAGTAACCGCATGCGGATTGGCAAAGTTGGCGATGCCGGAGGCGCCGTCATAAGAATACGAGCCTACATCTGATTTTGTCAGGATGTTACCGATGGCGTCGTAAGTGAAGGTTTGCACATCATTACCTCCTCCGCCTTGCGCTGAATTGGTAATCGTCGCAGATAGGAGCCGATGCAAATCGTCATAAGTATAATCGGTCGTCTTTGCAGTAATCGTATCAGATGCATCAATAATTCTAGTAATATTGCCTACCGGATCATAGGTATAAGTCAGATGCTGAACATCCTGACCATCGGCGACGGTCACCTTGGTATGCAAACGATATAATTTATCGGCATCATAAGTATTGGTTGTTGTCGCGCCGTTCGCGTATGCCATCATTGTCGGCAAGGCAACTGAGTTATAATCTATGTTGGAGATAACATCGGTGTAACCAGGGTCATTCGCTTCTTTACGTTCTATTTGATCAACTAATCCGGCGGCGTTATAAAAATATTTTATTTCGGAATTATCTGGATTGGTAACGATGACTCTGTTACCTTGCCTGTCATAAAAATATTGCGATACATAAGATGTTTGATCAATATTCTTTTCTTCAGCAACGGTCTGGCCTAGCGCATTATAAGAATAACTAACATTAATATCAGGCGTTGTAACAGTACAAAGGCGCCCGATGCCGTCGGTGCAACTATCATAAACATTGGTGACTTCAAAGATTTGATCGGCGTTGGCGTCTTCGCTTATAAGACGATTAAGGTAATCATAAACATAAACAACGTTAATTCCCTTTGGGTCGGTTCTGCCTACCAGATTGCCGGCATTATCGTATGAATAAGCCCAAACTCCGTAAGAACCGTCATACCAAGCATGCAAATCTTCGGCGGACAAAACTCTGCCCAAGCCGTCGTAAGTGAAATTACGTTCATTATTAAGCGCATCCGTTATTTTTACGAGCTTCTTCAAACCGTTCCATTGATAATTTGTGGTGTAAATCGACGATCCATTATGTTCGTCAACGCGGACGAGATTATCGTAGGCGTCGCGATATAAATCTTTCACCTTACCCTTCGCATCGGTCACGGTTGTTTTCCAATCGTCATATGTATTGGTCGTAACCCAATCGGTAGCAACAGTCGCGGTGACTACTCGTTTCATAGCATCATAGGTGTAACGAGTATACAACTTAATTTCAGAACTCGGAGATGTTTTTGCACTTCCCGATGAAATATAAGGCAAGGACTCTTTGAGCAATAAATCGTTTTTCGAATAGACGAAATCTCTAACATTGAACAATCCTGATGTTTCGGCTTCTTGCCGTTCCTGAATCTTACGGCCGAGTCCGTCGAAATAAGTATAAGTTTCTACGGCATTGTTCGCGTCCAAGTGATCTATTTTCTTAGTTCGCACGGCATTAGGCGTATCGACGTATTCGTAAGATATCTTAGCAAGACTTACTGTTGGATTACTAACATCGGGCTGGCGCTCTGCGATTACTCGGTCTAAACCGTCGTAATCCGTATAGTATGAGCGATTGTTCGGATCAATGGTTCTTGTTGGCTGTCCTGATGAATAATCATATTCATAGGTGGTAACTTGCGACAATGGATTAGTGATTGTCAAAGGATAGAGGTTATAAATATCATAGGCATAAAAGCTTTCTTTATCGCGCGCATCTTTTTCTGAAATCACCAAGCCATGGTTATTATAAGTTCTTTCAATATCAATATATTTACTGCCAGCGCGCCAAAATTGATCCATTGTTCGATTGCCTTTATCAACTTGGGCAAAGCCCAGTCCATCATAGTAATATAAAGTTTCTTTGATTTTAGTCTCGCTTTGATCTTTTATTAATTCATAGGCCGGCAAACCGATAACATAATTTGTCGGATTAGAAGCATAAACTATGGTTGTTAAATATTTATCACTGCCAGTATCAATAAAGACTCCGTTATCTTGACCGTTAACTTCCCCCCAACTTGTTATTTCTATTTTGTTTCCATTATCCGCATCATAACCGAAAGATTCAGCCCTATCTTTATGACTTGAATTACCGTCGTAAATCGACTCCAAAGTATTAGCTAATCGGACAAAATGACGGCCGTTGCTTAAAGGCAGTTTGTCCCAGGTATTGATGACTTTTTTCTGCAAATTCCAATTCGAATCATAAATTTCTTCTCGGTATTTTTTGCCGACTTTTGAAATATGGTCGTCATATTCTCCTTGTCCGGAATTTGAATCATTACCTTGATGATAATGACTTATAGTTCTATTTAAAGGCGAAGCCGGGTCTTCCGTTTTTATTACTTTACTAAATCCAGCGAGCTTAGTGTCAAAAGCTCCTCCGTAGTAATAATATCCGCCTTCATAACTGTACTCAATCGTTGAATTATTGCCGGAACTGTCATTAGTTGAAATTTGATACACCGTATCAATAATCATAGACAGATTCGGATTCAAAAGCGTCGTACCGTTTCTATAAAGCGGCGTTGATTTGTATGTTATGCTTGTTGAACCGCCGGTATTATAATTTATTTTTTTAATTAAATTAACGCGAGGTTCGATGTTTTCAACAACCGTCGTCTCAATCTGATTGTTATTGTTGTTAAATTTTGCAACATGAATATCCGCCATACCATCTCCGTTCATATTGCTGATGTATGGCAGATATGGCAGCGAAGAAGTTGTTCCCTCTAGTTCAAAGCGTTGATCCCAACTTAAATCATTGGGACTATTCCAACCATTCCCATTGTTAATATTTGCCCCATAGCCTTGTTTAAGAATATCCGGCAAAGAGTCCCCATTTAAATCAACTAGTCGATAGCCATTATCTCTTGCTGAATGCGGATCACTTGTACTATTGAAAAAATAACCCGCCTCAGTCGGGACATATTGAGCGGCCTCGACCCAGCCTTTCTTTCCGGTATTTAAGAACGCGCGTTTATAATTTTGTAAACCTGAATAGGACTGAATAATATCATCCAATCCATCGCCATTAAGGTCGGCAAAAGTAGAGCCGTTAGTTATTCTAAAGTCATAAGGAGCCTGCCATTCTAGGTCGCGCACCCAACCATCAACTCCATTATTGATATAAGCATAGGTCAAAAGCGGACCGCCGTTTTGTGATGTACCAATAAAATCAGGCAAATTATCTCCATTTAAATTCACGATATAAGAAGATATATCACTAACATAATAATTCCATCTTAATGGAGGGGTCCATAATTCATTAATTTGCCAGCCGGATCCGGTATTGATATAAGCATTTATTCCACTCCCATATCTTAATAAATCAAGCAATCCGTCGGCATTAATATCAATTAAACGAACGCCCTCATCGTGTTCTTCTCCATAAGCAGTAACATGAAAATATATTGGGGGCTCATATCCTGAATTAATAATAAAGCCTCCTTGCCCATTATTTAAATATGCTCCTTTAGTCCAAACTCCGCCTTGAGAATTGTTTTCAAAATGAGACTTAATTAAATCATCTAAGCCATCACCATTCAAATCTCCTACCATTACCCCCGAGTATTGATCTATACGAACTGGGGTTGTCCAGTTTGTTGAATCAACTTCCCAATGCACCGCGCCTGACGCCTGATATTCAAAAGTGGTAGGCGGTAGTGTTTTTATACCATTATCACCGGTGCCTGTTTCACTAATAGAACTTAAAAGAGAATTTGTATCGTTATCTCCCGTAATATAGGATAAAACGTATTTTTTAGACCATGCACCATTGATTTTGGATTGAATCTCATTGATTCGGTAAGCGGTTTTATAAGTAAAGCCGGCTTTGCTTGAAAAATATTGGTCAGGCCGCGTCTCGCGCAAAAAATCAATCTCAAAAATACCTTCCGTACTTCCGTTGCCGGTATAGAAAATTTTTGACGGATAAATCTGCCCTTGATCTTTAAAATATTCAAAGCGAATAAAATTATCATTGGTGTCTCGAATTTCCTCAATCATCCATTTAAAAATCCGGTTAGGATCGACTGGGTCATCTTGTCTTGAAGTGGCCGCGCTTCCAAAGGTATATTTCTTGCCCTCTTTATCAAGTACAATCCATTTTTGATCTTCAAAAGAATATTTTAAAAATTCTCCGTTATCGACCTTAGAACCGAATTGTCCGTTATTTAGATCAACTAATTCATCACTCAATGAGGAATAGTAAGTCGGTTCGACATACATCTTGTCTATGCCCTTCTTATTCATCAGTTCAATATAAGGAATACTTATCGACCAGCCCTGACCGAACCAAGAATGCAAATCGCGCGATTGGCTGTTATAAAATAAATTAATATCAGGCTGCATTCCATTTCTGCCTGGAGCAATTGACAAAGGATAGCTATAAATAAGAGCGCCGCTCGCTTCATCGGGTATAGCTGGCTTTTTTTTCAAATTATTTTCCGCAGGCATTTTTGGATCTTCCTCTTCTCCTGCTTGCTGCGATTCTCCTTCGCTATCCATCGAATTTGCTGTTTCGCTATTTTGCGTTTCGTTCTGTCCTTCAACAAGAGACTCTTCAGAGCTTTGACCCTCGGAAGTCGCTGGGGTTTCAACTGGCACCTCAACGGTTGGCTCATCCCCTATTACCGGAATTTCTGCTGGAACCAAATCTTCCTGCGCATAAACTCCGCCAAAAGGCGACATTATAAATAAAAAGACTAACAGTCCGGCCGTTAATCTTTGCAATGGAACACGCATAGGTGTGTAATTAATTGTTAGTTAAGGGGGAGAGCGAAACCGCTTCCTTATCTCGGTATTGGCTAGCCCCCTCCAAACTGGCGCAATACCGAGATAACGAGGCGTTTTACTGCTCCCGATATCTAAATTATAGTGCCGTTCTAAAAGCTAGTCAAGACAAATAACAATTTTTTATACTATTTTATATTTTTTTATTTAATATTAGTTTATATTTATATTTATTTTATTATAATTTTTTGTTATTTTTTAGCATTTTGCCATAACAATTCAAAGACTGAACGGAAGATATCCACAAGTTGCCTTGATTCTACCACAATTGTTTCTAAATTTTCATCCCACGCAGTTAAAGATACATATGAACCCCAGATCATTATAGAAGCATTAGGATTATATAGTTTCTTTGGCAAATACCTAGTCTCTCTAAAACGCTGTTCATCACGTTTCTGTACATCGCGGCTCTTGTCCCCTTCCGGCATAATAAGCCTGGTTTTAATCTTTCTTTTAAATTTTTCTTTTGCATAATCACTGAAAAAATCTCTAAAAAATATAAATTTTTCAGCATCCGATCTTAAACGAAGAATCTCTTCTCCGCGTTTAAGCTGCAAAGTTCTATTATAAAGGTTTTTAAAATCTTCTTTCCCTTTTAGCATTTCAACCTTCATTCCTTGACTGGCAGCTAAAAAGTGCAGTTTACGAATATCAGGCAGTAGTTGTCCGAAATGTGCCTTACGGGCTTCTATCATTTTTTCATCCTCGATAACATATCGATCAATTGTATCAATAGAACTGACTGCGAAATTACGGCGCTTACCATAGGCATATTCGTCTATAGTGCCGGTACGGACTAGCTTCTGAATAGCAATAACCACCGTTGAACGAGGCAGTTTTGTATCATTAGTAATCTCCTGAATCGTCATTGATGGACGGGTCAAAAGAACGGCATACACAGTAGCTTCCGCTTCGCTCATGCCCGCATTCTTTAATTTTTTGATAATTTCTAAATTCATAACTACTTTTATATAACACCAGTCCCTTATTTTTGGCAAGTTGCCAAAATAAAAAGGCTCGCTTTGGTAGAAACACCAAAACGAGCCAACCCCCTCTTTCCGTATCGATTTTTATTATGTTGCCATCGCTTCTTTTAATCTATCCCATTCAGACTTTGGCCTTTGTACAAAATTGCCGTTTTTGATATGTTCAGCAACTTCCGGATCTTCCTGCTTATATTCCTTGGTCGGAATATGACAGGCGGCGATAACCGGAATACCTTCCCATTCGGTCAATTCGGAACGGTTAATCGCACAAACAATTGCGACTAAGGTTCCGCCGTGACGTTCTATTTCAGCTTTCATCTTTCCGGTCGTTGAAAAATTATTACAAACATCTTCAACGATAATCACTCTTTCACCAGCTATAATATCATAACGGCTGATTACCACATCATTAGCGGCTTTCTCAGTAAAGATTGAATCCAGTCCGGTTAAACGGCTTAATTCTCCGACTAACTGCAAACCGCCCATTGGAGCACCGAGCAATACGTCACCCAATAAATCTAACCTAGCCAAACGTTCCTTAGTATTAGAGGCTATTAATCGGGCAAAGTAGTCACGTAGCTTCGCTTTCCTGTCAGCCTTTGCGAAGTTAAAATACTTAAAACCAACATAATTCTTTAAGCCGTCTTCGGAGAGATACATATCCGCATATTTAACAACCGGGCCTAAGTAATTTCCGCCTTCATTTCTGGAGCTCTCATAAAAACCATTACATTTCTTTAACACTTCAATCGGATCGCCTGCTAAATAGCTTGCATTTATCTCCATTAAGGTTCGACGGCGGCTTTCTTCAACTGAAACGCCGTTAACCGGATTGCCCTTCATTATTTGAGCTCCCATAACAACCAAATCTGCTCCCATATCAAGTGCTTCACGGACTCCGATAATGCGCTCCTGATGATCTTTAGCCATCCAATCATCCCTAATACCCGGAACTATAAAACCGTATCTCTCCGGTAAATTCTTTTTCAAGAATTCAAGTTCATAAGCCGAGCAAACAATCAGGTCAAAGGGTTCATCATCAACTTTCTTCCTATATATCGATCTGATGTTCATCAGGTCGTTATATATCTTTACTGCGGGCGACATCCCGAAACGCGCCTGGCATTCTTCGGCTTTTATATCGGTCAAAGCACTGACCATTGCCAATTTTGTTGTCGGGAACATGGCCTGTATCTGTATTATGCTTTCAACGCTGCAGCATGAGCTGATTGTTATAATATCCGGCGGATAATCTTTATAATGCTTTAAAACATTAAGATTAGTTGCGGATACATCCGCCATTTTCAAATCGAGAAAAATTCCTATATGGGGAACTTTATGATTCTTAATCTGGCCTTTCACTGTTTTTATAAGATCAGCATCAACTGGATGGTCCAAATGAATTGCGTCATTAAATTTGAAATACGCAATCCCAGGAACCAGGGCCTCATCTTTTAAGATATTGGCAACATCTCTGATGATGGAATAGATGTCATCCTTTCCATCAAACGGAATAATAATTACAGGTTTCAATTTACCTCCTAGGTATTTATGTTATTAAAATAAAATGTACTTTTCGTTGCCTCTATATAACTATAAAATTACTTTATTGTCAATCAATCTATAAAGAGCTATAATTAGATAGAATAATTTAATAAAATATGAAACAATCTAAACTTTGGGTTTTATTTTATCTGACGATTGTAGGTTCTCTGTTCTCCGGTTATTTAAGCGCAACCAAACTGATAACTAAGACCTGCGCTTTTAACGAAAGCTGTCCATACTTTATAGGTTACCCGGCTTGTTGGTACGGTTTCGGCATGTTCTTCATTATGCTGATTGCCGTTGTTTTCGGTCTAAGAAGGGTCATTTCCGAATATGCGGTCCGAATGACGCTGACCATTGTTTCATCATTAGGCATTCTCTTTGCCGGCTATCTGCTGGTTCCTGAAATAAACCGTTTGCTAGAACCGGGCAACCTCGGCTACACGCTTGGTTTGCCGACCTGCGCCTATGGCCTTGTCTTTTTCATAATCATCTTTATTTTCTCAATCAAGAAAAACTAGAACTATGGCCAAAGGTTTTTTCGATCAACTTGAAGATAATGTCAGGGGCTTTTTAAGCCATTACCCGATTCCCTACGCGATTATCGGCGGTATCGGTATTGTCTTATTTTGGCGCGGCGTTTGGCACGGCGCCGATTACCTGATGCTTTTAGTTCGAGCTTCAGCGCCCAATTCAACTATCAGCTTAAGCGAAGAAATTTGGTGGGACGGCCCGCTCTCCCTTTTGGCCGGCACGGGCTTATTATTATTGGTCGGACTATTTGTTTCTAATTTTATCGGCAACGAAATAATAATTTCCGGTTTGCGTGGCGAAAAAAAATTATCTGAAAAAACCGAACGCGAAGTTGAAGAGGTTGTTAAAGCTCTTGACAAAAATCACAAAAAGCGGTAACGTTGGCTGATTAAGGAGGATTTAAATTGGAGACAAAAACAAACAAAGGTCTCTATTCCATTTTAGCAACGCTCTTTGCCATCAATACCGTCCCGCTAATTGCCGAAGTAATGACAACGTTGGCCGCCAGCACAGGCAGTGTCTGGTCCATCTGGTCGCTTTGCGCGCTTGCCTATATTTTGTGCATGACCGAAGTTGATATTTATATAATTTCGCGCCCTGTACCGATTACTGAAGGCTCGCATATCGATAGATGGCGCAAACAATTGGCCAATCGCCTCGGTTTCAACACCCCGGCATTTATAGCCATTATTTCTTTGATCAAACAAGCAATGGCCATGATTAAAGATTTGGTCGTTGTTAAAAGAATTCGAGAATTGAAAATTCTATTGCTTTCTTTCGGCTATGGCGGCATGATAATTTTCACAATGATTCCCGGCCTAGGCAGAATCGCCAATGCGATTTACGCCAGAAACAAGCAAAATCTAAAATACAGCCGCTTTATACTCTACTTCGGCTGTTTAGTAAGATTCTACTTGATTTACAATGGAATAGAATTAATTATTTTCTAAAAAAACCCGAAGACAAAGTCAACGGGTTTTTTAGCGTCAAATTTTCAATTTCTATTTGTTATCGTCGCGCAAGAAAATGGCCAAAGTCGCCAAGAGCAAACCGATATCTCGGACAAAGACCGGACCGAATTTGAGGATAGTCAAAGTATGAGCCAAGCTCAAAAAGAGAACGGCCGCTACCGGTCGGACCCAAAGGCCGGCAATCAACAAAAGTCCGCCAATCAATTCAACAGCGCCATGGATCAAGACCAAAGTCTTAGCCGGCGCAATGGCCGCGGTCCAAGCCGGAACCAAACCAATCCACATATCGGGGTTGGTTAAGCCGCTGTAACCGAACCAGGCAAAAACAAAACCGATGCCTAATCTTAAAACAAAGGGCGCGTATTTAGAATAATTATTGAAATTCATATTATTGAATTAAATCACCGATCAAGTAACCGGCGAGTGTATCTTTGGCTTGTTGGAATGAGCCATGTTGTTTAGTGAACTTTTCCGTTCCGTCAATGCCGCACAAACCCTTGATAGCTTCCGGACCTCCGGGATGTTTGGCAATCCACTCGGTCACATCATAAACGCCGGTTCCGACAACAACATAGCAGCTGGCCGCCGTATTATGTTCAGCAACCTGCGCCATTGTAAAGCCGGCCTGTTTCTTTTCGGTTTCAGCAGGCACGGTTTCGGTTGTAACCGAAATTCCGGAATTCTCAGTAGTAACAGAACTTTCCGGAGTGGTTTGAGTTTCGGTCATGGTTTCGGGCGCAGAGTTTTGATTCTGCCAAACCATATAACCGACAACGGCCACGACGACAACGCCGATTAGCCAAGCGGTGGTTTTGTTCATAGAAATAAATATATTTTTAAAAGCAGGCTTTTATGCCTGTTATAACAGTATACTAATATGCTACAATTAAGGCAAGATTATGAAACAAATGCTTGTTCTGCAGAGTTCTGCGGTAATTATCGGCACCGTTATCGGCGCCGGTATTTTAGGTCTGCCCTTTGCCTTTGTCCAAGCCGGTTTTTGGACCGGGATGATTGTTCTCGGCTTAATCGGAGCCTGTATCTTAATCCTCAGTCTTTTCTTCGGTGAAGTAACTTTGCGCACCAAAGAATTGCATCAGCTAACCGGTTATACGGAAAAATATCTCGGAACAATCTTTAAAAATATTCAGGGTTTTTTGCTTTTGTTCGGAATGTATAGCGCCTTATTGGCTTACACGATTGGCCTCGGAGAGATCTTCAGCACGGTATTGAGCGGTTCGGCCTTTGCTTGGTCGATTGGAGCTTACTTAGTACTCGCCTTTTTCGTTATTAGAGGTTTAAACATTATCAAGCGAGCCGAATTCGTTATCGGAATTTTAATTTTGGGACTTTTATTTACACTGGCATTGATTGCTACCCCGCACATGGATTTTAAGGCTTTAAGCGGTTTTGATTGGCGCGCCTTCTTTGTACCATACGGCGCTATTCTCTTTGCCTGTTCCGGCATCGTGGCCATTCCCGAAGCCCGCGAAGTTTTGCATGCCAAACGGGCGGAAAAATCCTTGAAGATGGCGATTCTAATCGGTAACAGCGTTCCGGTAATCGTCTACGCCATCTTTTCGCTTATCGTAGTTGCGGTTACCGGCACCGAGACAAGCGAAATCGCGACGGTCGGTTTAAGCTCAGCCATCGGCCCGGTTGCTTTAATTGTCGGAGGTTTGTTTTCAATCATGGCCATGTCTTCAAGCTTTATGACCCTGGGCGTCGCGATGAAAAGTATTTTTCAATATGATTACCATGCTCCGCAGGTCCTAGCAATCATTTTAACCTTAAGCCTGCCGCTTGTCTTATTCTTATTGGGCGTCAGAGACTTTTTTAGCGTAGTCAGCGTTGCCGGAGCCTTAAGCGTCGGTTTGACCGGCTTGATCAGCGTAGCGACATTTTGGCGCGCTCGCCACCACGGCGACCGTAAGCCCGAATACATAATTCCCGATTGGCTCGCCGTTCCGGCCAGTGTTGTCATAGTTTTGGTTTTTATCGCCGGCTTAGCTTATACTCTGTAATTCAAAAATATGATCAAACTTCAAAAAGACACCTTTCTCATGTATGTCCGTAATTTTATTTTCGGAGCCGAGGATAGTTTGGTTTCAACAGTCGGTCTCTTATCTGGTATTGCTTCGGCCGGCGCCGGACGCGGCGCTATTGTTATGACCGGCATAGTCCTGATGTGCGTTGAAGCTTTTTCTATGGCCGTCGGCTCTTTCTTGTCGCAAGAAGCGACCGAAGAATATCAAGCGCGCGGCAAAGTCCATATTAAAACAACCCTTATTTCGGGCGTTATAATGTTTATATCTTATTTTATTGCCGGACTGATTCCCCTCTTTCCCTATTTGCTCCCCGGCGTCGCCCAGCCTTTTTGGATTTCCATCGGCTTGGCATTAATCGCCTTGTTTTTCCTTGGCGTTATATCCGCCGAAGTTTTACATACCAAGGTTTGGCGCAATGCCTTGCGCATGCTTATCATCGGCGGTTTGGCCGTTGCTATCGGTGTAATTATAGGCCAGATTTTTGATTAAATTCCGGAAATAGCCAAGCCGTATTTTTCATGAATATAAGTTTCTATTTTATTGCGTGAAGATGCGTCAAGAACATTGTCGTAAAGAATAACTTCCGCATAATCTCCCTTGAACCAAGAACCGCCTCGATCGTTTCCCAATCGACCGGCATTGACGTTGCCGGTAGTTAAGAATTCAACGACTTGAAAACTTCCGGTATTTCTAGGCACTGCATTACCGGCCATGGCCGTACCGTTATTGTAAGCAGTTGCGCCTTGAACATAGGCGCTGGCATATGAAGTCCAAACGATATTGCCCCCTATCGGGGCGCCGTGCCAATCATATAAAGAGGCATGACCTAGAATCGGAGCGTAAATCAAATAACCGCTGGTATAACGAATAACGAAAACAGCGGTTCGAATATTGCTGAGTGCGGTGGTAAAATTCAAAACATCGTTACTGCCGTCGAATTGAACTGTGGGCCAACTGTTAAGTTCTGCGGTCTGATAGGTTGGGCGGCCTGTGCCGCTGCCGGTAGCGTGGTTATTATTACCGCTTGAATCACTCCAAGTCGTTACTAGATCGCCGTCAACCAAAGAAGAGAAAAGCGAATCGGCTTTGAGCCAAAGAAGCAATCCCGGAAGTTCGGTCGGGCTCCATGACGGCGAAGGCGGCAAAGAGGCGGCGCAAATAGAACCGTTGGCGCACTGCGAATAGCCGGAGGCAAGGTTACCACTGCTTTGGCCAAGACAGAAGGTTAATGTATAGCTGCTGGCTCCCGGCCGAGAATAAGAAAAATCCTGATTGGCGCAAATCCCGTCGTTGCGCGGAGAAGGATTTGTCGGCACGGGATTTAAATAAACCGTGTCGCCGACCTTCAAAACTTGCCCTGGAGTTATAGCGGTCGGATAATAACCGTTTTGCAAATAATAAATTTCCAAAGCGTCGTTTATTTGTTTTACAAAGGCGACTCTTTTTGAATCACGGCTGCGCATGCGCGCGCTCGACAAAGAAACAACGGTAAAGGCGGCTAAAATTCCAATCATGCCGACAACCACCAAAACCTCGATTAAACTGAAACCTGATTTTCTTTGCTCTAAATCAATAAACATAAAAATTGAATATTATAAACCGCTGACCGTTATGCCGTACTTATTGGATAAATAAGCTTCGATGTTTTTCCTATCAGCCTCGCTGATAACATTATTGTAAATAATCACCTCGGCATAATCTCCCTTAAACCAAGAACCGCCTCGATCGTTTCCCAATCGACCGGCATTGACGTTGCCGGTTGTTAAGAATTCAACAACCTGAAAATTAGTAATATCTCTGGGTATGCTTGTCGCTACGGTTAAAGTGCCGTTATTGTAAGCCGTAGCGGCTTGCACATAGGCATTAGAATATGCCGTCCAGACTATATTGCCGTCGATTGGCGCGCCGTGCCAATCATACAGCGAAGCATGCCCCAAAATCGGCGCATAATTCAGATAGCCCGTAGTATATTTAATGACAAAAATAGCCGTACGAATCGTGCTTAAAGCGCTGGTGAAATTCATAACGTCATTCGAACCGTCGAAACGAACCACCGGTTTGGAGTTCACAACATTGGTTTTAAAAAGCGGCCGTGCGGTTGATAATCCAATGGCGTGATTGGCGTTGCCGCTTGAATCATACCAGACAGAAATCGCATCATCGTTATTAAGAGTAATACTGTCGGCTTTGAGCCAAAGCAACATGCCCGCGACCTGATTAGGCAGCCAATCCTTGCAGGTGGCTGAACCGTTGCAGGTTGATAAACCCTTGTTGAAATTTCCCGCGGCATTACTCAAACAAAAAGTCAAAGAATAGGTTGTATTATTGGCGGCCGGAGTATAGACAAAATCTCGGTTGGGACAGTTTCCGTCATTCTTGGGCGATGGATTATAGGGCACGGGGTCAAGATACTTGACTCCGTTATAAGACAAAGCTTGCCCCGCCGTAATGGCGGTAGGATAAAAACCGTTTTTTAGAAAATACAATTCCAAAGCGGTATTAATTTGATTGATATAGGCAACGCGTTGAACATCGCGGGATTTTAAACGCGAACTTTTCAAAGTAACAGTTGCGAAAGTTGCCAAAATACCGACTATGACAACAACAATCAGAACCTCAACTAAAGTGAACCCGCTTTGTCGCTTAAGAAAATGTTGCATATAACATTTCTTATTATACCAATATTTAAGAATGCGGTATATATTTTCTCTTTTTAAACAGATAAATCGTCCAACGCCAAGCTATTTTCAACCTATTTCCAAGGCCGGGAGTTTTAAACAAATAAACCGTACGCCAAATATACCAAGCAAGTCGCCCGTAAATCGGCCAGCCGAAAATTCTGCCGACCGCGTCCCAAGTACCGAGGGAAATCAAAAGTCCGATCACCTTGGGCGTATAAGGAAGTAATTTTTTACCCGCGCAATAAGCGGAAATATTTTTAGCGACCATAGACGCTTGCTGGGTTGCCAATTGAGCGAGCATAGCCGGCTTACCCTGATCTTTAATAGAGATAATATCTCCCAAGGCGAAAATTTCTGAGTGGGCCGATAAATTTAAAAAGGGAGTGACAATAATATTTTTTCGATCATCAAGATAGGCGGCGTCGATAAAGTCGGTATTGGGAATTACGCCTGCGGCCAAAACCGTCATATCGGAATAAAAAGATTGCGGACCGCAAATAACCGCCGACTCGTCAATGCGATCAACCAAGGCATGCGCATGCAAATCTATTTCTGAACGCTTTAATCGACGCTCGACGTAAGCGGCTAATTTCGGATCCGCCTCCGACAGCGGCGCGGCGCCGCGTTCGAATATACGCACCTTTGAAGAAACGCCGGAGCGATCAAGCATTTGGTCGATTTCGCAAACCAGCTCCAAACCGGTAAAACCGCCGCCGACAACATTGATTTCAAAATGTTTTTTGCCATTCTTTATTAAAGCCGAGATATTATCGCGAATGACTTTGGCGTCTTCAATGGTTTTCAGACAGATTGAATTTTCCGAACCCGAAACCAAATCAAGCCTCGGACGGGCCCCGCTCGCAATAACAACTAACTCATAATTCAAATTTCGGCCGTCATCAAGCTCGATCAATTTCAAGGCCGGGTCAAGACGTCGCGCTCTACTTTTAATAATTTCAAAACGCTTTGAGCTTATAAAACTGCTCAATGGAAAGCGTACATCACTTTCACATAACATACCGGTCGCGACTTCATGCAATAAAGGCATGAAGGTGAAATAATCATCCGGCGCAATCATCCGAACGCTAAATCCCCGGCGCAATAAAGCGCGCGCCGTATATACGCCGCCGAAACCATTGCCGATAATTGTAATAAGAGGTAATGTCATGAGCTTAAAAAGACAAGCTGCCCCGGTGAGAGTTGGCAGCTTGTCTTATTTAAGAGTAGTAGAGAGCTCTTAGAGCACCGCGTCTTTGGCCGCTTTAGCCAAGCGGAACTTCACGACCGTCTTAGCGGCGATCTGAATCTGCTCACCGGTGGCCGGGTTGCGGCCCATGCGCGCGGCGCGCTTCACCTTAACCATTTTACCAAAGCCCGGCAAAACGAATTCTCCGGTCTTTTTAACTTCCGAATAGGCGAAATCCGCCAATTCAGTCATCAGGTTGGCAACGTCCTTTTTGGACATGCCCGTCTTGGAAGCCATAGCTTCCATGAGTTGGGACTTTGTCATAGTGACTCTTAATAATTACTAAAAGGCGAGCGCCTCTTATATATCTTAATTATATAGCAAATAATAAAAAACAGCAATAAAAATAAGGGGTTTTTCCAAAAGCCTGTCAAGATGCTATAATATTAGAGAAAAAAAGACCCATGACCCATAAAATTCAAGATAAATCAGGCTTTACCTTTGTCGAAGTAATGGTTGTTGTCGCTATTATAGGCGTCTTGGCGGCTTTGGTAACAAGTGCCATTCAATATGTCCGAGTCAGCGGTCGCGACGCCCGTCGAGTCAGCGATATAAGCCAAATCCGCAGCGCCCTTAATCTTTACTATTCCAGATACAGCCAATATCCTACGGAAATAACTCCCGGACAACAATTTGCAGTCAATAATACCACCTACCTGGATATTGTACCTTCAAATCCCCAGCCTTACGGAGATCATGTTGAATGTTCTGACAGCGCAATAGATAACTATGATTACACACAAAGAAACGGAGGCTTATCTTATACTCTGACTTTTTGTCTTGGCTATAAACAAGATGATATTCAAGCCGGACTCAATGTTGCCGTACCCGAGGCAATCATTCCCCAATAATATGAAATTTAAAAAAGGCTTTACTCTAATTGAATTATTAATAGTCCTGGGTACTCTTTCTATTATTGCGACCTTCGTAGTAGTAAGTTTTAACGGCTCCCGTATAAAAGCACGGGACGCTCAACGAGTAAGAAATATTCAAGAGATTCGCAGCGCTCTTGAACTCTATTACAATCGAAACAATTCATATCCGAGTTATATAGCGCCCGGCTTAACTTTTTCCAACAACGGCACCGTATATATGGACCCGGTTCCGGAAAATCCAACGCCGCGCACCGACGGCACATGTTTTAATGAAAACTATGTTTATTCGCGCAGTTCCGATGGCGGAAATTACACTCTTGCCTTTTGTTTAGGAGGACCGACCGGACGTTTTGCCGCCGGACAACAATTTTGCAATAACAGCAGCTGCAATGCTACCTTTGCCTATGACAGCAGTGCCACCGCTCTTTTCGCCCGTTTTAGCGGTACGCCCAGCGACGCGGACAAACATTACATGAATAATTTGATCGTTTCCGGGAAAACCCATGGCTGGTGGAATAAAATGGATATTTTTTATGTCTTTGCCATAGGAACCAATGCGACAGATTCGCGGCTTAATTGGAAATCAAGCAGTTATAACGCAACGGCCGGCGTAGCGCCCACTTGGACCGCCTATCAAGGCATAACCGGGAATGGTACGACTCAATATCTAACAACCAACTATAATCCTACAACCCACGGAACCAATTATGTTTCCGGTTCGCAAAGCATGGGCTTTTATTCACGCACTCAATCAAGCGGCAGTTTTATTGAAGTCGGAGGCTATGACGGCGGTTGTCACGCCGCCTTTGTCAATTCCGGCGGTGACAACTATAACTACATGGCCAGCTGTTCAGCCAATGTTTTCAGAAATTCGAGCAGCCAAGGATTTTTTATAGCGCAAAGAAACAGTACGACCAGCACGCAGTTCTTTTATAATGGAAATTTAATTCAAACCGACAATATCAGTTCTTCAACCGTCTTAAATACCGCCATCTTCATCGGGGCTCGCAATAACGGCGGCAGTCCGGCTCTATTCAGTGCTCGTCAAATCGCAGTTGCTTTTGCCGGCGGAGCTTTAACCAGCACCGAGGCAATGTATATGTCGCTTGATGTCAATCAGTACATGAAATCAATCGGCGCCAATGTTTATTAAATAAAAAAATAGGGGCGGGGTTTAAACCCGTCCCTATTTTTTTATTTAGCGTTGAGCGATTAACTTTTCCAAATCGTAAACCTTGCCGGCCTTATCCCATTTCTTAAGAGTTTTAATGGCCGTAGTACTCAAAGTCAGCTTCATCATTCTTCCGGTTTTCGGATTTTTGACGCGCTTGGTTTGCAAATTAGGCTTAAAGGTTCGCTTGGTGCGGCGATTGGAATGGCTCTTATTAAAGCCGCTTTGGGCGCTTTTTCCGGTTAATTGGCAGGAAGTGGACATATATTCAAAAATAAGATAATAGAGCCATTATGACGCAAAATAAAAGGGCTGTCAAGTCTTACTTGTCGAGGAAATAGCGACGAACAACCCGTCCGCCCGCAATGTCATAACAAAGCGGCACGCCGGTAGGTAATTCGAAATTGGGGATATCTTTATCGGAGATGCCGTCCAGATATTTGACTAAAGCTCGCAGGCTGTTGCCATGAGCCACAATCAAAACTTTTTCTCCGCGCCTGATGGCAGGGCGTATGGTCGACATCCAATAAGGTATGACTCTTTTAACAGTATCTTTCAAAGATTCGGCCGCAGGCATGGCCTCGGCTTTAAGGCCGCAGGCCAGCGCCTTGATTTCGCCTTTGCGGCTTTCGGCCGTGGCGACCGGCGGACGCTGGGCATAACCGCGCCGCCAAGCAATGAATTGATCATAACCGAATTTCTTTTCAATCATCGCCTTGTTCTTGCCTTGCAAGGCTCCGTAGTGCCGTTCATTCAAACGCCAAGAATATTCAACCGGCAGATACATTGTGTCCATCTTCTCTAGAATAATCCACAGGGTTTTAATGGCTCTTTTCAGAACCGAGGTATAAACACGATCAAATACAAAGCCGTGCTTGGCGAGCAGAGCGCCGGCTTTAAGCGATTCTCTCTCCCCTTTCTTGGATAAGCCGACATCAACCCAGCCAGTAAAAATGTTCTTCTGGTTCCAAACGCTTTCGCCGTGCCTAACTAAAACAAGGTTAGCCTGTTTCATGACTATTTTTGATAATTCTTGGTCCAAAACTCAATTGAACGCATGGCCTTATAGCCGTCTGCCGGATTGCCCAAGAAATAACGCTTACCGTCGGTCGGACTGACATACCAAGCTTCTTTATTGGCTTCAATATTTATAACGATACGGCCTTTCTGTTGATTGGCATAAGTCTGGTCAATCGGCATGCGGGCGTTGGCGGCCAAAGGATCAAAGCCGCTCAATATTTCATCCTTGTCTTTGAAGGTATCGCCGTCGCTGTCGTCGCTATCGGTTTTGGTTCCCAGGGCGGTTTCAACCTGATCGGACAATCCATCCTGATCGGCATCCGGGCCGGTATTAAGGTTGGCATCGGCGATTGAAATCTTGCGCAAATCATTGGCGGCGATTCCAGTGCCCAATTCCAAAATCAAATTATAGACATTGGCATCAGCCGAAGTGAGCTCGATTTTACACTGTTCCAAATCCTTAACGGCTGTGGCCGATCCCTCGACTTCGGTTTTAAACTGTTCGGTTTTGGCGTTAAGTTCGTCTTGCGCCTTTTTCAAACTCTCATTAATCTGCGTCACCTCAGCCTCTTTCTTTGATAAATTTTCGGTTGCTTTGGCAAGCTCTTCTTTAGTGCTGGTAACGGCTAAAAGCAAGTTGGTGTTGTCATTATAAATCTTCAAAATCAAACCGACCGCTCCTAAAAATAAAGCGATTATCAAGCCGTAAAAAACCCAGCGCTGCCAATGGCGCTTAGATACTTCTCGAGCAAGAGCTTCATGGTGCTCTACGGGCGGAATTCCCGCCGGCGCAGGCATGGGATTATTTGCAAACATAGGTTTAGAAAATTGATTAGTAGATGAAGGCGCGGCCGAAGTCGCCTGCCCGCAATAAGGGCAGCGCGGCGTATTGTTCAAGATCAATTTTTGACAATTGGGGCAGCGCATAACAACTATAGTATACCATATTTTCAAATAAACGGCATAAACGTTGACATTTCAATAAAAGCATGATGTAATCCGAGAAGCTATTTGAAAAATAAATATAGAAATAAAAAAAATGAACGAAAAAAGAAAAAATGATTTTCAAAGAGATTGCAATCGGCTCGACCTGCGTTCGGCAATCGAAATACACTGCTATTCAATAGATATAGAATTTTTAAGGACTCTTCCCCTGCCACAAATACAGCCCCTTATTAAAGATTTGACGGGCAGTAAGTTTTTAAAATTAAGACAGGATATATTTTCGGTTTATTTGGAGAATATCGCTGATAAGAAATTAAAAACTTTAGCCGAAGAATATAACTCTTTCCGGCTTTTTATCCCTCAGCATAATTTTGACGGCAATGCCATGTTCTTCAAAGCGCTCGAGAAAAAACTCGGCGATGACAAGGCCGAGTGGCTTAAGGCACGGGAATTGTTTGTTGATTCAAGCGCAATCAGCGAGCTCGTAAGAAACAAATTGGAAAAATTGGGTTAGAAAACCCGAAACCATAAAGGCACCGAAAAAACGGTGCTTTTTTATTGGGAATTTATATCGGAAAACAGTTCGGGGAAAGTTTCTTGAGAAAAGTGTCCATAGGCGGGAAAGATTCGCAAAACCGCCTTCGGCAAGGCCTGTTGATATTTTTGCGCGTTGGCCGGCGCTACGACTTCATCGTCTTGACTTTGATATATATAAATCTTTTCCGCCGAACTGCCGAGTCGGCTCAAATCTTTGGGCAAAGCAAAGGAGGCCATAGAGTAATCTTCGCCTTCGGCATCAAAGGGAGCGGCCAATAAAAATAACTTGCTGATTTTTTTAGGAAAATCATTCTCGGCCAAATACTTGGCTAAAAAATTACCGCCAAGAGAATGGCCGATCAAAATAACTCCCTCGTTTAAAAAAGGAATTATTTTTTCAAACCATAATTTCCATTCATCATACAAAGCGTTCCATTTGTTGGGCATATCGGGCGTCAAGCATTCGTAATCGTCGCCGAGCTCGGCGATTAGCCAATCACGCCATCGACGCCGGGGCTTGAAACGCTCTATATCAATAGGAAAGCTCTTTAAAAAGGCGATATATTCTTCGTAGCTATTGAAGGTGTCGCCACCGTGGATAAAAACGATTTGTTTCTTCATATAAGTTAAGATTACAACAGCTCGGCTTGCTTGACTAGGGCCTTTTCTATAATTTGACTTAAACTGGCAAAAAAGCTAATTTTATATATTAACCCTTATAAAAACAGAGGTTAATAAGACAAGAACATTAATAATAAATCATAAAAACAGGAGGAAAAATAAATTGCTAATAAAAGAGTATTTCCGACTTTTGGCTTCCGGGCTGGAAGCCTGCTTCAGGGTTCAGATAACAGAAGATTTAACGCCGGAAGAAGAGAAAAATTTGGTTTGGTTTTTATCTGAAACTTTTGATCCCGAGGGGTTCGGGACCAAATCATTTCTCAGGGCGCAAAAAGAAGCGACCGTAGAGATCGGTCCGCAACTTAATTTTGCTACCGCGGCTAATACCAACGCCGTAGCAATGTGTCATGCCTGCGGCTTAACAAAAGTAAACAGGATTGAGCAATCCAGAATACTGTTGGCCAAAAGCACCGGCAAATTACGTTATCCTGATGACATGACTGAACAATATTATGACAGTAATAATTTCAGTTTTGACATCAATAAAAAACGCGAAGCAGTATATCAAATACCTTTAATGGAAGAGGGTCCGGATGTTTTGAAAAAAATTCCGGGCATTTCCATGGATGAAGCTGACCGCATGCTCTATTACAATTATTTTGTAAAAGAATGCGGACGTAATCCAACCAATGTTGAGATTATGGATTTGAACAATGCCAACAGCGAACATTGTCGTCACGCCTATTTCAAAGGAAAAATGAACATAGACGGCCAGACGATGAATGAAACGCTGATGGAAATAGTTAAATCAACTTTAAAGGCCAATCCTAACAACAGTTTAGTGGCTTTTAAAGACAACTCCAGCGTTATCAAGGGCTATTTGGTCAAAACCATTATCCCGGAATTTCCCGGAAGAGTTTCCCGTTTTAAAGAAGTGAAGGTTACTTACCATTTTCTTTTAACCGTAGAAACTCACAACTTCCCCACGGGAGTTGCCCCTTTCCCCGGCGCTGAAACCGGCACGGGCGGAAGAATCAGGGATGTTCAGGCAACCGGCAGAGGCGGATTGGTTGTTGCGGGCGGCATAGTCTATTGCGTAGGCAATCTTTTTATTCCTGGCTATGACTTGCCATGGGAAAATAAATCGCTTACTTATCCGACCAACTTGGCCTCACCCTTAAAAATCTTAATTGACGCTTCTAACGGAGCCTCTGATTACGGTAACAAGTTCGGTGAACCGGTGATAATCGGCGCAACGCGCAGTGTCTGTCTTTTTCAGGGCAATGAGCGGCGGGAATTTCTTAAGCCCGTCTTAGCTACTGCCGGTATTGGGCAAATCGACACCCGTCATACTGAAAAGAATGAGGCGGAAAAAGATATGCTCATTATTGAAATAGGCGGACCGGGTTACCGAATTGGAGTTGGCGGAGGCGCGGCTTCTTCAAAATTGCAGGGTGAAAATGAAGCTAAGCTTGATTTCAACGCCGTGCAACGCGGAGATGCCGAGATGGAGCAAAAGATGAACCGGGTTATTAGAGCCTGTATTGAAATGGGCGAAAATAATCCTTTAGATCTTATTCATGATTCCGGTGCAGGCGGATCTGCTAATGTCTTGAAAGAATCAGTAGGCAAAGCCGGCGGTTTGGTTAATATCCGTAAGATTAAGTTGGGTGATTCGACTATGTCAGTCCTCGAAATTTGGATAGCCGAATATCAGGAACGCAACGGTTTATTATTGCGCTCCGAAAGACTTGAAGAATTTCAGGAAATCTGCGAACGGGAACAGGTCAACTGTGAATTATTAGGTTATGTTACCGGAGACGGACACTTTGTAGTCTATGATGAGGAAGACGACTCAACGCCGGTCAATCTTGATTTGGAAAAAGTCTTAGGCAATATTCCGCAAAAGACTTTTAACGATGAAACGATTGAACCCGAGCTGAGCCGCCTTGATCTTCCTTCTGAAGAAAATTTTGCTGAAGCCTTGGAAAGAGTATTAAAGCTTCTTTCCGTAGGCTCCAAAAGATTCTTAATTAACAAAGTGGACCGCTCTGTTACCGGCTTAATTGCCGCGCAGCAGGGTTGCGGCCCGCTTCACCTTCCGGTGGGCGATTACGGCATTATTGCCCAAAGCCATTTTCCAAATGAATCCGGAATCTATACCGGCGCAGCCATTGCAATGGGTGAACAGCCTGTAAAAATGCTCGTTGATATAGAAGCGGGAGCCCACTTGTCAGTAATTGAAGCTTTGACTAATATTGCTTTTGCCAATATCAGTTGTCTGGAAGATATAAAATTTTCAGGTAACTGGATGTGGGCCGCCAAGCTCAAAGGCGAAGGCTCTAAATTATACAGAGCGGCAGTTGCTATTCGTGACTTAATGGTTAAGTTGGGTGTAGCCATAGACGGTGGGAAAGATTCTCTGACCATGGGAGCCAATGTTCCTTGTTCTGACGGCTCAGTGGAAATAGTTAAATCTCCCAGCCAATTTCTGGCTACGGGTTATTGTTCAGTCCCTGACATCACCAAAAAAGTAACGCCCGATATCAAACATCCCGGCAAAAGTTGCTTAATGCGCATAGACCTAGGCAATCGCAAACGTCGTTTAGGCGGCTCTGCGTTAGCGCAAGTCTATAAACAAATCGGCAATGATTGTCCGGATGTAGAACAGCCCGAACTGGTTGTTGCAGCTTTTAAGGCAATCAATGAATTAATTGATAAAAAACTTGTCTTAGCGGCTCATGATATCAGTGATGGCGGTTTTGTCTGCACGGCTTTGGAAATGGCCTTTGCCGGTAACTGCGGCTTGGTGCTAAATATTGATTGCGATGACGAGGATATTATGAAAGAATTATTTGCTGAAGAGGCTGGCTGGATTATTGAATATGATTCAAACAACCAGAACTTGGTAAATGACATTCTGAAGGACATACCGCAACATTGCCTCATCTTTGCAGGCGAAACCATGCCGGAAAAAAATATTATCATCTTTGATGAGGAAGGAGAATTCTATTTCAAGGAAGAAATGGTAAAACTCCGGCAGATATGGGAAGAAACAAGCTTCCAGCTTGAAAAATTACAGTCCAACCCCGTAACTGCCGAAGCTGAGAAAGAAAATATTTATAACCGGCCCGGACCGAACTATACTTTATCCTTCAGTCCTCAACCGACTTTGGATATTTTCTTAAACCGAAGCAATAAACCAAAAGTCGCCATTATCAGAGAGGAGGGTTCCAACGGCGACCGCGAAATGACTTCGGCCTTTCATCATGCAGGATTTGAATGCTATGACATATTGATGGATGACTTGCTTAAGGGAAAAATTTCTCTCGAAATTTTCAGAGGAATTGCCTTTGTCGGAGGCTTTAGTTATGCCGACATCTTGGGTGCAGCAAAAGGCTGGGCAGGGAAAATTCTTTTCCATCCCACATTGAAAAAGATGTTTGACGATTTTTACAATCGTAGCGACACTTTCTCATTGGGAGTTTGCAATGGCTGTCAATTAATGGCTTTGTTGGGCTGGGTGCCATGGAAAGGAACAGAAACAAAACAACAGCCTCGCTTCATTAAAAACATTTCAGGACGCTTTGAATCCCGTTTCTCAACAGTTAAAATCCTGCCGAGTCCTGCAATTATGCTAGAAGGCATGGAAGAATCAACTTTGGGTATTTGGGTAGCGCATGGCGAAGGCAATCTGCATGTTCCTGACAATGATATGCTAGGAAATATTATAGACCAGAGTCTGGCGCCGCTTCGTTATGTTAATGATGATAATCAAATTACAAATGATTATCCATTCAACCCGAACGGTTCACCCCTGGGAATTGCCGCTTTATGCGATCCGACCGGAAGACATCTTGCTATGATGCCGCATCCGGAAAGATGTTTTATTAAATGGCAGTCACCTTGGTTACCTGAATCATGGGAAAATTTACACGCTGCGCCTTGGCTGAAGATGTTCCAAAACGCCAGGGAGTGGTGCGACAAAGAATCAAAGTAACAATAATAAAACCCGTAAATAAATTTACGGGTTTTAATTTATATTCAATTGATATCTACTTGATAAAAACCGTGGCCAGCACTCCCGCAGTCACTAGAATTCCGCCCGTAACATTGCCGAGCGTCGGTTTCTCGCCCAAAAACACAAAGGCAAGAATGATAGTCAAGGCCAGACTTAATTTATCAATCGGTGCGACGCGCGATGCTTCGCCGAGTTGCAGAGCCTTGTAATAGAATAACCATGACAAACCGGTGGCAATCGCGGAAAGAATAATAAAGGTATAAGAATACTTCGAAATCTTAAAAATATCCGCGGCGTTGCCCTGGATAAAAACAATCACCCAAGCAAAACCGACGATAACGACGGTGCGGATAGCGACCGCCAAATTCGAATCGACTCCCTTGATGCCTATCTTTCCAAAAATCGCGACGAGCGAAGCGAAGAAAGCGGAGAGGATGGCGTAAATAACCCAAGTCATATTATTCGCTGGTTACGCCGTCGAAGTCAGCTTCATTATCCATAGCTTCCTGCCTAGTTGCGCGAACAATGCCGTCTTTATGATGCGCCGGGCAATAAATCGTATAGAGCTTTAAATCTTCGCTGGCTGAGGTATTGATAACATTGTGTTCTGCACCGGCCGGAACAATAACCGCAAAACCGTCGCTGACCTCATATTCATTGTCGTCTATGACAACCTTCCCCTGCCCGGCGTCGAAACGGAAAAATTGATCGTTATCCGGATGAACTTCCGAGCCGATTTCTTCGCCCGGCTTCAAGGACATTAAAACGAGCTGGCTGTGCTTGCCCGTATAAACAACTTTGCGGAAATTTGAATTTTCCTTGGTGTCCCGCTCGATATTTTCACAGAATCCTTTCATATGTTTATTGATATATAGTTAATCAACCTAGTGCCATTATAAGGGACTTTCGCCTTTTTGGCCAGCGGTTGACTTCCCTTCATTTTTAAGATAAGTTGCATGCATTGGTACATTTAAAAAACATCCGGAGGAAAAACTATGGTTAATAAAGAATTTAACGGAGATTCATATAAACTTATCTACAGCGCTGAAGAAGTAAATAGCGCTGTCAAAGCTTTGGCTAAAAAAATTGTTAAGGATTTCCGTCACGTACAAACACCGCCAACCTTGCTTATTGTGCTTAATGGCGCTATGTATTTTGGATCAGATTTGTCAAAAGCGCTGGGAGAATTAAACTTCATTCATCATATCGACACAATTAAATTGAAACGCTACAAAGAAGACGGGCACGGCGGATCGGTTGAATTGCTCAGCCGGCCGGAATCGATCGATTTGGAAAATAAAGATATTATAGTTGTTGAAGATATAGCGGACAACGGGGACACGCTGAATTGGTTGAATAATTTTTTATCACTGAGAGAAGGCACTCCGCGTTCAGTGAAGTATGCGCTTTTATGTTTGCGGCGCCGACACCCAACCTACCATTTCAAGGTTCATTATCATTGCTTTACAGTTGGCAATGATTGGCTGGTCGGTTATGGTTTTGACTCTGAAGGCCTTTGCCGCGAATGGCCGGAAATCTGGGGAAAACAAGTAACTTAATTCAAGCTTCAAGTACTTAAAAGCATCAAATCAATTTTGATGCTTTTTTATTTATCATAAGCAATATTTTATGCTCTCTGTAACTTTATGCAATAAATAACGTCTATTTTAAGCCGGCGAGGACTATAAGAAAGGGGGTGAATATATGAATACATCATTACATGTGATTAAGAATCGTGACGACGACGATGATAAGAAAGGCGGCGACGGTGGCCGCACGGGCGAAGATAATTAATATATGAGGGAAATAGCACTGGAGTTTTTATCTTACTTAGTCCTCGCCGGTATCACAAATTTTCATATCAAAGATACGGAGTTATTTTTCTTATAGTTGATTAATTATTTTTTATATTCTAAAACATCACCCGGCTGACAATCGAGCGCCTTGCAAATCGCGGCCAAGGTTGAAAAACGAACCGCCCGCGCTTTGCCGTTTTTCAAGATAGAAAGATTGGCCATCGTAATACCAACTTTTTTTGTCAATTCGGTAACGCTCATCTTGCGTTTGGCTAGCATAACATCAATATTGATAATAATTGGCATACAATAAACTTAAATTGTTAAATCGTTTTCCGCTTTGATGGTAATAGCATCTTTCAAGAGACGTTCTAAGATTGCTGCGAAAACCGCTACTACAATCGGCGCACAGGCCGAAATTAATCCGAAAAGCACAAGTCCAGGAGCATCATCTGCCTGAGCAATTGGCAATAAGTAAGGCACATTAACCAAATATAAAACCATAATAACAATGGCACAGTATTTTATATTCTTCAGTGCTTTGACCGATAAATCAGAAAAGGCCTTTTTATGATCAATGTAATTTAAAAGTTTAAAGGCCTGCCACGCAGCGATAAAAAATGGAATGGTAGTGGCGTATAGTACCGTAATAATAACCAGAAAAGAACGGGCCGCCATCGGATATTCTTCCACGCCCCCAGAGTAAATAGAGGGCAAGGCAAATATACACAAAGCCAGAACCCCGACAGCAAGTAGCAAAATCACTGCTCGCAAAAATAAAGTTGAACCTCGTTTCATAAATGTTTTATTATGATAATTAAACGGTTAAATCATTCTCTGATTTCAAATCAACGGCTTTTTGTAAAAGTCTTTCAAAGACTGTTGCGGCGGTTATAACGATAATCGAGCCCAAGGTAACAAGCACACCTATAAAAATTCCTCCCGCGGCATCATCTTCTCCATGAGTCAACATAATAAATATTTCTTCTATAATGACAAAGCCGATAATGCTTAATGCGCAATATTTTATCACCCGCAACGCTTTCACGGCCTTTTGTGAAAAAACCTTATTTTGTCCGACAAAGCTTAGAATCTTAAAGGTTTGATACAGTCCGATAAAAAAAGGAATGGATCCGATATACATCAACGCCAAAAAAGGGTCATCAAAATATATCTCGCGCAATGTTGTCGCCTGAGCGTTTACGCCTTCGATATGAGGCTCCCAAAGCAACAGCGCAAGTACGCCTAGGCCGATAAACACGACGGCCGTTTGCAGAAATATCGTTGAGCTTTTTTTCATAAAATACTATAAGAGTTAGTAGTATTTACATGATAAAGCATTATTTATCGTTTGTCAATATATTATTATCGTTAATAAAAAGGTCTATTTCGACCTTTTTTTAAGTATTCCTTGAACCGAAGGACTTATTGTCTTGTCTTTTCTATGAATACAACCAATCCAGCAACAGGGACGGCGCTTGCCGTTTTTAACTTCCCTAACCAACCGTTTAATATGTTCCCGCCTAGTCTCCTCTTTTTTAACAAAGGTTGTCCAGCAAATCCATTCATTGCGCGCGAGCGGCGTTAATCCTTCCCAAATCCTTACAGCAGCTTTATCAGAGCTGAGAGCTTTTTGCAGATCAGATGGCACAGTGTGCACCGTACCTTTTGAAATTTGCTGTTTCATTAAATTAATTATAACACAAAACCGTTTTTAAACGGTTTTGTTAGAGAATTTTAGATGGATTTCTATTTTTTCTTTTGAGATTTAATTGTTTCCAATTTATTTTGTCCTCCGCAGTTACCGATATTGGTTGTTGCCGGAGCATTGTCAGCTCCCGGACCGAAAAATTTTCCTTGAGAAGTTGCCTGCGCATAAGGGAAACCGGTGCCGCAATTACCCCAACCGTTACCCGGCTTGGAATCAATAACTTCTACTGAGCCGGACAATACATTTGGCCAGTAATTGCCCTGACGTACACGTGATCCTTCCCCAGTATCCCAAATATTACCCGAAGATTCATCTCGTACATAAATGCCCGCAGTTTCGGTAAAATGATTTCTTACAAAAGTATTGCCGCCGGCGGCATTACCATAAATATAAGCCTGAATATTAGGACCAGACAAAGTATTGTCAGCCATGATATTACCGCTACTAGCGCCGTTTGTGCCGTCACCGTAGATACTCAAGGACGCGCCGCCGTTCGATTGAATTTGGTTGTTCGCGAGATAATTATTTGAAGACCAAATAAGGTCGCAGCCCGCTACCCCAATATAGGTTGCAGAAGCCGTAGCACTGCAAATATTAGAATCAAGTGTGTTACTGTTGGACGCAACCAAATAAATACCGCGTCCCGGATTACCTGTACCCGTACCGGTGTTGCTTACTAACCTGTTGTTATGACTACGCCAAACAATTATGCCGTCTGCGCCACCAATGCCAGTGTTGCCGGTAAGCACATTATTATTAGCGCCTATGCCGCCCAGGTCCCATAAAGTAATTCCAATCCACTTGTCAGATTCTGCATAGTTATTTAATAGTGTGTTGTTAGATGATCCCTCAAGATTAATGGCAGCGCCGCCGTAAGATGGTCTAGTAATTGCCGTATTGTCTTGCAGAGTATTACCTGTTCCGCCGGAGAGATGGATTCCGAAAGCCTGCGTTACATCGGAACGAACATCATTTTTGATAACACTTCCGCCACTGACATTCTCAAAGTGGATGCCCTTCCAAAAATCATTGATAGTACAATTACTTACGCTCGTATTAGCCTGATTTGAATAAATTGCCGTGCTCGGATAAGCTGCCGGTCCGGTAATTGAAAAATTCAAACAATTCAAATTCACATTCGGCGCTGTTATAGTAAGACAGGTGCCACTGGCCGAGGAAAGATTATTAGCCAACTCGTAATTTCCAGAAGAGCTGATAGTGCCGCAGGAAGTTATCGGAGCGAAGGATGCTGCCTCGCCCGATTTAAAGGCTATAGCCGAAAAAGCTAAGGCCATAAGGCCCAGTGAAATGGAGGAAATCTTGACTAATTTAGAGATTTTCATAGTAATTTGATTATATCAATTTATAGCTTAACTATAACACAAGCCTATAGCAAAGCAAATTGGGGTTATATCTCTATAATAACGGAAACCGGCAAATGATCGGAGCCTTTTGATTGCAGTACTGAAAAATCTTTGGAAATAATATCCTTGGTGACAAAAATATAATCCAATTTATATTTTATTTCATCAATCTGACAAACCGAGCAGCCACCGATATATTGGCACCAAGTCGGCGTTTGCTCACCCGGCTCGGTATTATTTAAAACCTTAGAAATTGTTTGAATCGGATAACTGTCTGGCAAACAATTATAATCACCCATGACGATTGAGCTATCCTCGGGGATTAAAGCCAATAATTTATCAGCTTGAATATTTTGCATTTCCAGAGGCTGTTGATGAGAATGTTTGAGATGGAGGCTGAATACGTGAAACGTTTTATCGCCAATTTGAATGTCGGCTTGAATGGCCGGGCGGGGGTTTTCTCCCTGCGGCAAATCATGAGTCTTAGTGCCGACTATCTTATGTTTGCTTAGAATTGCGTTGCCGAAAGTAACTTGAGTATCGCCCGGTACTTGAGGATTATTTAAAAATCGGGCCGGCATTTTCATTCCCAAAGCATAGACGCATTCATAGCCCAATTCCTTGGCAATCGTCAAAGCAATATTGCCGTTTTCTTCTTCCAAAACCTCTTGCAGGGCGATAATATCGGGCTGTTCTTTTTTAAGACAAGCAATCACCTCTTCCAAATATGTCCCGCACCAAATATT
>DDTV01000008.1 GCA_002344425.1 Candidatus Falkowbacteria bacterium UBA2355
ATTACCAGAATTTTTTGATTGAATGGGAGGTTGATGAAAAACAGCGCACTGTCAAAGCTCTGCGCAATGCAATCGCTTATAAAGATAATAAGATTTATTTGGTTGTTGCTCATGCGGCAACAGTACCTGACTTGGGTCTAGTGATGCAGGCTATGAATGTTGAGTACGCCGTAAATCTTGACGGCGGCGGATCGGCCGCTTTGATTTACGACGGAGAATATTTAATCGGTCCGGGACGCGATGTTGTTAATGCAATTGTATTTTCCGAAGAATAAGATGCTTGAAGATTATAAAAAAGAATTGTTGGACAAGGGAACTATAACTTTGAAGGTTAAGGTTCATGCCGGCGCGCATGAAACTAAAATTAAATCTATTTTGACGGATGGAACCATTAAAATTGATATTGCTAAAGTACCGGAAAACGGGAAAGCCAATAATCTATTAATTATATTATTAAGTGAGGAATTTGAAGTTCCCAAAGCCAATATCGAAATAATAATGGGAGCGTTTTCGAGTGATAAAGTAATAAAAATTAGCCAATAATTTAGCGCTTGTTTGCAACGGCTGAATTTGATATAATCTTTTTACCTCTCTGTTTATAATTAATAGAGAGATATGAAAAATGAATTTTCTATGGAAGAGAAAATCGACATTTTAATTGAATCAGTCGCTAAGATTCGTGAACACCTAGAGTTTCATGATACTCGTTTTGATAGGCTTGAAAAAGTTATAGAAACCCTAGCTACTAAGAAGCAATTTAACGGTCTTGCCGGAATTCTTGAGAGAAATAATGTTATTTCAAAATATGATGCCGCGCACGTCAGATACACTGAACCTATGGAGCAATAGTTATATATTCAATGAATTCACCTAAAACCCCTTAAAAGAGGGGTTTTATTGTATATTGACAAAAAAAATGTTTTATGTTATTAATGTTAATTAACAACAGCACATTTTATTTAGAATAAAAATTTTAATATATATAAAATATTATAAAGTAAGCCCAAAGGAGGGTTAAAAAATGATTTTTAGATATCAAAAATATTTATTAGCTACATTCACGGTTTGTATCATAATATACTGCTCAGGCTGCTCAGGTTGTGGCGATAGGAGCATTGATGCACAAAAAAGCTTTGTTGGAACTTTTTTGTCTATGGAAAACTCTACTAATAGTAGATTCATTTATATCAATTATATTGATAGCACTTCTACGGGAAGCCCTGATTGGTTTTATATGGATGCAGATGATAATAATTATATTATTAGAACAGAAGAGACAAAAAATTCAGTGAGCATATTCTTTGATAAACTTATTGATGGAAGTACTCCTCTGAATAAAATTACATTAAGGACAAATATAGAGGATGTCAGTGCTCAAAGAAGATGGATAGTTTTCAAAGATTATCTAAATCAACACGCTGCGCAAATTTTAAAGCCTGTTTTACTCAGCGATTCCTCTCATATTGTAACATCTTTTGATAGTTATATTTTTTAAGAGTATCATTAGACTCAAAAGGAGCTATGGAAAAATTCCATAGCTCTGTTTTTATAATGGATCCTGAATCAAGTTCAGGATGACACTAGGGCGTAATTCGATAAATCGTGCGCGGGAAGGGAATTGCTTCGCGGACATGTTCAAGGCCGCAGATCCAAGTAACAATGCGCTCCAATCCGAAACCAAAGCCGCCGTGCGGAACCGAGCCGTATTTTCGTAAATCAAGATACCATTGATAATCCTTAACTTTCAAACCGTATTCTTCAATGCGTTTTTTTAATGTTTCATAATCGTCTTCACGCTGCGAGCCGCCAATGATTTCGCCGTAACCTTCCGGCGCCAATAAATCCGCGCCGAGAACCCGCGTTTCATCCGAAGCGTCACGCTTCATATAAAAAGCTTTTACTTCGGCCGGATAATGCGTAATGAAAATCGGATTATCAAATTCCTTGGTCAATAATGTTTCATCATCGCCGCCCAAGTCATCGCGTTCACCGATGTCCGAACCCAAACTTTTTAGTTTGGCCACGGCTTCGGCATGCGTAATGCGGTAAAAGGGTTTTTCTATATTTTTCAGGGGAGCAATATCTCGTTCAAGAATTTCCAATTCTTTAATATTCTTTTTCAAAACTTCTTGAACCATGAATCTTATCAAATCTTCTTGAAAATCCAAGTTCTCTTCAAGACCGATAAAAGCCAGCTCGGCGTCCATCATCCAAAACTCGGTTAGATGGCGGCGGGTTTTTGATTTTTCAGCGCGGAAAGTCGGACCGAAGTCAAAGACGCGGCCGTGCGCGGCGATGGCGGCCTCAATATAAAGCTGGCCGGTTTGGGAAAGATAAGTTGTTTCGTCGAAATATTTAACTTTGAACAAATCCGTCGTGTTTTCTCCGGCATTGGCGGTGATAATCGGGGAGTCTATTTTAGTAACATTGCGTTCGCGCATGAAATCATAAGTCGCATGAATCAAGGTGTCGCGAATGCGCATAATCGCCCATTGGCGAGTCGAACGGAGCCATAGGTGTCGTTGATCTAAAAGAAAATCAATGCCGTGATCTTTTTTGCCAATCGGGTATTCCTCGGCTATTTGATAGAAATCAAAATCACTGACCTGCACTTCATATTCTTCTTTTTTGGGATGTTTGGTTATCTTGCCGCTTATTTGAACCGAGCTCTCGATAGCGACTTGCTGAGCCTTGTCCCAAAGCTCGCTGGCCAATTCATCAGCCGATAAAATCGCCTGACAAAAACCCGAACCGTCGCGAATTTGCCAGAAAGCAATTTTCCCCGAAGAACGGAAATTATAAACCCAGCCGTTAAGAGTTACGGTTTGGCCGACAAAATCTTTTAAATTTTTGATTAAAACAGTCTCAGTCATAGAAATTATACTATCAAGTTAGCCAAAAAAAAGCAATCGGGTTATTATATAGTTATGAAATTGAAAAATATCAGACGGCTTTGGATCAGCGCTTTGGCGGCGCTTGTCTTATGGCTTTTATGGCAGGCTATTGTTCCCTTGGGCAGTATTACTTATAAAAGCGACTTAGCCGACAACAATTATTTTATCGGCAAGTTATCGCCGTCCGAACGAGTCGAGCAAATCAACAATCGTCCGACTATAATCGGCGAACCGGTTTATTTTTCATTTTTTACTCCGCGCCCCTTTAGGACGGCTAAATTAACAATGCGCTTTTCGGGTACGGCGCCATTGGTGGAAATCGGTTTAAGACGAGATAAAACGGTTTGGAGTTATGAAATGAAACCGCTTTATTCGGCCTTGTTGGAAAAAATAAAGGCTGATGAAAATACCATTATTCAGAATGATGTTTTTTTGTGGCAAAAAAATCGCCGTTATGAAACTATTGAAGATTTTTTGAAAACCCCGCCGCCCTTCAACTCCGTGGCGGTATATCGCCATCCCTTGCCCTTTGCTTTTTCTTTAAGCGGTTCGGCCCGTCAGGGAGCGACCAAGGAACAGTCCTTGGGTTTGCGCGGGGCTTATCAGTTTTACACGTATAGCGACGGCAATTCTTTAGCTTTTGATTTCAATGTTATAGACCGCAACGAAAATTCCGATCCGGATCCGATTGAAGTTATCATTTATCGCGGCGCCGATCGCGTTTTTGCGCAAAGCTTTGATGATAGCGTCGCCAAATCAGAGCGTCGCTTAAGTATTGCGACGCCGCCCTTGCCGGCCGGAGTCTATCGGCTTGAGTTGAAAGCTAATGATGATATAGTGACGACCAAATTGCGCACCGCGCAATCAAAGATCGCTTTTAGCGGACGCCTTTGGTTAGTAGACGCGGCGCGAGAAAATATAATATTATACGGCGACGGCTCGCGTTACAGCGCACAGACGCTCAACCCCTCGAGCTTGCAAACAATTATGATTGACGATCAAGCCTTTGCAATCAGCGAGACCTATGAACAATTTTCTTTATCAATCCCGAATTCGGAACGACGGCTAAAAAGAACGGTTCTACCCAAAGGAGATTTAATAATCGCTTCTGACGGACTATGGTCATTTACCGCCGAACAGTTTTTCAATCCGACTGTCAGGAGTATGCCGCCGGTCTCGACCGTCGCCGAGTTGGGAGTTGATTACTTGGTCGCTAAATATGAGCCGGTTGAAATTCTGGCTGACGGTTCTTTTGAACAAAGCATGGAATTTGATTTACGGGGAGCTTACCGGGAAAAAGGGAAATATTCCTTTATGATATCGGCGCCGAACGCCGCCTTGTCCAAAGAACCCCTGAATATAAAAGAAATAAAAATAGAAGTTTTAGAACCAGATATTTATGACTATGTCCGACGTTATTTTGAAAGAAATTAACCTCGCCTTGGGGAGCGCGTTGCTTGTATTATTAGTGCTGGAGAGTATTTGGCCGGGCTCGGTTTTAGCGTATTTAAACCTCAATTATTGGTTGATAATATGGCTTATTAGTGCTATACTGCGTTTATGGAAAAAGTAATAATAAAATCATTGGAGCGCTTCTCGGACGATCGTGGTTGGTTGGCCGAGATTTTTCGTAATGACCAAACGGACTTTGATCCGGCAATGGGTTATGTCAGTTTGACCTTGCCCGGCGTCGTTCGCGGACCGCATGAACATCGCGAACAATCCGATTGTTTTATTTTTGTCGGTCCGGGAGATTTTGAATTGCATTTATGGGACCGCCGCGAAAATAGCGCCACCAAGGGAGAATATAAAAAACTGTTGGTTGGCGAACAAGCACCAACCTTGGTCATTGTTCCGCCCGGCGTAGTGCATGGTTATAAATGCGTCAGCAATCAAGCGGCTTATTCGATTAATTTGCCCGACAAGCTCTATCGGGGAGTTGATAAAAAAGAAGAGGTTGATGAAATTCGTTGGGAAACGGATGAAAATTCGCCTTATAAAATAACTTAAATATGGAAAAAACAATTTTTGCAAAAATCGCCAACGGCGAAATGCCGGCTGAAATTATTTGGCAGAATGATGCCTTCATAGCTTTTTTGGATGTTTTGCCGATTGAGCCCGGGCATGTCATCGTCGCGCCTAAACGCATGGCCGACTCACTTGAGGATTTGTCCAATGAAGAGTTGGGCGGTTTGATGATCGCCGTTCAAAAAGTCGGCGCCGCCATGCTACATGGCTTGGGAGTCAAAGGTTATAGTATTTTTCTCGATAATAAAGATGCCGCCAATCAGCACATTCCTCATGTCCATTTTCATGTTGTGCCCCGCGCTGAAGGCGACGGTTTAGGACGCTGGCCGCAAAACGCTTATGACGAGGGCCAAGCCGAGCATTATGCCGGTCTTCTGCGTCAAGCAATCGGCTAAAAAATATGAAACTGCTCGTTACCGGTGGCGCCGGTTTTATCGGTTCTTATTTTATTCGCCAGTGGCTTTCAACCAAGCCGAGCGATGAAATAATTAATCTCGATATTTTAAGTTATGCCGCTAGCGAGCAGACCATTGCGGAATTCAATAAATTTCCCAATTATCGTTTTGTCAGAGGCGATATTTGTGATGAAAAATTAGTTAATGACTTGGTCGCCGAGGTGGATTTAATAGTCCATTTCGCGGCGGAAAGTCACGTTGATCGCTCGATTCTATCGAGCCGTGATTTTATCCGTACCAATGTAGAAGGAACCAGGGTTTTACTGGAAGCCGCACGTCTGCAAAATCCGCCGGTGCGTTTTCACCATGTTTCAACCGATGAAGTTTTCGGAACGCTTCTACCCGATGACCCTAAATTTACAGAAAATAATCCCTATGATCCGCGCAGTCCTTACAGTGCTTCGAAGGCCGCCAGCGATCATTTAGTGCGCGCTTATTTCCATACATATAAATTGCCGATTACGATATCCAATTGTTCGAATAATTACGGACCGTATCAATTTCCCGAAAAATTGATTCCGCGCTTCATCGCCAATTTGATTGACGGGAAAAAAGTCCCTCTATACGGTCGCGGAGACAATATCAGAGATTGGATTTTTGTTGGTGATCATGTTGCCGGAATTATGAAAATTATTGAAAAAGGACGTTTGGGTGAAACCTATTGTTTGGGAGGCAACAATGAAACCAGTAATTTGGAAATTGCGCGGCGTTTAATCGCGGCCCTGTCACGCGATGAATCTGCGATTGAATATGTGAACGATCGGCCGGGCCATGATTTCCGTTATGCAATTGACTCTAGTAAGGCAAGGCGTGAATTGGGCTGGAAAGCCGAGGTTTCTTTCGAAACCGGCCTCAAAGAGACGGTTCAGTGGTATACTGATAATGAAGCTTGGTGGAGACCGCTTTTAGCTAAATTATGATGGAACAAGGTCCTAAATATAATATTTTTTTAAGCATTCAAATCACCCCGGCAACTCCGTGGCGCGACTATCTTAGCGCCTTGGATGCTTTGAATTTGAAAGAAATTGCTTTTTTTCTGGACAAGGCCTCCCTTGATGAACGCCGCGAGTTCTATCGTTTGCTGGAAAAGAGCCAATTGACTTCTATTCCCTATGTTCAGGTTTCTGTTGATATGGAAGCTTGGGAATTTGATTATTTGGCGACCAACTACAATACGAAGTGGTTCGGCCTGACGGTATCTAACCGTTCTTTTGGATTTTTGGCGACCATACCGAAATATGCGGCGCAAATTATTTTTGAAAATCCTCTGGAAAATAAATATACTAGTTTGTTCAGCGATGAAGCGTTGACTCGAGCCGGGACTAACGGAGTTTGTCTTGATGTTGCGACGCTGGAACGTGATCGTACTCAGAATAAGAAAAAATACACGGTCTCGATTCATGCCCTTGATCACCACAGTCTGCAAGTAACGCAGGTTCGTCCCGTCTCCAACCGTTGGTATGGCCGTTTATTTTCCAAAGAAATGCGTCGTTTGACAAGCTTGTCGACTTTGCATTACCTTAGGTATGTTCCTCAGGCTTATATTGCCTCCTTTATTGTGCTTGATATGGACAATACGCCCGAAGAACAAATTGAGATTAGAGAATATCTCAAGGCGCTTCTAAAATAATATGACTATACTTTTGCTTGGAGCCGCCGGAAACCTCGGCACGGCTTTTACTAATTGTCTTAAAGATAAGGAAGGCTTTACTTTGGTTTCTTGGGACAAACCCGATATTGATGTTACTGACGAGGGCTTGTTGTTGAAAAAAATTTCAGACATTCGGCCTGATGTGATTATCAACTCCGTAGCTTATAACGATGTTGATGCTTGTGAAAGCAAGGAAGAGGCGGCCGACTTGGCTCGCCAATTGAACGTTGAATTGGTAGCTAATTTAGCCAGAGCGGCGGTTGAAGTCGACGCTAGGTTGGTGCATTTTTCATCCGACTATGTTTTTAACGGAGATTCGGAACAAGGTTATGCTGAAGACGACGAACCTTCTCCGCAAAGCGTTTATGCGCAAAGCAAGCGCGATGGCGAAACCGAATTAATTAGTTTGACGGGCAAGGGTCTGCGTTGGTATTTGGTGCGGACTTCTAAGTTGTTCGGCCCAAGAGGCTCTAGTCCGGCCGCTAAGCCGAGTTTTTTCGAGCTTATGTTAAAGCTTGCAAAAAGAGGCGAAGCTGTTAAGATTGTTTCGGATGAACGCGGCTCATTTACTTATACGGTTGATTTGGCCGCCGCGGTTATGAGTTTGATTGAAGAGGAGTGTCCTTCCGGAATTTATCATTTGGTAAATTCAGGAGAGGCGAGTTGGTTCGAAGCGGCCGAGTATTTTTTCAATAAACTCGGATTAAAAGTTGAGACCAGCGCCGTAGCCGCCAGTGATTTTCCCCGTCCGGCCAGCCGGCCCAAGCATTCATTATTACTTAATACCAAGCGCCCGGCTTTAAGAAATTGGCAGGCGGCGCTCGACGATTATATTTCAAATTATAAAATTTCATGAAAGGCATTATTCTTTCCGGCGGCCGCGCGACGCGTTTGCGGCCCTGCACCAAAGTAACCAGCAAAGGTTTGCTGCCGATTTACAACCGGCCGATGATTTATTATCCCTTGAATACTTTGTTGAAAGCCGGCGTCAAAGATATTTTAATTATTGTCGGTCCGGAACATGCCGGACAGTATCTTAATTTGTTGGGAAGCGGAGCGGAATTCGGCGCCCGTTTCACTTATGAAATTCAAGATGAACCGCGCGGTTTGGCCGACGCCTTCATAATCGGCGAAACCTTTGTTGGCAAAGATGATGTGGTTATGATTCTGGGTGATAATATCTTCGCCGATGATGTCAGTCAGGAAATAAAAAATTTCCAGAGCGGCGCTAAAATTTTTGCCAAGGCGGTTAGCGATCCGGAGCGCTTCGGAGTTGTTGAAGTCGATAAAAACGGCCGAGCCCTTTCAATCGAGGAAAAACCCAAACAACCGAAAAGCAATCTCTGTATTACCGGTTTATATGTGTATGACAATCGCGTTATTGAAGTGGCTAAAAACGTTAAACCGAGTCAGCGAGGCGAATTGGAAATAACCGATTTGCACAATTGGTATCTTGAAAAAGGCGAGTTGGAGGTTGCTATGGTAGAAAACGAATGGATCGATGCCGGTACCTTTGACAGTTTGCTTGAAGCTCAAAATCTAGCCAAAACAAAACTTCAGCAAGACATGATTATCTAACATGATAAATCCGCAACCCAAAGTTTTCGTTGGTATTATTACATTCGGCGCCTTAACTGCGCCGTATTTAACATGGTTTAAAAAATCTTTGGAAGCTCAAAGCTTTCGTAATTTCGAGTTGATTATTCATGATAATACCGACCATAATCTCGGTTTCAGCAAAGCCTACAACCAATTGATTGAACAGGCCCGCTCGCAGCGAGCAGATTATTTTTTCGTGGTTAACCCCGATGTTTATCTTAAAAGCGATGCCTTGGAAAAATTGGTTGAAGCTTTGGAGAATAAACAAGACTTAGGATCAGTCGCGCCCAAATTATTGCGATGGAATTTCAAAGCCAATGAATTCACCGATATTATCGATAGCTGCGGCCTTGGATTTAAAAGCGGTTTGTATTTTTTCGATATCGGCCAAGGCAAAACCGATTACGGGCAATATGATAATGAAAAAATCATCGGACCCTCGGGCGCCGCGGCATTATATAGAATGAGCGCTTTGCAAAAAGTTGCCGCAGAGGGCCAATATTTCGATGAAGCTTTTTTCATGTATAAGGAAGATTGTGATTTGGCTTATCGTCTTAACTTAGCGGGCTTTGCTTCCGCCTTAGTCCCGCAAGCCATCGCTTATCACGACCGGACGGCCGCTGGCGGCAGTTTAGCCGCGCGTTTTTTCGGCCGCCGCCGACGTTCGTCTTCAATCAATCATTGGTCTTTCATTCACCAATATTTTCTATTTATCAAACATTGGCGTGTTCAGAATCCGATTGCTAAAATTGATATACTGATTAGGGCCGGATTTTTGTTTGTTTACGTTTTGATTTTGGAGCCGAGTTTATTGCCGGATTACAAGAAGATTTATGGATTTTTCAATCATCATCGTTTCTTGGAACGTCAAAAATAAATTAGCCGATAATCTTAAGAGCATCCTGGCTTCTAGCGGGGCATCTTTTGAAATTATTGTCGTTGATAACGCTTCAAATGACGGTACGGCGGAAATGATTCGCACTGATTTTCCTCAAGTTCAGCTGATTGCCAATTCTCTTAACCTCGGCTTTGCCAAGGCCTGCAACCAGGGCTTGGCCCGCTCCAGCGGATCTTTTCTCTTGCTTTTGAATCCGGATATGTTGCTAAGGCCCACAACGCTCAGCGATTGCCTTAATTGGCTAAAAAATGAGCCCAGAGCGGCGATTACCGGCATTAAGCTTAAAGATAGCCAGGGCAATAATATTGCTCAGATACGCCGTTTCCCCGCTTTGGGAGATCAGTTGGCCATTGTCTTGAAATTGGCCCATTTGGCCCCGGCTTTGCTGGATAATTACTTGAGACGTGATTTTGATTATAAGTCTGCGCAAAGGGTTGATTCGATCCGCGGAGCTTTCTTTATAATTCGCCGTTCGGCCTATGAGGCGCTCGGTCCTTTGGATGAACGATACTTTCTGTGGTTTGAAGAAGTTGATTATTGCCGCCGCGCCAAAGACAAAGGATTGGAAGTTTGGTACACGCCGTCCGCTGAAGCGATTGATTTTGTCGGGCAAAGCTTTGAACAAGTTCCGCGTTCCACAAAGCAAAAATATTTCCATGCTTCAATGATTTCTTATTTTGAAAAATGGCAGCCGGCTTGGCAAGCGAAATTATTGGAAGTGGCTTGGGATTTTTCCGAAGGCATTATGGCCCTGGCCGATCTCTTTAATCTCAAGGGCCGTACAAAGACTTGATATGAAGAAGGTCGCAGTTATCATCAGCCCCAATTGGAAAGATTATGCTGAAAAATATTTAGCCGATTGTTTGGCGAGTTTGCGCGCGCAAACTTATCAGGACTTTACTTTGTTTTTGATTGATAATGAATCAAGCGATTCAAGCAGCGCTTATCTAAAAGCGGCGGCTCCGGAGGCAAGGCTTATTTGCTTGGAAAAAAATGAAGGTTTTGCCGGCGGCAATAACGCCGCCCTGCGTCTCGCGCTTGAGGAAAATTTTTCCTTCGCTTTTTTAATTAACATGGATGCTTTGGCCGAGTCCGATTGTCTAGAAAAACTGCTCGCTTATGCCGAAACTAATTCCGCGGCCGCTGTTCAACCGCGCATTATGTTGTGGCCGGAAAAAAATCTGATTAACAGCCTTGGCAATGAAACCCACTTTCTCGGTTTTGGTTTTTGCCGAGCTTATCGCCAGCCCCTGAGAACTTCTGATGAAAATATCAAACCTATTTCTTACGCCTCGGGCGCCGCTGTCCTGTTTCGTTTAACTGCTTTGCAAAAAATCGGTTTATTCGATGAAGAATTTTGGATGTATAACGAAGATCAGGACATCTGTCTGCGTTTGTGGCTAAGCGGTGAGTCTTGTCACATTTTGCCTACGGCCCTTGCTTATCATAAATATGAATTCGGGCGATCAATCTCTAAATTTTATTGGATGGATCGAAATCGTATTCTTGTCATGTTAAAAAATTTCCATAGTTTGACGTTATTGGCGATTTTGCCGGCGTTTATAGTTATGGAAATGGGTTTGATATTATTTTCTCTCAAATCAGGTTGGTTTAAAGAAAAACTCAAGGTCTGGGCCTATTTTTTGTCGATCTCTCATTGGGCTTATATCATCCGCGAACGTCGCCGGATCCAATCGCAACGCGTCGTATCGGAGAGAATTTGCAGTTCCTTATGGACCGGACGTATTTGGTATCAAGAAATCGATGATGTTAAGTTGCGTTTGATTAATCCCATATTTGCGCTATATTGGAGAATGGTGCGTTTAATTATGTTTTGGTGATTATGGATATCAGCTTCGTAATTGTTAATTATAAAAGCAAGGCCTTTGTGCTTAATTGCATAAAGTCTATTGAAGAAGCCGTTTTCGGCGACCTGCGTTACGAAATTATCGTAGTCGATAATAATTCCGATGATACAATCGGGCAAATTTTGTCATGGCAGCATCCAAAAACAATTTTTATTAAAAGCGAAAAAAATCTCGGTATGGGCGGAGGCAACAATTTGGGCTTACGGCGCGCCCGCGGCAAGTACAAAGTTGTTATGAATCCCGACACCTTGGCCTTTGCCGACACCTTTAGCAAGTTATTCCGCTTTATGGAAGAAAATCCTGAAATCGGAATGGTCGGCCCCAAACAATTTCACCCTGATCGTACGACTCAAGATTCCTGTTATCGTTGGCACAGCCTCTTAACTCCGATTTTCCGCCGAACTTTTTTGGGTGGTTTAGGTGATAAAGAAATAGCCCGTTTTTTGATGCGCGATTATGACAAACAAAAACCGCGCGCAGTCGATTGGCTATTAGGCTCCTGTCTTTTCATTAGAAGCAAAGCTTTGACCGAAGTCGGTTTATTCGATGAACGCTTCTTTTTATACTTTGAGGATACTGATTTGTGCCGTCGGTTTTGGGATAAGAATTGGCAGGTTTATTATTATCCCTCGGCTTCAATCATTCATAATCACAACCGAGCCAGCGCCCGTCAGCCCTGGTATACCTTTTTTATGAGTGCGGCCAGCCGCCATCATTTGAAGTCATGGCTGCGCTATACTATGAAGTGGGGACTTAAAAATCCCGTCTCGCACTAGAGAATAAGTCTAAAGACACCGGTAGTATCCTGATAAGAGCCGTAAATATAAACGGCTTTTTGATTTTTAGAAATCGTCAATCCGGCGGAATTTTTAATCGGCGCCAAACTTATAGTAAATGAAGCCCGGCCTTGCGTATAAACTCGAATATCATCGTTAAGACTGACGACTATGGTTTGTCCGTCATCAATCGGCCATAAACCGGTAACCGGCGAACCGAAACGGTTTAAAAGAAAATCGTTTTCCTCGGAATCCCAACGTCTTAATTCCAGCGGCGTTGCATAAATAATCGAAGCGCCTAATCCGCGAGCTACCGAAATGCGGCCGGCAATCTCTAAAAGACGCGGTTTAGAAAATAAAGGAAGTGGCTTATCGATAAGATAGTTGGTTTGTGCGTTGCGCAGTACTGGACGATCGTGGTTTTCAAGAATGAAATGATACTGTCCGGGCGGAAGGTCAACCGCATCCAAGCTTCGGCCCAAGGTGCCGGCCAATAATTTCTCGCCACCGTCCGCTCGACGAATAATCAAATAGGCTTGGTCTTTATAGATTTGAAAGTCACTGATTATTTCGTCATCTTTCAATTCGGAAATTTCATAAAAGAAATTTTGTCCGTTGGTCAGATTATGTTTAAAAAGTTTTTTATTGCTTAGACCGTACAATAAAGAAGAATCTAGCCTATCCCAATGAAGAAGAGAAGGCAGGACGCCCGGCTCGGCGTTGATTGTTCGCAGTTTTTTATCCCCCAAGCTTATAAGAGCAGAACCAATTAAAATAGAATTTTCATCGGGCGACCATAACAAGTTGCCTGCCGTTACATTGTCGGGTAAGGCAATTGAATCGCTTTGGTCGTTTTCAGTATTGATTATGGTCAGGCTTGCTTTCTCCAATAAGGCCAAGTAAGAACCTTGCGGCGAGGCGACGCTTTGTTCAGCAACGACCGCTTTAATCAACTCGGGCTTGCTTTGGCTAAAAAGGCGAACCGTACCGAGATTGAGCGCTTCACCCGGCGAAAGTTTGATTCGCTCTTCCCAAGGCCAATAACCGTAACTTTCCAACCTGACGACATATTCGCCCGGCGATAAATCTTTGATGCGGGCCTGGGTCGTGGCGGCCTGCGGCGTAAAAATATCAAGCAGACTGTTGGTGGCCGCTTTGCCATTCAAGAAAATAGCGGCACCGGCTGGTTCGCTGTCAATTAATATGGTAGCTGTTTTCTCCAAAGAGAATCGGCGCCAGTTAATAGTTCTTCCGGTGGCATATAATAAGACCAGCGGAACGAGAAAACAGAAAAGCAAAATAAAAAAAGCAAAAATGAGACGGCGATATTTAAGGGCCATATTATTCGCTGCGTTTTATATCGAGTCCTAGGGCAAAGAGACGTTCTTCAATATGTTCGTAACCGCGTTCAATTTGATAAATGTTATCTATTTCCGTAGTTCCGGAAGCAAGCGCGGCGGCAATAATCATTGAAATACCGGCGCGTAGATCGGGTGATGTTAGAGAACGCCCGCGCAAAGGCGTCGGACCTTGAATAACAACGCGGTGAGGATCGCACATGGTTATATTGGCTCCCATTTGAGTTAACATGTCGGTAAAGAGCAAACGGCGATCATAAATAGTTTCATGAATCAAGGAAGTTCCATCGGCCTGAGTCATTAAAACCGTAAAGGGAGATTGCAAGTCAGTCGGGAAACCGGGGTACTCGTGAGTTTTAAGACTGTAGGCTGGCAAAATTTTTGGAACGGAAATTATTTTCAGGTAATCGTCGCCGCGTTCCATAACAATGCCCAGCTTAGTAAAGATGGCTAAGAGCGCTTCTAGATGGTCGGGGCGGCAATTGGTTATAGTTAAAGGCGATCGTGTCGCCGCGGCCAGAATCGCGAAAGTGCCGGTTTCAATACGGTCGGGAATAATGGTTGTTTCTCCGCCGCGCAGATGATCGACGCCTTCTATAATTATTGTTGACGTGCCGCCGCCGCTGATTTTAGCGCCGCGCTCGTTGAGATGATTAACCAAATATTCTATTTCCGGTTCCATCGCGCAATTTTTCAAAGTTGTTTTGCCTTCTGCCAGCGTCGCGGCCATAATCATGCTCTCGGTCCCCGTGACGCTAACCGTAGTAAAGAAAAAATCGCAACCCTTTAAGCGTTTAGCGCTAAGGTGATATTGTCCATCACTGAATTTTATTTCCGCACCCATGGCGGCGAAGCCGTCCAAAAATAAATCAATCGGCCGCAAGCCGGCGCCTATGACGCAACCGCCGGGATGGGGGAAGCTGACTTTTCCGGCGCGAGCCAAAAGCGGCGCAACAAACATAATTGAAGCGCGCAATTTATTGGCAAATTTAGAATCAAGATTGGTTTTATTAAGAACAGGCAAACTGAGACGCAAGTTCGGAGCCTGCCCCTCAATAAGGCCGCCGAGATCGGCGAATAACTCCAGCGAGCGCTTGATATCTTCTATTTCGGGTAAATTTTTTATATTAAGAGGCTCTTCTGAAAGCAAGGCTGACGGAATTATTTTCAAGGCGGCATTTTTCGCACCGCCGACCGCGATTGTTCCGTTAAGTGGCTTTTGACCTCTGATAATGAATTTGGCCATATGGACGTTAATTATGATACAATACTATACATGTCTATGCAAAATCAACCCCATTCACCTTTTGTAAAAAAGAGTCCATGGCGCCTTTATATAGGAACCTTGGTTTTAGTGCTTTTGGCTTTTTGGGCCGGTTCATCAATGGCAGACCGTTCAAATTTGACCAACCCCTTGAACGTTTTTGAGGGCAGTGTCCTTAATAAAAAAACCATCAGCAATGATGTCGATTTCAAATTGTTCTGGGAAGTTTGGAATACTCTAAAACGAGATTATGTCGATCAAAATAAGCTGACTGAAAAGAAACTTTTTTACGGAGCTTTAAGCGGCTTGGTCGGCGCCACTGACGATCCTTATTCGGTATTCATGAATCCCGAAGAAGCGCGCGAATTCGAAGAAGATTTGTCCGGCACCTTTGATGGTATCGGTGCGGAAATTGGTTTTCGTGATGATGTTTTGACTATTATAGCTCCGCTTGAAGGCATGCCGGCGATTAAAGCGGGCGTTAGAACCGGAGACAAGATTTACGCCATCGATGGCGAAAATGCGCAGGACCTTTCCGTTGAAGAAGCCGTTAAAAAAATACGCGGACCGAAAGGCACTTCGGTTAAATTGACGCTGGTGCGCGAAGGATCGCGCGAGCCGATTGATATTTCGATTGTTCGGGATACGGTTATAGTTAAAAGCATCAAAACTACCTTTGACGAAAGTAACGGCTTGTTCACAATAAAAATTTCCAATTTCAATAATGATACTGACAGCTTGTTCAATCAGGCCGTTTCCGAGGCTTTAATAAAAAAGCCGCGCGGAATTATTCTTGATTTGCGCAATAACCCAGGCGGCTATCTTGATACGGCGGTTTTGGTGGCCAGTGAATGGGTTAAAGAAGGTTCAATCGTCACTGAAGAATTCGGCGACGGTCGCCGTATCGAACATGTCTCGCGCGGTACGGCGCGACTCGCTTCGATTCCGACGGTTGTTTTGGTCAATGAAGGTAGCGCCTCCGCTTCGGAAATTGTAGCCGGCGCTCTCAAAGATTACGGCTTGGCTAAATTAGTCGGCGAAAAAACCTTTGGCAAAGGCTCGGTCCAAGTTTTGCGCCAGCTTGAAGACGGTTCGGTTGTGAAAATAACTACCGCTAAATGGCTGACTCCTAAGGGTTCATATATCCATGAGCTCGGCATCGAACCGGAAATTGCGATTGAAATGTCTTTTGAAGATTATCAAGCCAACAGGGATCCGCAAAACGATGAAGCCAAAAAAATTCTCACCCGCTGAGCGCGGTTTTACCCTAATAGAGATTGTAGTTACGCTGGCGATCATCGCGGTAATCTTCGCCATCGCCTCAACCAGTTTTAATCGCGTCAATTCCGAATCCAATCTAAGGGCCGCGGCGGAAAGTTTAACCAGCGATTTGCGCGCGGCCGCTTTATCAGCGCTTAATTCGGAACAATTTCAATTGCAGACGGCTCCGGGCTGGGGAGTTTATCTTGACGATACTGGTAATTCATATACGGTTTTTGCCGACTTTGACGGCGATAAAGCTTATGATAGCAATGAAAAATTCAAAACCACGGTTTTTAGCAAGAACATCGATTTGGGGGCGATTTATTTTAATAGTTTAGGACACACTAACGGTGCGGTTTATTTTTACGACGCAACGGCCGAACCGCGCTTTAAGGGCACAATTATTACCTCGGGCACCGGCGATTTGGAAATTCAACTTGACGATTTGGTCAGCGCCGCCCGTAAAAGTATTTGGGTCAATCCCTTTGCCGCGGTAACAATCGAATAATTCAAAGAATGAAAAATCAATTTAAAAAACAGGGCTTTACTTTGCTTGAAGTGGTTGTTGCCATAGGACTTTTGATTATGGTTTTCGGAGGAGTAACTTCTTTGGCTATTTTATCGGCCGAAGCCGAGCGTTCCTCTAAAAATAATTTAATTGCCGCCTATTTAGCCAAGGAGGGTCAAGATTTGGTTCGCAATAAACGTGATGCTAATTATATTGCTGATCTTTCGCCTTTTTTCAGTCTTGCTATTGAAACTGACGCCACGGATTATAATTTTACAATCGATTATGATTTAACAATCGCTTCTTCGGCTACAGCAGTGGTTTCCGAAGTTGCGCCTTTGGAAATAGTCAGTGATTTATATTCCCAAGCTTCGGGTACGGATACGATTTTCAGACGTTTGGTGACGACTACCTATCATGATGCGACCGAAGATTATCCGGCGCGCATTGATGTTTTGGTTGAAGTATATTGGAGGGAAGATACAAGACAGAATACTTATTCTTTAACCAGTGAGTTGACTGATTGGCGTTAATTTATGATGCATTTAAGAAACAATCAATTCGGTTTGACCTTGCTTGAAATGATGATTGCCGTCAGCTTGTTTACTATTGTTATGTTGATTTCGACGACTTTGTTTATTCGTGCCATCGATAGTCAGCAACGTTCGGTTAATTCCAAGGAATTGCAGGAAGGCTTGAATTTCGCTTTGGCCTATATGGCTAATGAAGCCACCGGTGTTTTACAGGATCCTTCAACTGACTGCATTTCAGTTCCATTGAGCTGTGCCTCTACTAATTTTTTCTGTACCGATAACTCCGATGCTGAATTATTATTTACTAACGCTAACGGCAATTGCGTGGTATTCGAGATAGCCAATGATGACTCCTCAATACCGCGTCTGCAAATGACGCGCGGAGCGGCGGTTGATTTCATTACTCCGGCCAGCATCCGTATTACGGCTTTGAAGTTCTCCGTTTCCAATACCGACGATGCGACTTATCCGATAGGTCGGGCGACCATGTCGATTACAGGGCAGACTTTGGCCGGACAAGAATATTCAGAAACTTTGCGATTGCAAACTACGGTCGCGAATTGGCCTTAAAATAATATATGAAGTATTTGAAAAAAATAATTGGAGAAAAAAAAGGCATGGCGATGATCATCGTCCTGACCGCCTCCTTTGTGGTTTTAGTAACTATCGGTGTCAGTGTCGCGATGATTGCCAATAATTTGGATAAAGTATCCGGCGGCATAAATCGCGATAAAGCCTTGTCCAATGCTCAGCAGGGTTTAGAAAGGGTGCGGGGGAAATATTTTTTGAATAATTCTTTGTTTGATAGCTGCAATGCCGGCGATTGTATTGATACCAACGGTTTAACCGCCTGCGGAGCCTGCGCCGGTTTACTCTTCGGTACGGCGACTAACGGCAATCGCGTCGAAGTTGACGCGATTACTCCTCCCACCATTAGCGGAGGGCTCGGAGATCCTTATCTTGTCGGTTCGGCGACTTTATTAGCCACAGGATATTATAAGAATACGGCTCGACAGAAATCTATCAACATTTGTTTGAATTACTGTTCTTTGGCCGGTTACAATTGCGGCGATAACGGCTGTGGAGGAACTTGCGGCAGTTGTACTTTGCCGCAGACCTGCCAAAGCGGAGTCTGTACCGGTCCGCCAACCAGCTGTGCTGATGTTACGCTTGAATGCGGCGACGAATGCGTTGAGGGCGATACTTGCGGCGGAGGAACAATTATTGACTCAAATCTTAATACGGTTGCGGTATTGGGAGGTTGCGAAGATGAAGCGGGCGCTAATTGCGGAAATCAAGTTGATGTATTGGTTAGGCGCTGGGATAACACAGGCGGCTCTTATCTGCAGACAGATGCCTTAGATTCGGAAGATGGGAGCAATAACACTACGACTTTGCAATCAATTGAACCGGCTCTTGACCGTTTTGATGCGGTTCGTTTTTGTGAGGATCTTTCGTTTAACGGTTTTAGTAATTGGTATTTACCAGGCAGTAAAGAAGGGGATAGGATGTCTGAAGCAAATAGTTTCGGGTGGATTACCAATACTAGTGAAGGTTGTTATTGGATGTCTAATGAAACGGACGCGGATAATGCTAATTATAAACAATTCGGATTTTTCGGTATATGCTCAGACGGAGGTAAGGGAAATGATTATTATGTCCGATGTTTACGTCGATATTAGATCATGAAAAAAGAAGAAGTAAAAAAAAGAATAATAAAATTGCGCGCCGAAATAAACCGGCATAATTATCTCTACCATGTCTTAGATAAGCCGGAGATTTCCGACGCCGCCTTAGACAGTTTAAAAAACGAACTGCAGAGGCTTGAAGCCGAATTTCCGGATTTGATTACGCCCGATTCTCCGACTCAGCGCGTTTCCGGCAAGGCCTTAGCCAAATTTTCTAAAGTTACGCATTCAACAAGGATGCTGTCATTGTCTGACGCCTTTAGTGAAGAAGAGATGCGGGATTGGGAAAATCGTTTATTGAAAATTTTACCATCAAAACAAGGGCGCGCGGCTTTATCATATTACGCTGAATTGAAAATGGACGGTTTGGCGGTCAGTCTTTTGTACCGGCAGGGAAAGTTAGTCAGAGGCGCAACGCGCGGCGACGGTCAAGTCGGAGAAGATGTCACGGCTAATTTGAAAACCATCGAAGCCATACCGCTTGCCTTGCGAATACCCAGTGAAGCGGAACTTGCTAAAATCGGTTTGGCCAAAGAGGCTAAAAAAATATTAGAATCGGTTACTAAGGGAGAAATAGAAATTCGCGGTGAGGCGATTATGAGCGAAGCGACTTTGAAAAAATTGAACGCTCTGTATGCCAAACAAGGCAAGCCTTTGTTGGCCAATGCCCGCAACGCCGCCGCCGGTTCAATTAGACAGCTCGATCCGAAAAAAACCGCCGAGCGAGAGCTTGATTTTTATTGTTATGATATTGCGTCCGAATTCGGAATTTATTTTCATAAGCAAGAACATGATTTGGCAAAATTGTTGGGCTTCAAATCTTTAAAGGCCAACGCTCCTTGCGCTAACTTGGCTGAGCTAATCAGCTTTCATCACCATTGGGAAAAAAACCGAGGCCGACTGCCCTTTGAATGCGATGGAGTCGTTGCGGTGGTTGATGACACAAGATTGTGGAATATCTTGGGCATTGTCGGCAAAGGACCGCGTTATATGATGGCTTATAAGTTTGCCAATGAGCAGGCGACAACCAAACTTTTGGATGTTGTTTGGCAAGTCGGACGCAGCGGCATTTTAACCCCGACCGCCAAGCTGGCACCGGTGCGCGTTAAAGGCGTAACCATTAGCAATGCGACTTTGCATAATTTCGATGAAATAAAACGTTTAAAAATAAAAATCGGCGATACGGTAATTGTCGAACGAGCTGGTGATGTTATTCCCAAAATAGTCGGCGTCTTATTAAAGTTGAGAAACGGACAGGAAAAAAATATCTCCGTTCCAAAATTATGTCCGATTTGCGGATCCAAAGTTGTCAAAGTCGAAGGCGAAGTAGCTTATCGTTGTCCAAATAAAAATTGTTACGCGGTCAGTTTGCGTCGTCTTGAGCACTGGGCTTCGAAGAGCGCTTTTGATATTGAAGGTTTGGGCCCGAAGATAATCGAGCAGTTGGTCAAAGCCGGCTTAGTGGCTGATCCGGCGGATTTTTATGCTTTAAGCAAAGATGACTTATTGGAGCTTGAACGCTTTGCCGATATTTCTTCGGCCAATACGATTGAGGCCATCGCCAAGGCCAAACGGCCGACTTTGGAAAAATTCATTTATGCTTTGGGTATACCGCATGTCGGCGAAGAAACTTCGATTGTTTTAAGCAGGGCTTTATCTTCCTGGTCAAAGAAAAAAATCAGTCGACCTGATGAGCTGGGCGCTTTAATGAGAAAATTAAAGCTGGCTGATTTTGAAACTTTGCCGGATATCGGAACTAAGGTGGCCGCGAGCATTAAATCTTGGTTTGAGAATCCGGCGCAAATTGAGCTTCTTAAAAAATTAAGCGACGCCGGATTGATTTTCGCTCCGAGCGTCCTTGCGTCATCCGGTCCTTTGCAGAGTAAAAGTTTCGTCCTGACCGGAACCTTAAGCGGTTTGACCCGTGCTGAGGCAAAGGCTACAATAAGAAGACTAGGAGGAGAAATCTCCGAGAGCGTTAGCCCTAAAACCAGTTTTTTGGTAGTCGGAGAAAATCCCGGTTCAAAATACGAAGCCGCTAAAAAATTGGGCGTCAGAGTTTTGACCGAAAAAGAATTTTTAGAACTCATCGCTTCCTAATATGAAAAAAAACGGTTTTACATTAATCGAGCTTTTGGTTGTTGTCAGTATCATAGCGATTTTATCGACTTTAATTGTCGTCTATTTTAATACCGCTAAAATGGGCGCGCGCGACGCGCGACGCTTGTCTGACGTTAAACAGATTCAGTTGGCTTTGAAAATGTATTATAACGATGTCGGCATTTATCCGACGGCGATTACCGCGGGCAATTCAATCGCCAACGGCGGCACCAACTATCTTTTGCGCATCCCGAGTAATCCGACGCCGCGCGCCGATAACGGTTGTGCCGATCAGGATTACCAATATAAGCAACTCGAGAGCGGCGCGCGCTACAGCCTATCCTTCTGTCTCGGTGACAAAACCGACGACATCGATGCTGGTATTCGCGTCGCGACCGCTAACGGAATTTTGAATTGCCCGACCGGTTATGTTGCCGTGCCTGGCTCTTCAACTTTTAACACTAATGACTTTTGTGTCATGAAGTATGAAGCTAAATGTGCGACGGTTGCCGCCCCGACGGTCGGACTGACATCGCCGGCCACGGCCAATAATACTTTTAATAATGCTTCGACCGCTTGCACAACGACTTATGCGCCGGTTTCAGTTAGTTCGGGTTATCCGATTGGCAGTATTTCTCAGGCTAATGCCGCGACCTATTGTGCCAATATCGGCGGACATTTATTGACTAATCCGGAATGGATGACGATTGCTCGCAATATCGAGCAAACTGCGGGCAACTGGAATGGCGGGGTTGTCGGAACTTCCTGGGTTAATCGAGGCAACTATACCACCGCCGGTTCCGCGCTCGCTTTTGATGGAACGACCGAAGGAACCAGTCAAGCCAAGCGTTCGCACCTATTATCGAGTACTGATAAGATTTGGGATATTTCGGGTAATGTTAGTGAATGGTTGGCGACGACTTGTACAACGGCGGCTTATTATGATTCAACCGGTTTGATTGAATGGACTGATTCGAATTTAGATGATGCTGAACGCGCCGCCGCCGGACCGAGCAATAGCGCCTATAATGACGCGACTAACGCGCTGGGGCGTTATGATGGTTGTAGTGCCGACAGCAATGTCTTTATGCGCGGCGGTTATGTAGCATCTGCGAACGCGACTTATGCCGGTATTTATCAAGTTGATTTAACTACGACCGGAATCGCCGGAACGCTTATAGGTTTTCGTTGCGTTAAATAAAATATGAAGATATCGAATAAAGATATTGAGCATCTTGCTCATCTGGCTAGACTGGAATTAACTGATAAAGAAACTAATCAGTACCGCCGAGAAATCAGCGGTATTGTTCGCTATGTCGATCATTTAGCTAGCGCCAATGTCGACCGCCAAACCGCAACCGCGCGCCTATCAAAAATCGATAATGTTTTACGGCCTGATTCCGTTGCTCCTTGGGATAACGATGAACGCGCGGCAGCGCTTAAACAAGCGACTCGGCGCAGCGGAAAATATATTAGTGTACCGCGCGTGCTAGAATAATATGAAATTAAACCTTCTAACAATTGCCGAAGCGCGCCAGCGGCTTGATAAAGGAGAAATTTCTTCTCTGGAGCTGACTAAGGATTGTCTGGCGGCGATTAAGCGTCTTAATAAAAAACTAAATGCCTGTTTGGCCATTGATGAAGCGGGCGCTTTAAAAGCTGCCAAGGCGGCCGACGCACGATTAGCTAAAAAAGAAAGCGGTGCTTTATTGGGCATACCGTTCTTAGCTAAAGACAACATTATGACCAAGGGCCTTATTACAACGGCCGCTTCTAAGATGCTTGGAAAATATGTTGCACCCTATGACGCAACCGTTATTGCTCGTTTAAAAAAAGCCGGCGCCGTTCTACTGGGAAAAACTAACCTTGATGAGTTTGCTCATGGCGCTTCGACCGAATACAGCGCCTTTGGCCCAACCAAAAATCCTTGGGATTTAACGCGCGTTCCCGGCGGCTCTTCGGGCGGATCGGCGGCGGCGGTTGCGGCCGATCTGTGTTTGTTCGCGCTTGGTACCGATACCGGTGGTTCAGTCAGACATCCATCGGCTTTATGCGGCGTAGTTGGTCTGAAGCCTAGTTACGGTCTTTGTTCGCGCTTTGGTTTAATTGCTATGACCAGCTCAACCGATGTGCCCGGCATTTTAGCAAAAAGCAGTGAAGATTCAGCTTTAGTGCTTTCTGAAATCGAAGGGCATGACGAACATGATGCCACCAGCGTATATTCCAAAAAATTCAAAGCGCCCAAGACGGCTAATTTGAAAAATCTTAAAATCGGTTTGCCGAAAGAACTGGCTAGCGCCAAAGTATCACCGGCCGTCAGAAAAGAATTTGAACGTTTTAAGGCCGAATTAAAAAAAGCCGGCGCAAAATTAATTCCTCTGTCCCTGCCTTCAACTGACTTTGCCTTAGCCGCTTACTATGTTATTACGCCTTCTGAAATAAGTTCTAACTTAGGACGTTTTGATGGTTTGCGTTTTGGAAATTCACGCGCCTACTTTGGAGCAGAGGTTCGTCGGCGCATTATGCTTGGTACTTATTGTTTAAGCGCCGGCTATTATGACGCTTATTATTTACGCGCCCAAAAAGTCAGAACTAAAGTAATTGAAGAATACGCGCAGGCCTTTAAGCGTTGTGACATTATTTTAACTCCAACGACGCCGGCTCCGGCTTTCAAGTTCGGTACCAATACCAAGGATCCGGTAAAAATGTATTTGGAAGATTATTTCTTGGTACCGGCTTCTTTGGCGGGCCTGCCCGCGATTTCCATTCCTTTAAGCAAAAAACCTTTGCCGATTGGCGTGCAGCTGATTGCCCCGGCATTAAATGAAGAAAAATTATTGTCCGTTGCCCGGGCTTGCGAGTCTTTGACAATTGACCGTTTTAGTAAAGCGAACCTATAATATTTTCATATGCAGAAACCTTATAATTTTTTCAAAGCTAATCAAATCTCTAATGCCTTGCGCCTGCTGATGATTGTTTGCGGGGCAGGCATAGTAGTGGTGGCTTTATTGTATTTGTCGGTGGCCGAAAACCGCAGCCGTCTAGCGCAATGGTTTGGAATTGAAACCAAGCAACAGCCGACCGTAGTGGCGCCGACAGGCGATGATACCGGCTTGGCCGGAGCGGTTAGCGTTAATCAAAATATAAATGTTCGACCGCTAGAGCGCGACGATCATCTTTGGGGAGCGATAGACGCGCCCGTCGCCTTAATTGTCTATGATGATTTCGAGTGTCCCTTTTGTGGACAATTTTATGAAACCATTAATCGCGCTAAGGCTGAATTCGGAGCTGATTTAGTGGTCGCTATTCGACACTTTCCTTTGATTAGTCATGAACAGGCGATTCCGGCGGCTTTGGCGGCGGAATGCGCCGCTGAGTCGGGTAAATTCTGGGAAATGTATCATGAATTATTCGACGACAATAAGTCGGGCACCCTGAGCCTTGAGGCCATTAAGGCCAATGCCGATAAAATCGGCTTGGAACCGATAGCTTTTAACCGTTGTTTGACGAATGAGACATATAAAGCTAAGATACTGGCGCAAAAAGATGAAGTTAAAAACCTGGGAGTAATCGGTACTCCGGCCAGTTTTATTAACAATCAATACGTTCCCGGCGCCTTGCCTTATGAGGATTTTACATATCCTGACGGGAGCGCCGCGCTCGGTTTGCGATCCCTGATACAGCAGAAATTGAACGCTAACCGGTAAGATTCGGAGGGTTCGCATAGCGGTCTAGTGCGCACGCTTGGAAAGCGTGTGTACCGAAAGGTACCGAGGGTTCGAATCCCTCACCCTCCGCAGACATGAAAATTACTATCAAACAAAATCAATTAAGCGTAACTTATCCGCAATTTTTGCGGCAGGCGGGATATGACTATATTGAAAATCGTCATAATGGTCAATCTAGCTTTGTCCGTAAATTAGGCGGCGGCGCCTATCCTCGTTTTCATATTTATGTAAAAGAACAGGGCGACACTTTGGTTTTCAATTTACATCTTGATCAAAAACAAGTCAGTTATGAAGGCAACACTGCTCATAGCGGCGAGTATGATGACGAGGGACCGGTTTTAGCCGAAGGTGAGCGCTTAAAAAGTTTTTTTAGAACAGGTTCCGGCGGCTTGGTAAAACCGAGCAATTCAAATAATCCTTGGTCAAAGTTTAAAAAGTAAAACATGCTCAGTCCGTCCGATGAAATAAAAGCTCGTCTTGATATAGTCGAGATTATTCGCCAATATGTTCCGCTAAAACCGGCGGGGCTGAGTTTTGTTGCTCGCTGTCCATTCCATAATGAGAAATCGGCGTCGTTCAACGTCAGTCCGACAAAGCAGGTTTGGCATTGTTTCGGCTGTGGCCGCGGCGGCGATCTTTTCTCATTTATAATGGAAATAGAAAAGCTGACTTTTATTGAAGCTCTGCGTTTGCTCGCCCCTCGGGCCGGCGTTGTTTTAAGTCAGGAACAAGGACCGAATGCTTCCTTGCGCAATAAGGTTTTAGATATTTTGGATCAAACGGCGGAATTCTATCATTTTGTTTTGCTTGGTCCGGCCGGAGCCGCGGCACGCGATTATTTGACCAAGCGCGGAGTTAGCGAAGAAATAATCAAGGAGTGGCGACTCGGTTATGCGCCGGATTCTTGGGACGATTTGATTTTGTTTTTAAAAGACAAGGGTTTTAAGGACAAAGAAATTTCAGCCGCGGGTTTGTCGATTGAAAGAGAGGCCGGGAGAAATTACAACCGTTTCCGCGGCCGGATTATGTTTCCAATCCGCGAAGTTAACGGCAATACGATTGGTTTTACCGGTCGGCTTTTGCCGGAATTGGAGAAGAAATACGAAGGCCAAGGCAAGTATGTTAACAGTCCGCAAAGCATAGTTTATGACAAAAGCCGCGTGCTCTTCGGTTTAGATAAGGCTAAGCAAGCGATGCGAGAAAATGATTTTGCTATCGTAGTCGAAGGGCAGATGGATTGTTTAACGGCGCACCAATTCGGATTTAATAATGTCGTTGCCTCTTCAGGCACGGCTTTGACCGAAGAACAAGCTCGTTTATTAAAGCGTTTTGTAAGCCGAGTCGCCTTTGCTTTTGATACCGATTCTGCCGGACGCAAGGCTCTTGATCGGGGAAGTGATCAGGCTTTCCATTCCGAATTGGAAGCTTTGATTGTTATAGTGCCCGAGGGCAAAGATCCTGATGAATGCATCAGGCGCGATCTTGAAGGCTGGAAAGAAGCTTTGAAACAGGCGCGACCGGTTATGGAATATTATCTTGAAGAAGCTTGCAAAATTCATGATACGGAAACCGCCGCGGGACGCAAGGCAATCGTCAGGGAAATTTTGCCGCGAATCGCCCGTTTGGCCAATAGCGTTGAAAGAGATTTTTGGTTTAAAAAATTGAGCCAAGCCGCAGATGTTAATGAAGTTGTTTTGCGCGAATTTCAATCCTCAATCAAAAGTCCGGCAGAAACAGCTCCGGCAGTCGAAGCTTTGCCTGAAAAAGAAGAGAAGAAAAGAGAGGAGCTTTTATCAGAACAACTGGTTGCTTTGCTCTTATTATTCCCTGACCTTATTCCGACAGTCAGCCCCTATGTCCCGGCCGAACAGGTGATAGGATTATCAAATCAGACTCTTTACAGACAGCTCGTAGTTTATTATAATAAGAACGTTACTCGTACTGATGAGGAAGATATTTTCAGCTACGGGAATTTTCGGGCTTGGCTCCAAAACCAAGGCCTTTCGGCGGGCGATATTCAAGCATTGGATCGACTCGCCATTTTAGTTGAGAAGGAATTTGTCGATATTAATCCCGAAGCGGCTAGCGCTTCGGTTAAAAACATTCAAAACGAACTCCGCCGTTCTTACTTGAGTCGCCGGATTAAAGCTGTCGCCAAATTGATTGGCGAACTAGAATCGCAAACACCGGACGCCGAACGTAATCAACGGCTTGATGTTCTTTTGAAAGAATTCAATGATTTGGCGGAAGAGATGCGGAGTATGACCACGTCCGCCGAATAAGTTGTACGCTATGGGTCCTAAGAAAAAGAAAAAAATGGTAAAAAAAATCGCTGTTAAGAAAAAAAAGTCGGCGAGCAGGCCTGTCGGAAGGCAGACGAAAAAGCCGATTAAGATTAAAGCGCGCCCGGCCCTTAAAGCCTCGGCTGTTAAACCGGATTATCAAGCGATTGATGCGCTGGTAGCCAAAGTGCGACCGCGCGGTTTTGTGACAGAAACCGAATTATTGCAAGCTTTGCCCAATGTCGAGCATTATATTTATGATTATGAATTATTGCTCGAACGTTTGCAGCGTAACAGTATCCGCATTGTCGAAGATTCAGGCAGTTTTTTGGATACGGATTCCAATTTGAAAAAAGCCGAGCAGGGAGCTTTGATTTTCGGAACTGATAAGGACCGTTTGAAATTTGATATTTCCGAACTGTCGGCCGATTCTATTCAAATGTATTTACGAGAAATCGGTAAGGTTCCGCTTTTGAATAATGAAGAAGAAATCGAATTGGCAAAACGCAAAGAGCGCGGCGACAAAGACGCCGAGCGACGCTTGATTGAAGCCAACTTGCGCTTAGTTGTTTCTATTGCCAAAAAATTCGCAGGCTCTAAAGGCTTGAGTCTTTTGGATTTGATTCAGGAAGGCAATATCGGTCTCTTCCGCGCCGTGGAAAAATTTGAATACCGCAAAGGTTTTAAATTTTCAACTTATGCGACTTGGTGGATTCGGCAGGCGATTACCCGCTCCTTGGCCGATCAATCCCGTACCATTCGCATCCCTGTGCACATGGTAGAAACAATCAATAAGTTTCAGCATATTCAGCGTCAATTGATTCAAGATTTAGGTCGTGAACCTTTGCCGGAAGAAATTGCCGCCGAAATGGGTGAATCGATTGATAAAGTTCGCTACATCATTAAAATTTCGCAAGATACGATTTCCCTCGAAACTACGGTTGGCGAAGACGAAGAAGATTCGACTTTGGAGGACTTTATTGAAGATGTAAAAAATGTTACGCCGGATCGCGCCGCGGCGCTTCAGCTTTTGCGCGATTATGTCAAAGAAATCATTTCCCAGCTGACGCCGCGCGAACAAAAAATTCTCGAAATGCGTTTTGGTTTGTTGGACGGTGTTTCCCATACCCTAGAAGAGGTCGGCGCCGAATTCGACGTCACTCGCGAGCGCATCCGTCAGATTGAATATAAGACTTTGGAAAAGATTCAGAAGCATTCTCTTATCAAGAAACTGCGAGATTACTAATTCATTGACTTTTTCCGGTTTTTTGCTATTCTGATAGCATTGTTTGGCGCCGGGTAACCGGCGCCTTATATTCCGAGGTAGCTCAGCGGTAGAGCAGTTGGCTGTTAACCAATTGGTCGTGGGTTCGAATCCCACCCTCGGAGCAAATTAATTCATATAATTAATCTCTATGGCAAAACGAGCCAAACCGATCGGCCGAATCCAAAAGACACGGTCGCATAAAACTAAGAAACGCCTCGCTATCAAAGCCGCGATGCTTGAAGCCAAGGCCGCTAAACGAAAGAAGAAATAAATAAGAAACCACCCTCGAGGTGGCTTTCTTAATTGTATGTCCGAAGAAGTTATTTTGCGTTTTGATAACGTAACATTTGAATATTTGGAAAAGAAGCCGGTCTTAGATGAGGCCAGCTTCAGTTTGCGCCGCGGCGCCAAGTTCACCTTGATGGGTCAAAACGGCGCGGGCAAAAGCACCTTATTCAATTTAATCCGCGGCGAATTAAAACCGAAAAGCGGACGGGTTTCAATTACCAATAATGCGACTATCGGTACGGCTAAACAAGCAGTGGCGCGAGAAGACTTTGATTTGACGATCGAACAGTATTTTGCCAAAGCCTTTGAAGTCGTACCTCCGAATTTGTTAAGCCGAGTCAGTAAGGCGATGGAAGCGGTCAATTTTGATGTTCCGGTCGACCGCAAGGTCGGGGATTTGTCCGGCGGTCAACAAGCGCGCCTGCTTTTAGCCTTCGCTTTGTTGCAAAATCCGGATATTTTATTGTTAGACGAGCCGACCAACAATTTGGATCAAGCCGGTATTGATCACTTGATTCAATTTTTGATTATGTATGATAAAACCGTCATTGTTATTTCCCACGACGCCGATTTTTTGAATTGTTTTACCGAGGGCGTCTTGTATCTCGATGTTTATACGCACAAAATAGAAAATTATGTCGGCGACTATTTTTCCGTGGTTGAAGAAATTGAAAAGCGGATTGAACGCGAGCGGATGAAGAACGCTCAGCTTGAAAAACAGATTCAAGACCGTAAAGAAAAAGTCAATTTTTTCGCTCACAAGGGCGGCAAAATGCGTAAGCTGGCAAAAAAACTCAAAGACGAAACCGAAGAACTTGAAGAAAATATGGTCGATGTTCGCAGGGAAGATAAAACGATTCGTCCCTTTGAGATTCCTAGTCAAGAGATTGTTGGCGAAATCGTCCGTATCGATACAGTCAAAGTCATTGTCAATCATGCGGCGGTTGAGAAGACGGTTGGTAAAACACTGCGTAAGCGTAGCCGTTTATTGGTTTCCGGACCCAATGGAATGGGGAAAAGCACTCTCTTGAGAAATTTGGTTTCTCCCGAGCATAAAGGCGCGGTAATTTTAGATGGGGTCAGGGTCGGATATTACAGCCAGGATTTCGCTACTTTGGATTTTCAACAAACGGTTTTTGACTCCTTAAAAAGCGCCATGAGCGACGGATATGATGTTCAAGACATGCGTTCGATTGCGGCCGGCTTTTTGATTACGGGCGAGCTGATGGGCCATCCGGTAACGGCTTTGTCCGAGGGGCAAAAAGGTTTATTATCTTTTGCGCGCCTCGTTTTAATGAAACCCGGACTTTTGATTTTGGATGAACCGACCAATCATATTAATTTCCGCCATATTCCGGTTATCGCCGAGGCGATTAATAATTTCGAAGGCGCGATTATTTTAGTGAGCCATATGAGCGATTTCGTCAAAGCGATTCGCGTTGATGACGAATTGGACTTGGCCAAATTGTAAAAAAATATATTTGACAAACTGCCATATTGAATGGTAGGTTGTTTTATTACATTAACAATTCAATAAATAACCAACACAAAGGAGATTAAAATGGAACCTTCAAAAAATGATACACAATTAAGAGCCTATATTAGCGGGCCATTAACCGAATTACCAACTCATATCAGCTTGCATGAAGTTCAGGGCTTTTATGTAAAAGCGGCCTTAGTAGCCGAAGATGCCTTAGGTATTAGAGGCTTTGTTCCGCATGAACATTTTGATCCCTCAACCATGCCAAATGTAACACCAAAAGATATTTATCAGGTCGAAAGCGAAATGATTATGAAGCAGACGTCGGTTTTGATTGTTTGCGCTTTGGCGCCTTCCTGGGGCGGCGGCGGAGAATGCCAGTTGGCCAATGATTGCGGAATTCCTTTGGTGGTGCTCAAAAGGAAAAACCAAAAATTCACACGTTATGTTTTGGGAATGCCATTGCTTAACGCCGTGATAGAATACGATACAGAAGATGAAGCAATGATATTGCTGGCGGAACATTTGCAAAAGATGAAACAAAATAACGAAATCAGAGGAGGATTATATGAAAAATAATTTTAAGGTTCCGATAGAACATATTACCATTGGAGGCAATCCAGGTTCTGGTAAATCAACCTTGGGAACAATATTAGCTTCAGAGCTCGGCTGGGTGCGTCATGATATGGGTCAAAAGTTCCGTAAGATGGCCGATGATAGAAAGATAACCCTTAAGGAGTTGTTAAAAATGTGTGACTCTGATCCGGAAATAGATAAGGCTGCCGATGCGCAACAAGCTACCTGGGCACAGGAAAGTAAAAACTTAGTCATTGTCGGACGAACTTCTTTTCATTTCGTGCCCCAATCATTCAAAATATTTTTATCTGTCGGTTATTCTATTGCCGCTGCAAGAATTTTTGAAGATAAGCAGTCTCGCAACGAAGATATCAAATTTTCTTCGATTGATGAAATGTCAATCAGTTTAATGGAACGCTCTAGAAATGATAAGCAAAGGTATTTGGATCTTTACGGTGTTGATATCTATGACAAAGCAAACTATGATTTGATAATTAATACTGATATGTTGAATAAAAATCAGGTTGTTAAGCAAACCTTGTCGGCGATTAGAGTTTTTAAAGTTTAATAAAGGTGCAAAAACATCTTGGGCGTCTATAATTAGACGCCTTTTTTATTGGTTTGACAGCCCTGATTTTTTAGTTTAAAGTCTAGTCAAAATAAGCTATTTAAAAAGAAAATATTATTCCCAGGAGGAAAAATGAAAAATCTTATATTGCCGGGTAATCCGCGCTATCAACCAAAAAGTCTGACCGATTTTTTCGGATATGACAATCTTTACCGTTTTGTTGGGCGAGTTGAAATCGCCAATTTGGAGGTCCTCGGCGAAATTGGTAGAATGCCGAAAAAAATCTTTGAACTCTTAAGTGAAGATATTAAGGCACGGATTCTAGAAATTGAAACAACGCAAGTTGATATAACTGAAAGAAATATTACCAAGCATGATATTAGAGCCTGGATAGCAGAAGCTTCAAAGATCATACCGGAAATGTTGGCTCCTTGGCTGCATATTGTCCTGACCAGCTATGACCCAATTGATACGGCCCGAGCTTTGCAGTTTTATGAAGCCCATTGGAAGGTAGTTGAGCCTAAGTTAAAAAGAATTATTTTAATTTTGGCAGAGATGGTAATAAAACATAAAGACACCTTACAAATTGGGCGGACGCACGGTCAGCATGCCCTGCCTATAACCGCCGGTTTCTGGTTAGCGACGATTCTTGATCGTTTATATAATAATTATAAGCGGATGAATCAACGCGCTGAGAATTTGGTCGGAAAAATTTCCGGCGCGGTCGGCGCCTATAATGCTCAGGTCGCTTTAGGTATCACCGAAATTTGCCAGGCGAGAAGTTTTGAAGAGAGAATTCTTGATAAACTCGGTTTGAAAAAATCAGATATCAGCACTCAAATCGCTCAGCCCGAGCCTTTGGCTGATTATCTCTTCTCAGCTTTGCTGACTTCAGCTACCTTTGCTCAATTTGGCAGAGATTGCCGCCATTTAATGAGAAGTGAAATCGGCGAAATCAGTGAAGAGTTTTCTGACAAGCAAAGCGGTTCTTCAACAATGGCACATAAGCGAAATCCAATTAACTTTGAAAACCTTGAAGGCATGTTTATAAAAAATAAACATGAATTCGGCAAAATTAAGGATAGCCTTATTAGTGAACATCAGCGCGATTTGACGGGTTCATCAGTGGCTAGGGATTTTCCAATTATTATCATTAATTTGGTTCAACAAATGGAAACGCTTCTCAGGCCGAACAAAGAAGAAAAAACATTTTTGGAAAGAATATCGATTAATGAAACGGCTTGCCGGAAAAATTTCGATATGAACAAAAACGTTATATTATCAGAGCCGCTTTATATCGCTTTGCAGATGGCCGGTTATCACGATGCTCATCATTTGGTTAACCATACTTTGGTTCCAAAGGCCCAGGCCAGCGGCCAGTCTTTGTTTGAAGTAACCGAAGAGGTCGCTCAAAATGATTTGAATGTTAGAATTATTTGGGATATCGTACCTGATACCATTAAACAACTAATGATTCATCCTGAAAATTATACCGGTCTGGCTTCGTACAAGGCAATGGAAATTGCCAACAAAGTTGAAGCTGCCCTGACTGTTTAATCGCATTTTTAATTTTAAAAGCCCTTGTTTTGCAAGGGCTTTTTTGTTTTTTTGATGCTTAATTTAATTAAGGGAATAGGAGGGGTTTTCTATTTCATGTCGCCAGCATTCTGTTGTAATAATATCGGGGGCGGATTGCTTTTCATGATGGTTGTCATGCTTTAAATGAAGACCGCCGCGCAGTTGAATTTCAATTGAGACGGATTGCCGTAGGGGAAATCTTCTGAAATATCTTTCCAATAAAATATGGTTAACCCGGAAAATAATTTGCCTTATTTTTTCACAAGTTATCAATCTTTGCTCGGTCGGATAGTCTGATTGAAAAGCATTCAACATCGTTAAGCCGCCAAGAATGTTGTTGATATAATGGATGGCTGATTCGGCCGGTATATAACCGTGGACATGTTTCATAACCGCCAATAAGCGTTTATCATCCAAAACCATGCCGCCGTATTGGCCCATGGCAATGAACAAGCCGTTAAAATTGTTTTTGAAATTTTCTATATGTGCGATAGATTCGTCGATGCCTTTATGGCTTGGTCCGGCAAAAACATCAAAAATAATGATGCCGTTAGGACCGATGGCCTGTATTTCAGAAAAACTTTTTACAAACTGAGCGTGACATTTAATCATTTCGCTTTTTTCATAAGATTTGAATGGATCAACCACATAAATATTCGGAATCGAAGAGCTGTTTCCCATGTTTATTTGTTCTCCTATATAATTTGTTTTTTAAATGTGCCTACTTCTGAATTTTGAAATTAACCCACATGGGGATTTTTGTCAAATATGCTATAATTAGGCTATAAAACTGGCTGTGCGTAACCAGTGTTTTAACCTTGATTTCCCCCATGCGCAAAACCAAAGGTGAGAAGATACCGGTAATCTTCTCTCGATCCATATACTCACGCAAAACGACAAAAATTATTGTCGGATGTTTGGTTATCGGCGCGCTTATTGTTTACCCCATAATTCACAGCAAGCAATTAAAGGCCGAAGAAGCGGTTTTTTATCCAGAAAATTGTTCCGGTTCTTGGAGCAATTCGTCCGCCGCGGCCGGTTATCCATCGGAGAATAAAGAAGGCTTGTCAACCGATGTTGCTCAGCCGACCGGAGCGGGACAAGAAATTGTTTGTAAGGATTTTAAGGGAGAGCTTCCGGCCGGAGCCAATATAGTAAAAGCCGAATTGGAATTTGTTTGGTCAATCGGAGAGCGAACCATCATTCCGCAGCCAGCACCGATTGAAGAAACTTTCGATCCCGTTCAAGAGGAGTTTGAAATAATTGAAGAGCCGATTCTTGAAGAACCGAAATTGGAAGAACCGGAGAGCGAGGAGCCAGAGGCCACAGAACCGATTAATGAGGGGCCGGCTGTTGAAGAATCAGCGCCCGAGGCCGAAACAGAACCATCGACTGAAATTTTACCCGAAGTTTTGCCGCCCACTTCTTGGTTTAAGAAGATTTTTGCTTTGGAAGCCAAGGCTCAGGAAGAAGTTTTAAGTGAAATTCCGGCGGAAGAAGTCGAAGTCTTGCCTTTAACTGAGGAAGCGAATGAAAGCGTTTTGCCGGAAGAGCCGAGTCTTGAAGGCCAAACAGAAACTCCTACGCAAGCTGTTGAGCCGAGCCTTGAAGGCGAAACTGAAGCTGAGGTCGCCTTACCTGAAACTGTTCAAGGTACGGCTTTATTTGATTTGAATTATGGTTTGGGCGAAAGTCCTTGGGTTGGGCTTGGACAAATCGAAAGAGAAAGCTTGACTCAAAGATTTCCTATCGCATTAAACTTTGCAGATATAGAGGCCTTGAAAATATCATTGCTTTCCCGCATGACGCTTGATGGAATCGATAATATATTTCTTGAAGCGGTCAAATTGGTTATTACTCATGACGGCGTCACGGTTATCAATGTTGTTGAAGGACCCGATTTGAGTATTGATACCTTAATAGATGAAGTCAGCGATGAGCGGTATTGGGCGGTTCTAATTAAACGGGAAAAAAATCAGCATTACGAAGTTTGGTATACCGACAGTGCACAGAAAGACAAACTTTTGCCTACGGCCAAGCGTCTTGCTCCGCCGCAATCGGTTTTAGAAGCGGCCATTGATTTTCTAACGCCCGGCCCAGCTCTTCCACAGGCTGAAGTTAAGACGGAAATTACTGTAACTATGGAACCGGAGATTACTCAGGTTGTTGAACCAATGGTCTCAACAACCGCTGAACCGTTGGTGACTGCGACTATGGAGCCTGAAGTTGAGACTCAAGAACCGTTAAAAGAAACAACAGAGGAGAACTCGTCTTGGAATTTTGTGGCGGGGAATGATTTAGCTGATGAATTTTCTTCGATTAAGCTGCAGGACGGTTTGATTTTCTGGCTGGCGCGCGACGGTAAGGCAATTTATATTTTTAATCCTTTGACCCAATCTTTAAGTTCGCAATCTTATGACCTTGGCGGCGGCGATAATTCTATTATATACAAGGGTCCTTCCGGCGAAGATAGAAAGGCCATCTTTGATTTTCCTTCCAGAAAATTTGATTTTTTTGAAATAGAGAAATCTCATGAAGAGTAGATTTCGCAAGCTGAGAATAATATTTTTGATCACGACAATAAGTTTGAGCGTGTTTTCCGGTTTTCATATTGAAGTAGAAAAGAAGGAGTCGGGCAGTAAGCTGGAGACTAAAACAGCCAACCAAGCGCACGCCTCTTATCAATTCAACGCCTCGGGCGGAGAAATAGTTGTCGGTACGGCGCAGAATCGTTTAGCGGCGACCGCAACAGCGGCCGAAGGCGTCAATGTCGGTTCATGGCAGGGATTATTAGCTGACGACGGTTTTCATTGGGGCGTTGCCAGTACGGCTTCGGGCATCAATTTTCAAGTAGTCATGAACGGAGTTCAACTTAACGGGGCCAATCAATTAATGATCCAAACTGAAATCGATGAAGACGCTACGGCGCCGGCTTTATTGGTTCAAATTTGCGATTGGACAACCGCAACTGGAGTCGATGCCGCAGCTGATGCCCAATGTACAACCGGCGGTTGGAGAACCTTGAACGGTAATAAAACAACAATTGCTCCAACAACTACGACCGCCTATCATTGGCAAATTTATGACGGCTATTTTACCAACGGCACGACCAATACTACTGTTGCAACACCTCTGACTAATTTTATAAACGGCTCAAACGAAATTCGTATCCGCTATTTTTCAACAACCAATACTACAACGGTTGTGCACGTCGACTATGCCCGTGCTCTAGCCGTTATTAATCCTGTATATCAGGCCGGAGGTTTTACCAACAATACGGCTGGAACTGTTACAGGATATTATATGCGTACGAGCTCAGTCACCCAGGGAGCTTCGGATAACTCTCGTTTGCAGGTCGCGGGCACAGCCGGCGCCGCGATGGATTTTTATCTTTCTTTCAAAAACGTCAAAACTTACCCTAGCATGAATACGATTTTGGTTAGGGCCGAATATTCGGGATCAACAACCAACACCGCATTGGAGCATCGGCCAAAAATTTATAATTTTAATTCAAGCGCCTGGGAAGATTTGGTTGGCGCCGATATAGATTACAGTACAACCGAAGTGACCAATATTTTTGCTAAAAACAATATTACTATTTCAAACTATATATCAAGCGGCGAAATACGAGTCGGTTGGTACAACATGGATGTCGGTACGCATTCTCTTTTGATTGACCAAATATATATCATGCTTGGTACAACAAATATTGATACGGCCGACTGCGAAATAAGTTTCGGTACGAATAGCGCTGGCGATTGCGCCAATACGAGAAACATTGATACGACCGGCACGGCTTCGACCTGGAATATTTTAACCGAAGATGAATCAAACACCTTCGGTCATAACTATTACGCCTTGGATAACGACGCTGACGCGACAGTTGAAGAAGCCGCTTCGTCGCATGTTCGTTTTCAAGTTTCACAGCCGGATGATACGGCCGTAACCGGTTTGTTTTTTGCCGGACGCTTTATGTCGGGAACAGCCGGAACCGTCCAGCTAGGTATTAGAGATTTTTCAGCCGCGGCGCAAACTACCGGCGGTTGGTCGGCGGTCGGTGCGACTTCTACAACGGCTTTGACTTATACCGATAATATTACGGTCGGCGGCGCTTTGACCGGTGGTGCTATGGGCTGGTCAACCAATCCGCAGGATCATTATGACAATATTAACGGTCACTTGCGTTTGCGTTTGCGCACAACAACATCAGGCGCGACAACCAACAATTCAGTTAATCAATGGGATTTTGCGATGATGAGTTTACAATGGATTGAAGATCCTAATTACGATACCGCTACCTATCGTTTTAATACTTCGGGCGGACAGCTGGTTACGGGTACGGAACAGGCGATCTTAGCAGCTACTGCCGTCGTGGCTAATAATGAGGGTACTAATCTTGGTTCATGGAAAGCGACTATAGGAGATGATGGTTTTACTTGGGGAATCGCTTCGACGACCGGTGGTTATAATGTGCAACTGATTATGGATGGCGTCGCTTTGAACGGCGCTAATCAATTAATGATACAAACCGAGTTTGACTTGGATGCTACCGCGCCGAGTACCTTGGTGCAAATATGCGATTGGGTTACGGCCACAAGCGTTGATGCCGCGGCCGATGCGCAATGCACGACCGGCGGCTGGAGAACTTTAAACGGAAACAAAACCGCGATTACGTCTACAACCGCGACCGCCTATCATTGGCAAATTTATGACGGCTATTTTACCAATGGTTCAAATACTCCTATCTCCACTCCGCTGACAAATTTCGTTAACAGCTCCAGCGAAATTCGAATTCGTTATTTTTCAACGACCAACACGACTTCGGTCGTGCATATTGATTATGCTCGCGCCTTGGCGGTTATTAATCCGGTATATCAAGCCGGCGGTTTCACTAATAATACGGCCGGTACGGTGACCGGTGATTATATGCGCACTAACTCGGGCGCGCACTTGGCTTCGGATAACTCTCGTTTGCAGGTCGCGGGCACGGCCGGCGCCGCGATGGATTTTTATCTTTCTTTCAAAAACGTTAAAACTTATACGGGCATGAATACTATTTTAGTCAGAGCCGAGTATTCGGGATCAACAACCAACACCGCCCTGGAACATAGGCCAAGGATTTATAATTTCAATACGCCGGGATGGGAAGATTTGGTTACGGCGGATATTGATTACAGCACCACTGAAGTTACTAACATGTTTGCGAAAAACAATGTCACTGTTTCAAATTATATTTCGAACGGCGAAATACGAATTGGTTGGTACAACATGGATGTCGGTACGCATTCTCTTTTGATTGACCAAATATATATTATGCTTGGTACGACTAATACCGATAGCGGGGGATGTACAATCTCTTTCGGGACAAATAGCGCCGGTGATTGTACAAATACTAGAAATATTATTACAACTGAAACAGCCAGTACTTGGAATATTTTAACCGAAGATGAATCCAATACTTTTGGCCATAATTACTATGCGTTGGACAACGATGCTGACGCAACGGTTGAAGAGGCGGCTGCTTCCAATATTCAATTTAGCGTTACGCAGCCCACTAATAGCGCGGTAACGGGAATTTTCTTTGCCAGCCGGCATATGTCCGGTGCGGCCGGTACGACGGTTATCGGGATTCGGGATTATTCGGCATTTACTAACGCTGTCGGCGGCTGGTCTTCAGTCACTGGTAATGGTACAACCGCATTGGCTTATACGGATAACATTGTAGTGGGCGGTACGGCTAGCGGAGGAGCAATGGGTTGGGCGACCAATCCGGAGGACCATATTGATAATGAACAGAATTTAATGAATATTCGTTTAAGAACCAGTGCCTCAGGAGCAACTACTAATAATTCAGTTAATCAATGGGATTTTGCCATGGTTAGTTTGCAATGGATTGAAACCGAAGAAAGTTATGATCAATATTCATATCGTTTTTACGCCAATAACAACAGCACGGATGTTGGTAGCCCATTAGCTAACCAGGACGTAACCGCAACTTTGGCTTCGGCCGGAGATGCTTTTCGCTTGCGTATGCTAACGACCTTGTTGTCCGGATCTTTATGGCCCTCGGCCGCGAGTCTAAAATTGCAATTTGTCGGCAAAGGAACCGGTACTTGCGCGGCGCCCAGTGGCGGTACGCCGGCAACATATACTGATGTTACCGGAAGTACGGTAATCCAATTTAATGATAATGCAACGCCGGCTGACGGCGCGGCTTTGACAACTAACGCCAATGACCCGACGCACTCGGGATATGTTATTCGTCCGCAAACTTATGAAGAAGCTAATAACTTTACTAACTCGCAGAGCCGCATTAACGGTTTGAAACAGGATATGTTGTGGGACTTTTCTTTAAAAGATAATTCCGCGCCTTCCGGTACGGCCTATTGTTTTAGAATAATTGAAAGTGATGGAACTGTTTTAAGCACTTATACTCAATATCCGCAAATTACCACCGCTTCTTCTTCCTTAACTATGTCGATGTCATTGTCCGACGCCGCAATTGGGTTTGGAACTCTTTCGTCATCAGCGGCGCGTTATGCAACAGGGGACACCTTGGGCTCAGGCACCGAAACATCAGCCCACACTATTGCCGTGTCTTCGTCGGGAACAACCGGCTATACTTTATATGTTCGAGGCGATACCTTGGCTAAGGGTGCGGCAACAATTTCCGCCATAGGAGCTACGCCCGCCGCCTCAAGTCCGGGAAACGAGCAGTTTGGAATTAGGGCAACGGTCAGTGGCGGAACGGCTACAGTCGCATCTCCCTATAATCACGCCAGTAATTATGGATATGATGCCACGGGTACAACGCAAGATGATATTGGTTCTGCTTCAGCAGCTTCAACCGATACCTTTACCATGAGATACTTATGCAATATCTCCGGTGCAACCGATGCGGGAGCTTACTCAACGACCTTGACCTATACGGCCGTAGGCAGTTTTTAATAGACGTTTGGCCGTACTTATGCTATAATAAATTCATATTAACTTATCCACATAGCTAAATATTCTCTATTATATGAGGAAAACTTCTTTAAAGCGCATTGTTAATGTGCTTGTCATCGCCTCCTTGTTGGCTGTCATGTCGAATTTCGGCTATCAAGTACAGGCCGCTCCGGTTACTACTTTTTCTGACAATTTAAGCCGTCTGCGCACCAGCACTTTGGCAGATCATACGATTAAATTCGTTACCCCGACCGGTTTGACCGCTGGTCAAGCATTTACCCTGACTTTTGACGCTGATTTTACAATGGGAAGCTTTGCGGCAGCCAACTTTGACTTGGCGACCGGCGCGACCTGCGGTTCAATTTCTAGTGAAAGAACTTTGGGTACCGGCGCACCTTCGGGCGCAACTTGGCAAGTCGGTCAATCAAGCCAAGTCGTAACCTTTACCTCTGGCACTGATACGATTACCGCTGGACACTGCGTTGAAGTTCAAATCGGATCCAATGCGACTAGCGGCGGTTCTGGCACCACGCAGATTACCAACCCCTCATCAGCGCAAACCGCAACTTTGGCGGTAAGCGTTAACTCCGGAGCTGATTCAGGTACGGCCGGTATTGCAATTATTGACACTCCTTTTGATCAGGTAACCGTAACCGCTAACGTTGATCCGACAATTTCTTTTGCGGTCTCCGATTCTTCAATCGGTTTCGGAACCCTGTCTTCTTCGGATGATAGGTTTGCAACCGGCGATACAAACGGTAACAGCTCGGAAACGGTTGGACACAATTTAACCGTCGGAACTAACGCTACTTCTGGTTATGTTTTGTATGTATTGGGCGGTACCTTGACCAGCGGCGCAAATACGATTGACGCCATTGGCGGTTCAGCTACAGCTTCAACCACAAATACTGAGCAGTTTGGTTTGAAATTGGTTGTTAACGGCGGCGGCGGAGCCGGCAGTCCTTTGGCTCCTTATAATACCGCTAACTACGCTTATAACGCGACCGCTTCAACTCAGGATGATATAGCTTCGCACACCGGTCCGTCAGCGACCCGAACCTTTGACGTCACTTATGTAGCCAATATTACCAGCGCGACCGAAGCCGGCAGTTATACGACAACCCTAACATATACCGGTACCGGCAGCTTCTAAGCAGAATTATCCATTTTGAGATTTTTTATGAAATCACTCAATATCCGCCGCTTGAGGATAGCCCTCATTGTCGGCGGATTATTGCTTGCTACTCCTTTGTTTCAAGTTAAGGCCATGACCGTTTCGCCGGTTAGGCTTGAGCTATCCGGCGACCCAGGAACAACGGTCGGCGGGTTTTTCAAGGTTATTAACGAAGAGAATGAAACCAAGACCCTCTATACCAGTTTTGAAAATTTTGAAGCCATGGGAGAGACGGGTTCTCCTAACTTTGTAAAAGCCAATGAAGGATTGGCTACTTGGCTTAATGCTCCAAAGGAAATAACCGTTGGCCCAGGAGAAAGCAAGGTGGTTGATTTCGCCGTAACTATTCCTGCTACCGCCGAACCGGGCGGATATTTTGCTGCAATTTTTCTAGGAACCAATCCGCCTTCGCAAGATCAAAGCCAATTATCGATTGGTGCAAGAATTGGCACCTTGGTTTTATTCCGTGTCAACGGCGAAATTGAAGAGGGCGGTGCTTTGCTTGAATTCGGAACCAAAAATCAAAAAAAATTCTTCGCGGCCTTACCGATTAATTTTTACTATCGTTTTCAGAATACCGGCGCCGATCGAGTTTTGCCTAAGGGAAACCTTGAGATTAAAAACATCTTTGGCCAAACGGTAAAAAATCTTAACCCTAACCCGACGCAAGGCAGTGTTTTACCGCGCAGCATTCGTCGTTTTGAAGTTTGGTGGCAAAGCGGAGATAGTGAAGAAGCGCCGTCTGAGCAGGTTAAAAAGCAAGGTTTTTTTGAAGCGGCCGCCTATCAATGGAATAATTTCGCCCTTGGTTCATTCAGCGCTAATTTGGGAATAGTTTACGGCGAGTCCAATGAAAATGCGGTTGCCGATTTTTCGTTTTTCGTTTTACCTTGGCAGTTATTAACAATAATAATCTTGGCCTTATTGATCACTTGGTTATTGTTGAGGTTTATTATCAAGCGTTATAACCGATTTATTATCAAGCGCGCCCGCTCTTAATTTTGTTAGTTTCATGAAACGAAGATTTTTCTTCGGCGCGGCCGTCGCCGCGCCGTTTTCTATTATCGCTTTGATTTGCTTCAGCCTCGTCCCAACGGCGACGGCTCTTACTGTTAGCGGCTCCTTAAATGTCAATGTTTCAGCACAAGTCGGTCCTTCTGGCGGAGGTGGCGGCGGAGGTGGAGGAGGCGGCGGCGGAGGCGGAGGCAGTAATCCGCCTCCATCAGATCCGAATTTATTGCCGACTACCGGCGTTGTCTTTCTTGGCAAAGCTTATCCGTCAAGCAATATTTCACTTTTGCAAAACGGAAGATTAATTGTCAGAACGGTCTCCGGACCCGATGCTTCCTTTTTGATTAGTCTTTCCAATGCAACGCCCGGCAATGCCAATTATTTGATAGTCGCCGAAGATCCTTTCGGACGGCAATCTTCTTTTAATGTGCCGGTTGTTATAACAGCTTCCGCAACGACAACGGTGAGCGGTATTTTCATTTCTCCAACGCTTGATTTAAGCAAGCGTCAAATTAATAGCGGCGATAATTTAATCTTTTTCGGACGCAGTGTTCCGCAGTCAGAGGTTACCATTCAGGTTAATTCTGAAACCGAATTATTTTTACGAACAACAGCCGATCCTTCCGGCGGATATTTATATACGCTTGATACATCGATTCTTAATGTCGGCATACATGATGCCAAATCAAAGAGTGCTCATAATCAGCAAGTCAGCGAATTCGGCGCTCCCGTAAGTTTCGCGGTGCTTGAGAAAGGCGCGCCGATTCAAGAAGAGCCAGAACCCGAAACAGAACCTGAGGCCTGCGGCTTATCGGGCGATTTGAATAAAGACTGCAAGGTTAACTTGGTCGATTTTTCGATCTTGGCTTACTGGTACAAACGAGCCAATCCGCCCGCTCTGGTCGATGTCAAAGCCGATCGTAAGATAGATTTGGCCGACTTCAGTATATTAGCGTCCCAATGGACAGGATGATATGAAAAAATATTTTATTTACCCATTGTTTTCAATTTTTATAGGCTTGTTGCCGGCTTATGTTTTTGCGGCCAATATTTCTTGGCAGGTAGATGAAACAATCTTGCGGCTCGAAGGCAAGGCGCTTATTTCAATTGTGCTTGAGCCCTCGACCGAAGCGATTAACGCTCTGGCCGGAGAATTGGAAATTATCTCGGGCAAGGCAGAATTTACGGAAATTCAAGACGGCGAATCGATTATTTCCGCTTGGGTTGAGCGTCCTTCAATCCAAAATAAAAAAATAGTTTTTGCCGGAATTATCCCGGGCGGTTTTAGCGGCCAATATACGCCTTATTCGCAAGCTCCGCAGCCGGGATTGATTTTAAAAGTCGGGCTGGCCTCGCCAAGCGATGGTGAAGTAATAATTGCTTTTAAAAATCCCCAAGCTTTTTATAGAGAAGGAGTCAGCGCACCGATTACTCTTTTGCCCGAAACTTTAAAAATAACTTTTCATAAGGGAACAGTCTCTAATGCCGCGGGAGTAACCGAAGATAAAATTCCGCCGCAAAATTTGACTCTGGATGTTATGAGACTGGGTGAGGGAGCCGATGGTTGGTTTGCTTTGTTCTCGGCTGATGATTTTGATTCAGGATTGCAAGGTTTTGAGATTCAAGAACAGCCGGGCAATGTCCCTGACGCCGCAGCTTGGCGCCGCGCCGAAAGTCCTCAGCGGCTTGAAGACCAAAAGCGCAAATCTTATATTTTTGTTAAGGCGATAGATCGCAGTGGCAATGAAGCTGCTATTTCCTTGCCGCCGCAGGAGAATAGTTTCTGGACTGAATGGAGTAATTCGGTTGGCTTGGCCCTATTGGCGCTAGCTCTGTTGTTGATTATTTATCGTTGGCGCAGACGCTTATGAAGCGAGTGCTTTACTTATCGGTTTTATTAAGCGGCCTCCTTTTCTTTAGCAAGGCTGAAGCCGCGCAATTGTTTTTTCGAACGGATAAAACTTCTTATCGCGTTGACCAAAGCGGCTTTGTTACGCTTAATATTAATACGGAAAAAAAGATTGTTAATGCGATTTCGGGAGTTATTACTTTTAATCCCGCTAACGTTGAAATAAGCAAAGTCTCAACCGACAAATCGATTGTTAATTTCTGGGTCCAATCAGCCGCCATTGATAATAGCCGAGGCACGGTCGCCTTCAAGGGCGTTGTTTTAAACCCGGCGTATAACGGAACGCTTGGCCGTATCCTTGGTTTGGATTTTAAAGCCATAGCGCCGGGCAAACCGCAATTCGGCATTATTGATTTTAGTGTTTTAGCTAATGACGGCAAAGGTACTTCCTTGGCTACCAAGGGCCAGGCCGCTGCGATTACGATTAGCGGTACGGCCGTCAGCCGTTCGGGTGTCAGTATCGCTTCAGCCAGCCATCCAAATCAGCAAAAATGGTATAATAAAACCAATGTTTCAATCAGCTGGAAGGCGCTTGAAAAAGATATCACCGTCTTTGCTTACGGTTTTAATAAAGATTCTAAAACCGAAGTTCCGGCCGCCGGAGCGACTAACTCGACCTCGACTGTTCAGCGCAGTGTTGCTAGCGGGGTTTGGTATGCTCATGTTCGCGCTCAGCATAAAACCAAAGGCTGGTTGTCGACCGAGCATTTTAAGATAAGTATCGACAACGAACCCCCGCCGGAGATAACCATAACCGTTTTGCCGCGCTTGAACGAGTCGATTTTACCGACAATACGAGCCGTTTCGCGCGACGCTCTTTCCGGAACGGCCTCTTATGAAGTATTAGTCAACGGCAAGTTATTGAATAGCTTTAAGACAATTACCGCCTTGAAGTTAAGCAAATTGAATGTCGGTAAAAATACCGTTGAAGTCAAAGCGTTTGATAATGCCGGCAATATTAGAAGCAATAAGATAAGTCTTCTGTATAATCCTTTGCCGGTAAAAAAATCTAACCCGACGGTTCCGGCAACCCCTTCAAAACCGACAACGCCGACCAAGCCGTCTGTGCCTAAAATTAATACTCCAATTTTATTTGATTAATTAAATTTTTTATCATGAAATTAACTCTAATTCGCCATGGTCAAACCAATTACAATCTTAAAGATTTGTGCAACGGTCGCCCGAATTCGAAAGTGTACTTAACGTCTTTGGGCAAAAAGCAAGCGCAAAGCGCAGCCAAAAAATTGTCTAAAGAGAAATTTGAAGTTATTTTTATATCCGAACTGCGCCGCTCGCGGCAGACAGCCGAAATTATTAATCAGTATCATAAAGTTCCTTTGATCAAAGACAAGCGCTTAAACGACCGTTCAATGGGAGAATTTGAAGGACGTCCGGCAACCTTATTTTATATTTGGCGCGATGCACACAAAAATCGTTGGACCTGCCGTCCTAAAGGCGGAGAATCATATGAGGATATGAAGGAGCGAGTTAATAATTTTTTGAAAGATTTGGCAAAGAAAAAATACAAAAAAGTTTTAATCGTTTCTCATTTGCCGATTCTAAAAGTAATGCGCGGTCATTTTAAAAAGTTATCCAATGCGGCTATGGATAAACTGACCGAGAAGCAGGTGCCGAATGCCAAAATTTTCCGCTTTGATTTCAAGATTAAAAAAGCATAAAGCAATGAAATATCTAAAGATATTATCGAAGAAACTTGGTCCGGGGATAATTACCGGCGCTTCCGACGATGACCCATCGGGTATTTTAACTTATTTGCAGGCCGGAGTTATCATGGGTGTTTCATCCTTATGGACCGCCTTACTCAGCCTCCCCTTAATGTACGCAATTCAAGAAATGTGCGCTCGATTGGGCTTAGTGACCGATAAGGGTTTGATGCGTTTGATTAAGGAAAATTATCCTAGGTGGATATTGTGGGTTATCGCTTTGGTTTCCGGCGTCGTAATTACTATAAATATCGGAGCCGATCTTCTGGCCATCAGCGTTGTTGCTGAAAAGCTGACAAATCTGCCCAGACTTTTATGGCTGCCGCTTGCGGCCGGACTTATTTTGTTCGGGATGGTTTTCTTCTCATATAAGAAATTCGTCAGAATTTTGAAATGGCTGACTCTTAGTTTGTTTTTTTACATTATTACCGTGCTTTATATTAATATCGATTGGCGCGAGGCGATTCTTTCAACCATCTGGCCGGCTGATTTTGAATGGAATACGACGACGATTATGCTGGTTGCCGCCATCGTCGGTACTACGATTTCCCCATATCTGTTCTTTTGGCAAGCTGATGAAGAAGTTGAAGAGCGCAATCGAGAAAAAGCTGAACGTAAATTAAAGCGTTTCGTAGTCACTAAACACGAACTTAAAGATTTGAAAGAAGATACTTTTCTCGGCATGCTTTTCTCCAATGGAGTTATGTGGTTTATTATTTTAGCGGCCGCGCATTTAAGCAGTTTTTACGGTTTAAAGGAAATAGAAAATTTTGATCAAGCGGCTTTGGCCCTAAAACCCTTATTGGGAGACAAAGCATTCTTAATGTTTTCACTCGGCATTATCGGTACCGGCCTTTTGGCAATTCCGGTCCTGGCCGGCAGTATCGGTTATTTAATAGCCGAAGTTTTCGGATGGCGCGAGGGTTTGAACCGCCACTTCCGTCAAGCCAAAGCTTTCTACGCCGCTATAATTATTTCTACGCTGGTCGGTATGCTTTTAGCTTTTTCGGGCTTGGATCCGGTTCGGCTCTTGGTTTATACCGGCGTTTTTTACACCCTGATTACACCGCCGTTGATTTTCATCATTATTCGTTTGGCTAACGATAAAAAATTAATGGGGAAGAAAACCAATTCCTTCACATCCAATGCCTTAGGTTGGACCGCCTTCGCTTTGATTTCTCTTTTAGTGATTTTTTATTTGATTGCCGAAAGTCTGAAATAAAAAAAGAACCCAATGTCCTTTTTATAATTTTGAAAAGGGGATACATTGGGTTAGTTAAAATTGTTGGAGTTTTTTAAAAATTGATTTGTTTCGTTGGCTAATTTAAATATT
>DDTV01000022.1:0-15387 GCA_002344425.1 Candidatus Falkowbacteria bacterium UBA2355
ATCTTTATTGTTGCCATAAAGATCATCGCCGACTACCGGATGATTATAGGCCGCGCAATGCGCGCGAATTTGGTGGGTGCGGCCGGTTTTAATCAGCAGAGACAAAAGGGTGTAGTTATAAAAACGCTTTTCAACGTTGAATTCGGTAATGGCGGCTTTGCCGACTTGATTTTCCGGGCGCGCCGCCATTCTATAACCCTTGCTTGATCGGTCAAGACGGAATCTGATTTCTCCTTCCTCCGGAATAACTTCGCCGTAAACCAAAGCGCGATAGCGCTTAGAAATTGTCCGCTTTTGGAATTGCTGTTTCAAATTATCAAAAGACGTTTGCGTTTTAGCGAGAACGACGAGGCCGCTGACATCTTTATCCAAGCGGTGAACAATGCCGGGGCGATTCGGATCTTCGCCGACTTTAACGGCTTTGGGACAACGGTCTAAGAACCAATCAACCACCGAGACGCGCCCATCGCGTTCCGTGCCATGCATTAATAATCCGGCCGGTTTATTAATAACGATATAGTCGGCCGTTTCGGCGATTATGGGAATTTCCGGCAGGGCCGTCAGCTTTTTTTCTCCGCTGGGTTTTGCTTTGGCCATTGTCAATTCAACGCTGTCTCCTTCTTTAACCAAGCGATGCGCCGTTGCCGCCGCTCCGTTTAAGGAGACTTCGCCGGCTTTGAGAATTTTTTGAACCTGACTGCGCGACAAGTCGAGCAGAGTTGCCAAGACAGTATCGAGACGCTGGCCTGCGGATTCGGATTTGATAGTGAATTTTTTCATGATAATAATTTAGTGATCGTTTCGGCAAAACGATCAAATGAGAATTGCGGCGCCAATCGACGCGCCTCGTTACCGAGCTTCTGGCACAAATCTTCATCTTGCTGCAATTTTATAATTTGACGAGCCAAGGTTTCCGGATCACAAACATCTATCAAAGCGCCGGCTTTGGGACTGACAATATCTCCTAACCAATCGAGTTGCGGCCCCAGAATCGGCAAACCGACGCTCATGGCGCTTATCGCCCAAGCCGCGTCGCTCAAAGATGCTTTGTCATTAGCCATAACATAAACATCGAATTGATTGACCCAGCGTGAAAAATCAAGTGCCGGTCCAGCCAGCCAAACCTTTCTTTCTAGGTTCATGCGGCGAATCAACCATTGAATTTGCGGCCGATTTTTTCCTTCTCCCAAAATAACCAATTCGATAATCGGACAAACGCTTTGCGCAATCGACAAAGCCGACAATAATCTTTCGGCTTGCACTTTGGGCAAACCGTACAAAACCGCGCCGACGACAAAACGGCCGCGTTCGCGCTGTACCGCCAAAGTTTTGAAAATAGAATCTTGTTGCAGTGACAAGTGAGTTGAAGCAACTGGAACAACGTGAATCCGATCATGACCAAGCAATTTTTTCATTTTCTCCGCGGCGCTTGCCCCGAAAACGATAAGTTCGGCGCGACGAGAGGCCAGGGCATATAATTTTTTCAATAAAGCCGAGAAAAGTTCGGGTTTACTGTCCGGGTATTCAAGCCAAAAAATTTTTGATTTTAAAGGGAACAAGGAATACATTATTTTTTCCGGCCAATTTACCAAAAGAATGGTTTCTGGTTTTTGAAACCAAACCCTGAAAATAAACCACATTGTCCTTGGCCGACCCAGCGGCCAATGTTCATGCACTGCGCGGCGGCGCAAGCGACGCGAAGCAGTGGCCAAAAAAAAGGCCTTACCCCGAGATTTGAAATATGACAATAAATCACCGAGCAAATCCTGCCTGCCAAGAGAGCTGGAAACGACTAACAATTTATAACTCATACGCTGCGGCTCTTACCGGTTAACATCTCTCTGATTTCCGACCAACTGATCGCTTTAATAGCCAAAATTATCGCGCCGTAAAGCGCGGCGCCGGTAACAATGGCTATGCTTAAACCTGAAACTGTTTGAAAATCAATCGGTAAAAATTTAATAAGCGCGCCCATTGCCAAAGCCGCCAGCAAGGCTTTGAAAAAAACATTCCAGCGGGCCGTTAATTTGCCATAGCGCCGCACCAACCACCAAGCGCCGAGCGTAATAGCTATTTCGCTGTAAACGGTAACCCAGGCGGCGCCGATATAAGAAAAGCGCGGAATGAAAATCAAATATAGAACCAGGGCCGTTAAAGCGGTAAAAAGATAAGCGCCGATCAGCTTGCGCTGGGAGTTGAAACTTATCATCGTGTAACTGAAAAAAGAACTGAAGAAAACTCCGCCAACCGCAAAAATCAAAATTTCCAAAATGGGTCCGGCGCCGACAAAATCAGTTCCCGCAACAACGGCCATAATCGGAGTCGCCAAAACATAGCCGCCTATAATCGCCGGCCAAACCAAGAGTGAGGTTGCGTCAAAAATCTTTTGCCAAGCGCGCGAATAATCTTCGCGGGCGCCGGATTGCCAACGCATAGACAATATCGGCAAAATTGTTCCGCCGATCATAAAAGGAATCGCCACCAAAACATCGACTACTTTATAAGCGGCGCCGTACAAACCGACATCGGTCGGAGATTTCAACAATGATAAAAGCAAGGTATCGGTCTTAAGATAAACCAAATTCAAAACAATAGTCAGAACGAGCGGCCAAGCTCGGCTCATGATATCGGACCATAATGACCAATCAAAAGCAAAACCGATTTTGGCGTAAGGTCGAGAATAGTAATAATGGATAAAAAAACTGACGCCGTTAGCTATGGCCATTGACCACAAAATTCCCATCAGTCCCCAATCAAACCACAAAACCAGAGCCGTGGCGGCAAACATTACTAAGCGGCTGACAACTTCGGCCACGGCGATTCGGTCGGCGCGCAATTCTTTTTGGAAGAGACTGACAAAAACCTGATTGAGCAAAACGAAAAAGAAGGCCAAAGCCGTGACGGCAATGCCTTGTTTAACAATCGGATCATAGGGAAAGAAAACAACGATCAAAGGCGCAATCAATAAAATCGCCGCGGCGCTCAAAACCCGAAAAGCAAAAAGATTGCTTAAAATGCGAGCTTGATTGGCTCCCGGACGGCTGATTAATTGAGTGGTCACCAAAGTCAGCCCCAGGTCGCCGGCAATGCTGAAAAAGGTGACAAAGGTCAGGGCGGTCGTATAATAACCAAAACCGTAATTACCCAAATAACGGGTAATCAAAGCGACAACCGCCAAGCTGACCAAGGTGCCGACTATTTTACTTATAACTTGAATACCGGTATTAAAAGCGATTTTTGCGGACAATGCCATAGTTTGGATAAGTGGACTTTAGACTGAGGCTATAATATAATAAAAATAGACTAATTATAAGAAATTATACCATACCTTTATGATCGCCGCTAAAGCATATTTTGCCGCATTTTTGATGGCTCTAAGCCTGGCTACGGCAGTGCCGGCGCAGGCCGGCTCCTTCCTTGAACGTGCTCAGGAAGGCGGTTTGAATACTATTGGCGCTGATGCCTACGGAGAGGATGGCGAGCCCAGTAAAAGTCTACAGTCCATTATCGCTTCTTTGGTAAAAGTTCTGCTTGGAGTTTTGGGTCTTATCTTCGTCGTACTCTTAATCGCCGCCGGTTTCAAATACATGACTTCGGCCGGTAATCAGGAAAAAATCGATGAGGCCGTCCATCAAATTCGCAATGCCGTTATCGGTTTGATTATTATCGTTTGCGCCTATTCGATAACTTACTTCATCACGGTACGGATTCTGCCCAATATAGTTAACGATTAGCCATGCATTTTTTCTCACGTCTCAAATATATCGTCTGGGTCATAGTCGGACTGTTTTTTCTTGCTTTTATTTTTAGTTGGACGACAACTTACGAACCTGAAGAATTGGACTACGGTTTAACCTATTCTCTTAAGCAGAGCCGCGACTTGGGATTTGATTGGCAGACAGTTTATACTGCCATGCTCGATGAATTGAAAGTCGAAAAATTGCGCTTGCCGGCTTATTGGGACGAACTGGAAGCGACCCGGGGTCAATATGATTGGAGCGCGCTTGATTGGCAAATTGATGAGGCTGAAAAGCGCGGCGTTGAATTGATTATCGTTATAGGCCAACGCGTGCCTCGTTGGCCCGAATGTCACTTGCCTGATTGGGCGGAGTCGCTCAATGAAGCCGATCGTCAAGCCGCCACCCTAGAGCACATCACGCAAACAATAACCCGTTATAAAAACAATGCGGCGATACGCTACTGGCAAATCGAGAATGAACCTTTCTTAAAATACTTCGGAACCTGCCCTGAGTTTGATAAAAAATTCTTGGATCGAGAAATCGCCTTGGCTCATTCCCTTGATACTCGGCCGATCATCGTAACGGATTCTGGAGAATTATCGCTTTGGATTCCGGCGGCGCGGCGCGCCGATATTTTCGGAACAACTATGTATCTTAATACCTACTCTCGCGTGATGCAAAGTTACATTCGCTACCCGATTACGGAAGTTTTTTTCAGAATCAAGAAAAACATTACCAATCTCTTTGCCAATCCGCAGGACTGGATAGTTATCGAACTTCAGGGTGAACCATGGGGCAAACAAGCTTTCCAAACCCTGACTAAAAAAGAACGCGAACAAACCATGAGCGAGGAAAAATTTCAGGAAATGATTGATTTTCTGCCAAAAACCGGTTTTAAAACTTTTTATTGGTGGGGCGTTGAATATTGGTATTGGGAAAAAGAAACGCAACATAATCCTTTCTATTGGGACAAAGCCAAACAATTATTTCAAAATTAATTTATGAGCTCTGAAAAAACTTATCGTATCGGGCTTGATGTCGGCGGAACCAAAATCGCCGGAGTTTTGCTTGATGCTAAAAATCGAGTTATAGAGCATTTGATATTAGCGACGCCCAAAGACAATCTCGAACATTTTCTGATTATGCTGCAAGCGGCGGCTCAGCCGCTCATCCAGCGAATAGAGAAATCAAAAGGCGTTTTATTGGGCATCGGTCTCGGCGCGCCCGGACCGGTCGACACTGAAAAACAACAAATTATTGTCGCGCCAAACCTGCCTTTATTAAATAAAGTCAAACTCGGCGAATTATTGCTCGAACGACTTAACCGCAAAGAACTACCCTGTCGTTTAGACAATGACGCTAACTGTTTTGTTCGCGCCGAAGGCATCATAGGAGCCGGCAAGGGTTCGAAAAATTTTTACGGCTTAACAATCGGAACCGGTATCGGCGGCGGTTGGTGGCACGAAGGAGAAGTTTATTACGGACATCACGGCGCGGCGTCGGAACCCGGGCATCTGGTGGTCGATTTCGATCAATTGATTACGCTTGAACAAGCCTATCATAAGTTGTTGCAAAACAATCCGGCCTTGATGGCCGAAGAAGCTTATCGCGGCGATATTATGGCTGAACAACGTTTTGAAGAAATCGGCGCCTATCTCGGCATTGCCTTCTCCACGATTGTCAATCTTTTCGATCCGGAAATGATAATTCTAGGCGGCGGCGCCTTGGCCTCGAGCGATCTCTTCCTTAAAGCCGCCAAAGAAAATCTGAAAAAACATACTTTTGCACGGCAAGCTCGCAACGTTAAATTAGTGAAAGGCAAGGTCGGTCCCTTTGCGGGCGCGATCGGCGCGGCGTTGATGATAAAATAAAAGCGATTTTCTGATATTTATCAAAAAACCGCTTTAATTTAGAGCACCTTGGCTTTAAAATAAGCTACTCTGGTGCTGACTGACTGTTTGGCTATCGCTTCCTTAATCATATTTCTAGTGACCGGATCTGTGTCTACATAAGCCCAGCTAACTTCCGAAGCCTTTGTTTCGCTGCGATGGATTATTTTTATAACTACTATAGTATCGCCTGATTTCACCGAAGCCGGCGCGTTGGAAATTTCAAGCACCTCGCCTGAATCAAGGAGCGAAACTTTGATAGACGGCGTACTGCTTATAAACCAATACCCCGCTAAAAACATAATGCATGTAAAGAGCAATATAACAAAAGTTTTCATTGCTCACTCCTCCCTTCTCGGTTTTATGACCGATTTTTTATTTTGTTTGAAATTTGTTTTATAAACTCTACCTTGTCCCATTCTTTGGCTTCCCGTTCTCCCCTTTCACGGACGAATAATTTATCGGAATTCATTTCCTTATCGCCGATAACCAACATATAAGGAACCTTTTCATTAGAAGCCTTGCGAATTTTATTGCCGACGGTTTCATTGGAAATATCAAGGCTGACACGGAAGCCATGGGTTTTCATTTCTTCTGCTAATTTAGAGCAAAAATCTATATGAACATCAGCTACGGATAAAAGTTTGATTTGAACCGGAGACAACCAAACCGGGAAATTGCCAGCATATTGTTCAATCAAAAAACCGATGAATCTTTCATGAGTGCCGAGCGGCGCGCGGTGAATGCAAATCGGCGTAGCAAAATCGCCTTCGCTGGTTTTATATTTAAGACCGAAACGCTCGGGAACGGCGAAATCAACTTGGTTGGTCGCCAAGGTAAATTCTCGTCCAATTGCGCTGTAAACTTGAACATCTATTTTGGGTCCGTAAAAAGCGGCTTCATCGGGAATTTCAACATAAGGAATATTGGAATCAATTAAAACTTGCCGCACCATGTCCTCGGTTTCTTTCCATAACTTCGCGTTATCAACATATTTCTGGCCCAGCTTTTCAGGAGCATGAGTTGAAAAACGCATAATATATTTTTCAATCCCGAAAATCTTAAAATATTTAAGATACATTTCATTGACGGCCCTGAACTCATCGGCAAACTGCTCTTTAGTACAATAAATATGGGCGTCATTCATTTGCAAAGAGCGGACGCGCATCAAACCGAACAATTCACCGGAATGTTCATAGCGATAACAAGTGCCGTATTCCGCCAAGCGCACCGGCAAATCGCGATAACTCGTATTAAGCTGATCGAAAACCTTGTGATGATGCGGGCAATTCATCGCCTTAAGATAATAAATTTCTCCATCCATGCTCATCGGCGGGAACATGCTCTCTTCATAATAAGGCAAATGTCCGCTTTTCAGATACATTGATTGTTTGGCGATATGCGGCGTACGAACGCGCTGATAGCCGGCCGCGAACTCGCTTTCTTTGGCGAGCTTTTCCAATTCTTCAACAATAACCGTTCCGTTCGGCAACCATAGAGGCAGGCCGGGCCCGACGTCTTCGTCAAAGGCGAAAATGGACATTTCTTTACCCAGTTTTCTATGATCGCGCTTCTCGGCTTCTTCAAGCATTAAAAGATAATCTTCAAGTTCTTTCTTGTTCTCAAAACCCAAACCGTAAATACGGGTCAGCATTTTATTCTTTTCGTCGCCGCGCCAATAAGCACCGGCCAACTTATATAATTTGAAACTTTGCGAATCAATTTCTTTGGTCGATTCGACATGGCCGCCGCGGCACAAATCTTTAAACTTGCCGATTGTATAAAAACTGACCTGCTTTTCGCCTTGAGAGGCCAGCTCTTCGATTATTTCAATCTTATAGGGCTGATTGTTTTCTTTGGCCCAAGCCAAGGCCTCTTCAATAGTCGCTTCTTGGCGCGAAAAGGACATATCGGCCTTAATCAATTCCTTCATCCTTTTCTCGATTTTCTCAAAATCTTCTTCACTGATTTTTACATCATTGAAATCAATATCATAGTACCAGCCATTATCAATATCCGGCCCAATTGCAAACTGAGCCTCGGGATAGGCTTCTTGGATGGCATGAGCCATGATATGCGCCAAAGAATGGCGTTTGTTGGACAATGTTGAAGGCATATTATTCAATAATGACGGAAACTAGCGAAAAGTCAACTATTTGAACCTAACCGTAATGCGGTCCACCAAGGCAGGAGCGATTTCTACAAAGGACGGCGCAAAATACAACTCATAGCTGGCAACATTCTCAAGGCTCAATAAATAACTTTCTATTTGCGCTCGATTCAAGCCAATCAGCTTACTGCGATCAACCAAGGCCTCGGGCGACAAGGCCTTGCCCTCTCCCTTAGCCTCTAACTCAACCTCGGCAACGTTATTGACTATGTCGGCTGACTTAACCGAAAAGGTCGAGGCTTCACTCTCATTAACAAGACTTTGACCTTCGCTCAATACCGATTCGAGCGCGGTTTCATTTAAATTTGCCAATGAATCTTTTTTAAATGCGACGACTTTTATCTTGGCCTTCATATCGATAGTAAAACTCTCTTTTTCTTCGCCGGCTTTTCCGTCGACAACAAAGGACAGGGACTGTTCATCGATTTCATAAAGTTTTTCATCATAAGCCGAGTAGACGCTTGCTATTTCAGAAGCGGCTTTTTCAACCAAAGCTTGCTTAGAAGCATCAATCGCTTTATCGATATCGGATTGAGTTATGGAAAGTAATTTTTTTTCTTTATAGGCGACTGCGCCGGCTTTGGCTTCTGCGTAAATTTTGTCTTGCAAGCCAGCCCATAATCCAGGGATGGTCAATCGCGCGTCAGCTAAAGTAAAAGACGGGTCGACGGTATCGCCATAAACATCAGCTTCGACCGATCCGCCGGCCGGCACTAAAACAGTTTCTTTCAAGCGCAAGAGCTGATTATCTTCTGTCAGTAAACGCGTCGTAGCCACCAAGGGCTGGTCTTTGGAATATTTATTTAAGATTGTAACGCGACCGCTGACTTCGGCGCCGATGACCTTGGAACCGGTCGCCGCGTAAGTCTTGTTGTACTCGCTTTCCATTTCCCGCACCAAACCCAGAATGCTTAAGGGCGGCAATTCGTAATTTTCCGGACGATCATAAACATTAAAAACCGCCGTGGCGTTCAAGGGTTTGACTTTCGGAGTTACGACAACATCAAGTTTAACGGTTGCAAAATAAGCCACCGCCGCCAAAACCAAAACCGCGCCAATTACAAAAGTCAAAGCAATGCGCTTATAAAGACGCAAAGCAAAAGGCAGATTCTTTTTCGGTGCTACGGTTTCTTGATAAAAGGGCACCGGCGCCTCTTCAGGTACCTGGCTCGGTTCTTTTAAATTAACGACATGAGTCGCTTGACTGCTGCGACGGCGCTTAACCGGAATAACTCCGGCCTCGCTTTTCTTACGCGAGCGCCGCACCGGGACTTTTTTCTCTTCGGCATCCTTCATATGAGCCTATTATAACACGATTTGAATCGAAGCGGCCAATTCATTTTTCAGTTTGGCGAGCAGTTCATCGCCCTTTTCAACCTTGTAATCCGTCTCAACAATTTTTTCTCCGATCTTGAGATAAACTTTGCTGTTGCCCGGATATTGGGCCAAGAGCTGTTTTAATTTTTCCAAAGTTTCAGGCAAACGCGTGAACTCGCGAACCACCAATTTCAAAACTTCGATTTGCGGACTTCTGTAAGAAGCGGCCGGCTTCACCGGACCGCGCAAAGGCGCCGGTTTAAAATCGCGAACCAAAATGGAAGCGTTCTGCGCTGTCAATTCTGCGGCCTTATTGGCCAATAATTTCAGTTCATTATCTTTATCAGACAAAGAACCTTGGCACAAAATCATCTTCCCCTCTTGCCATAGAGCGCTTGTTTCGTTAAGCAATTTAGGAAAGACGATTAACTCAATCATACCGACGCCATCTTCGAGCTTAACGAAAAGCATGGTCTCATTGCGCCGTGTCAAAATTTTCTTGATAGTAGAAATAACTCCGCCGACAGTGATTTCCTGCCCGACCGCTTCCGCATTCAATTCTATTAACGGAGTCACTGCCAAAGACAGCAGAGGACGAACCGAAGAAAAGGGATGTTCGGTAATATAAAGTCCGAGCAACTCTTTTTCCCAACGCAATTTTTCATCCCGAGTCGCCGCCGGAGAACTGAGCAGGCGTATTTGCGGCGCGGCGTTGACCATGTTTGAAAAAAGACTGACTTGTTTGTTTATGCGACGTTGGCTGGCTTCCTTATGATAATTTATCATCAAATCCAAATTAGCCAACAGTTGTCCCCGCTCTCCCAAAGAATCAAAGGCGCCGCTCTTAATTAGGCTTTCCAAGGATTTACGGTTCAAATCTTTATCATCGATACGTTCCAACATATTGGCCACGCTCTGATAGGGACCATTGGCCTTGCGTTCTTTGATAATTATTTCCGAAATATGTTCGCCGACGTTCTTGATTGCTTTCAAACCGAAACGTATGGTCTTATCGTCAACCACGGTAAAATTATCAAATGATTCGTTAATGTCCGGCTGCTGGATGGCGATTCCCATGTGGCGGCACTCCTCTATTTCAATCGCGATACGATCGGTGTTCTGTTGGTCTGAAGTCAAAAGTGCCGCCATAAACTCGGCCGGATAATGAGCTTTTAGATAAGCTGTTTGATAGCCTATCATGGCATAACAAGCGGCGTGCGAACGGTTAAAACCATAACCCGCAAAAGGCTCGATAAAGGAGAAAAGTTCGGCGCCGAGCTTGGTTGATTGTCCGTTTTTAACGCAGCCTTCTATGAATTTTTCTCTTTGCTCGGCTAGAAGTTTGGGAATCTTCTTACCGATGGCTTTGCGCAAAACATCGGCTTCTCCCAAAGTAAAACCGGCAACGTCGCGGGCGATTTGCAAAACCTGTTCTTGATAAACGGCAACGCCATAAGTGACATTGAGAATCGGTTCTAGTTTAGGGTGCAGATATTGCGGTTTTTTATGAGAATGTTTTCCGCTGATATAGTTGGGAATCCATTCCATAGGTCCGGGCCGATAAAGCGCGACCATAGCGATAATATCTTCGAATTGGCTTGGCTTCAATTCCTTAAGATAGCGTTTCATGCCACTGGATTCAAATTGAAAGACGCCGGTCGTTTCGGCATTTTGAAAAAGCCGGTAAGTCGCCGCATCGTCCAAAGGAATCGAATCCATATCAATCAAATTTCCTTTGGTATTTTTGATAATTGTAATGGCCGATTCAATAATAGTTAAGTTGCTTAAGCCCAAAAAATCCATTTTCAAAAGCCCCAAATCTTCGATCGGATGCAATGAGTATTGCGAGACTATCGTCCGGTCAGAAGAAGAAGCGTATTGAATCGGTACATGGTCGGTCAGAGGATTTTTGGTAATCAAAACGCCGCAAGCGTGCACCGAAGCATGTCGAGACACGCCTTCAAGTTTTAAAGCATAATCGACAATGCGACGCGCTTCGGGTTCTTCATAAATCGCTTTTAATTCTGGCGAACGAGATAGAGCATCTTTCAGCTTCATCATCGGCGGCACCGCTTTGGCCAAACGGTCGCAATAATCATAAGGATAATTAAGAACGCGTCCGACGTCGCGAATGGCCGCGCGCGCGGCCATGGTTCCGAAAGTGATAATTTGAGCGACATGGTCATGGCCGTATTTATTTTGAACATATTGCAAAACTTCGTCGCGGCGCGTATCGGCAAAATCCAAATCGATATCAGGCATTGAAATACGATCCGGATTCAAGAAGCGTTCAAAAACCAAATTATATTTAATCGGGCACAGGTTGGTAATACCGATAACATAGCAAACCAGCGACCCCGCCGCTGAACCGCGGCCCGGTCCAACGACAATCCCCTGTTGTTTAGCCCAGTTAACAAAATCGGCGACGATCAAGAAATATGAAGGCCAACCCATTTTGGCGATAACTTCCAATTCATAATCGACCCTTTTGCGATAAACCTCGTCGATATCTTCATAGGAAAAACCATAGCGGTTTTTTAAACCCTCAAAAACCAATTGCCGCAAATAATCATTTTCATCCATACCGTTGGGCACTTTAAAGTACGGCAGCTGAACCTTGCCGAGTTCCAATTCAACGTTGCACATTTCAGCTATTTTAACAGTGTTCTCGAGCGCTTCAGGAACATGCGCAAAGGCTTCGGCTAAATGCCGCGATGACTTTAAGGAAAAGTTGGCGCCCAACATGGACATTCGATTGGTATCTTCTTTCTTGGCTTTATTTTGCAAGCACAGCAAAATATCCTGCGCCTCGTCATCTTCGGCTTTTAAATAATGGACGTCATTGGTAACTATCAAAGGCAAATTAAACTCCTTGGCTAAAGGAATCAACATTTCGTTGAGCTTAATTTGATCGGGCAGTTCGGGATGATCTTGCAATTCGAGGAAGAAGTTGCCTTCGCCGAACAATTCGCTATAAGCCCTGATTTTTTCTTTGGCCTTGTCGATTTGTCCGACCATTAACAAGCGAGGAATTTCCCCGGCAAGGCAGGAGCTGGTCGCTATCAAGCCTTCGGAATATTTTTGCAGAACTTCCCAATCAAGACGCGGCCGATAATAGTAACCTTCAAGATGAGCGATTGAAGTTAACTTCACCAAGTTTTGATAACCGGTATTATTTTTGGCCAATAAAAGCAGGTGATAAAAATTACGCTCATCAAAAGACTTGGTTTTATCCAAACGCGAGCCAGGCGCTAAATAAGCCTCAACGCCGATAATCGGTTTGATGCCGGCCTTTTTGCATTTTTGATAAAATTCTATGGCGCCATACATAACGCCGTGATCGGTCAAAGCAACCGCCGGAGAACCGTCTTCTTTAACGGCTTCAATCAAGTCATCAATTTTCGTCAGACCGTCTAAAAGCGAGTAGTGACTATGGACGTGGAGGTGAACAAAGGCCATAAGGAAGGAGTAAAAGATACCCTATTTTATCATGATAAATCATCTACAGCAAGAACAAAAAAGAGCCTCACAAAGAGGCTCTTTTTTATGGTCAGAACTACAATTCAATAAAGCCTTGCAAGCCCCAACTTTCATCGGTTGTCGGGCAGGCCATATACTCATTAAGAGCATCAAAAACCGTGCAAGTCATTGAACCGCCGAAGTCGGCGCCGCCATTACCATAATAGGTTACTGCGTCGCTTTCATCGACAACAATGCCCCAAGCCTTGCTGTCTTGCTCGATACGCTGAGAAGGCAAACCGTCGCCTTCATCAACAACAATGCCCCAAGCCTTATCTTCACCGTTGATATTGCAAATCAAATAATCTCCGTTAACATCAACCGCTGAGCAGTTTACGCTTACCGGCGTTGACATCGGATCTGCAATATAAGTGTAAGAATCGGTTTCATCAACGACAATGCCCCAGGCTTTACTGTCGCTTTCATCAACGACAATACCCCAAGCGCCATCGCCTTCGCTCACAATACCGAATGGCTTGCTGTCCCCGTTGACATTGCAAAGCTGGTAATCACCGGCTGAGCCAAGAGGCAAGCAATCGATTTCTTGACCAAACACCGAAGTGCTTTCTCCGTAATATAAAAGAGAATCGGTTTCATCAACAACAATTCCCCAAGCTTTATCGCCTTGTTCGATGCGCGGAGTTGGCAAGCCGTCGCCGTCATCTACAACAATTCCCCAAGCCTTGTCTTCATGGCCGGCAATCATACACTTAACAAAATCACCTGTCGGGTCGATAGTCGAGCAGGTAACCGAAGTGGGGGCCGAGAATTGATCGGCATAATAGTTGAAAGAGCTGGAATCCGTGTCTACGACAATGCCCCAGGCCTTGTCAGTATCAGTATCAACTACTATACCCCAGGCTCCTTGAGCCGAAGTAAAGGGAGAAAAGTAACCAAACATTAAAGACGCTATTGTAACAAATAACGCTATTTTTTTCATATATATTATTAAAAAAATTTAAGCACGATTTATAACTTCGACCTTTCACCCTCTATTATAGCTCACTATTTGACTTTTTCAACCATGCCGGCCAGCTCTTCATCGGAGTAAAAATGGACTATAATCTGACCGCCTTTTTTGCCTCGTTTAATCTCGGCCTTGGTGCCGAAAAATTGTGTTAAAATCAACTCCTTGTCTTGATCGGCATAATTTATTTTGATTTTTCCTTGTTTCGTCCCGCCCATGCGGCGCGCCTCCATCAAGGTATCATCGACGGTCAAGCGACGAGTTCTGATCCGATTGAACAATTCCATTTGTTTGGCTTCTGAATCAAGCCCGACCATTATTTTGGCATGGCCTTCGCTAATTTCTCCATTTACCAAAGCCAACTGAATTTCCCCCGGCAATTGCAAAATGCGCAAAGTATTGGTAACCGACGGTCTTGATTTGCCCAGTTTTTTGGCCAACTGCTCGTGGTTAAGATTCAATTCTTCACCCAATTGCTTATAAGCGATTGCCAATTCAACCGGATTTAAATCTTCGCGTTGAATATTTTCAATCAAGGCCAAGCCTAACTTTTCTTGTTCTTTTTCTTCACGCAAAACAATCGGCACTTCTTTTAAGCCCATTTGACGCGCGGCGCGCAAACGGCGCTCCCCGGCAATTAATTCATAACCGTCGCCCACCTTTGAAACCACCAAGGGCTGAATAATGCCGTATTCGCGAATTGACTGAATCAATTCAGCCAAAGCAGGGTCATTAAAATTACTTCTCGGTTGGCGCGGGTTGGCCTTAATAAGATCGGGGCTGATTTTAAAAACTTGCGCCTCGGCCGGCAAATTCGCGTCCAAAGGCGGGTTATTTGAACTATTCTGTTGCGGGATTAGAGAACCCAATCCCCGACCCAATCCATTGCTCATAAATTAAAAATATTATTTTGTGGCGTGGAGCAATTCCAAAGCCAATTTTTCGTAAGCACGTCCTCCCTTGCTTTTGGGATCATAGTGCAGAATAGAGCGACCGAAACTCGGCGACTCGGCTAATTTAACCGAACGAGGAATAATACTGCGGAAAATCCTGTTTGGAAAATACTGATAAAGTTCGTTCATAACCGATTCAGATAAACGGTTTCTTTTATCATACATGGTAATGACCGCGCCGAGAATACCCAAAGAAGGTTTGAGATGGTTTTGTACCAGATTGATTGTATTTAAAAGCTGGCTAAGACCTTCAAGGGCGTAATATTCGCTCTGTACGGGAATCAATATCTGATCAGCGGCGACCAGACTATTGATGGTCAAAAGTCCCAAAGAAGGCGGTCCGTCAATAATGATGAAATCATAATCATGCCGGACGGTTTCCAGTAAAGCCGATAAACGCGATTCTCGATTATCAATCGAAACCAGTTCGATTCCCGCTCCGGCTAAAGAAATAGTCGAGGGCGCTATGGTCAAACGATCCTGTACGGTTCGTTTTAAAACACTGCCGATTTCCCGCAAACCGATTAAAGCCTCATAAATGCCCGCTTCAAGGTTTTTATGATCTATACCAAGACCGGAAGTTGCGTTGGCCTGCGGGTCAATATCGACCAAAAGCACATGCTTACCGAGGTGAGCGAGATAAGAAGCGATGTTGACGGCCGTGGTTGTCTTGCCGACGCCGCCTTTTTGGTTAACAATAGAAATAATCATTCCCATACAGCTACAGTATAGCCTTTGGACTAAGCTTTGACAATTTATTGGAATCAATTTATAATTCTCTCGTTCACCTCTCCCGCCCTGCGGGCACCCTCTCCACATGCATGTGGAGAGG
>DDTV01000022.1:15683-16356 GCA_002344425.1 Candidatus Falkowbacteria bacterium UBA2355
GATGGCGGAATTGGTAGACGCACACGACTCAAAATCGTGCGGAGCAATCCATGAGAGTTCGATTCTCTCTCGAGGCACATGTTATTGACACTTTACTTAGCTTATGGTAGAATTCTCGAGTATTTAATTTTATGAAACAAGCCATTCACCCAACTTATTATCCGGCCGCCAAGGTCAAGTGCGCTTGCGGAAATGTCATTACCGTCGGTTCGACTATGGAAGAACTCCACACCGAACTTTGCTCGGCTTGCCACCCTTTTTACACCGGCAAGCAAAAATTGGTTGACACCGCCCGCCGCGTCGAGAAGTTTAAGGCCAAGGCCGAGGCTAAGACCGCTCTTAAAGGCGTTCGTGGCAAAGCCGTAAAACGCGCCGCCAAAGCCGCCAAAGCTGTCGCGAAAAAGGTTAAAAAATAACGACTCATAACCCGATACTGATTCGGTAGCTTTGTGCTACTATGTCAGTGTCGGGTTTTGTTATATGTACGAAAATATCAAACAAGAATTCAAGCAGCTGGAAACCGAACTAATGAGTCCGGAGATTCAGTCTGACCGCAATAAATTGCAAACCATTGCCAAAAAGCACGCCGAATTAAAACGCGCGCTTGATTTGATTGAAAAATTGGAAAAAGCGCAATCGGCTTTCGCTTCCAATGAGAAAATAATTGCCGATG
>DDTV01000005.1 GCA_002344425.1 Candidatus Falkowbacteria bacterium UBA2355
AAAAACCCCCGTTATAAATAACCGGGGGTTTCACATTTTCATAATTTTCAAAAATCCTCCTTATTTCACAAGAACCATTTTTTTCGTTTCAACATAATCTCCTGCCACGAGCCTATAGAAATAGGTCCCGCTGGAAAGATGATTAGCATTGAAATCAAATTTATAGGTACCAGGTGAAAGAACATCGTTGATTAACAATCCAACTTCTTTTCCGGTGATATCAAATACTGTTAATTTTACATTTCCTTTTGAAGGAATTGAAAATTCAATATTTGTTACCGGGTTAAAGGGGTTGGGATAGTTTTGGCTGAGCTTATAGCCGCTGGGGATTTCAGAACTGATGTTCTGAATTCCGATTGGGTTGCCTGCGCGGATATAAATTCCATCAGCTCCCACCACATGAATATGAGCGGATGTTTTATCAATATCTACAAGAGATGCATTGGTACCAGAGGCTTCTAAGCTCCAGCTAAACCCTGCGTCAGTTGTCTTGATAATTGCTCCGTTATATCCAACTGCATAAGCAGTTATAGCTGTAATAAATTTCAGGCCAGCAATATTAGAGTATCCCTGAATCGGAATTGCAGTCCAATCTCCGCCGCGATTAATTGTTTTCAATATAACATTACCGCCCATTATATATCCTTCGTTACTATTAACGAAATCTATATCACTTAATTGGCTAATGGCACCGCTTGTTTTTGATTCCCAATCGGTTCCACCATTAGTTGTCTTATAGATTAAATCGCTGATTGATCCGTACCAACCGCAAACAACTACTTCTTGGGCTGACAACATCTTAACTGATGAAAGTGTCTGCGAAGAATTGCCGCCGCCAAGAGTTTGTATCCAAGTTTGGCCTCCGTCAGTGGTTTTGATAATATTTTTGAACGTTCCAACGGCAAAGCCGGTAGATTCATTAATAAAATCAATATCACGTAATAAAGTAGAAACAGGGCCAGTGCTTAAGGCAACCCAGGTATTTCCGCCATCTGTAGTTTTAATGATTTTAGCGTTTGTAGTGTTACCACCACAGATGTAACCTACTAAATTAGTAGGAAAAGAAATCCCATAAAGATTTACTGCTGCGGGAACTGTTACTGTCTCCCAACTTGATCCACTATTAGTGCTTTTAAGGACTGTGCCGCCCTGACCAGCTATAAAACCGGTATGTTCATTCAAAAAATGAACATCACTAAGATTGTTGTTTGTGCCGGAAGAATATGTAATCCAATCCGCTAAAGCTACATTGCTCAAAAGAGCAATGCCTAAGATGAATGAAAATATTGTTTTCATTATATGCTCCTTGGGCTCTTTGCCCTTTTATATTTTTATTAAAAATTTTTAATGTTCCTGCCTGATTAAACGTAGTAAAGGTAATTTATTATACTATTTTACATAACGTTTGTATACTATATATATTACTACATTTTAGGTTTATTGTCAATATATACTAAAAAACGCCTTATTTCAGGCGTTTTTAGTCTTGAAAAACTTTTATTTCAACCGGAGAGACAAAGTCATGAAATTTGCCCCAATTATCAGTAATTCTAATTCTCGGTCTAACTACACAATAATTAGATCCCGTCGGACACCTAGCAGGCTCATCTTTTAGATCTTCATAACTATAATAATGCCTAAAGACATGTGGACTGGTTTCGTTAGGTTTATCATACATGTTGGCATTGGTATTTTCCGTTGGATCAGTAGCGCCTTCATCCCAATCGATTCTATAACCGGTTAACGGTAATTGCTCAGGATCAACTTTGGAATTGAATTTAAATTCAACATAACCCGCTCCGCGCACCGTTTCCGTACCGCTCGTAATACTGTCCCGTCCTACTTTCAAGTTAAAGACCGTCGGGCGAACATAACAATAGTCGTTGGTTGAATTATTATTACCTGGTGTTCCGGAAATACAACTGCCCACTGTAACTCCGTCAGCGGCCGTACATAAACGCGTAGTGGTATTATAAGTCGGGCGCTTGCCTTGATAGCACTCGGTTCCCGGAGTACTCCAAGCAGTGTTACTTAACAAAGAATATGAATTTCCGTTCCAAGCAAAATCACCATTACCCGAAGCAAATAAACGTCTGACTGCCTGATCGGCATCATTCTTAGAATTGGCAATTCGATATGATTGCGTGAAATAGTAACAACGACCCGAACTGCTTTCACAATTTCCACCGTACGTAATACTTCCCCATCTGCCCTGACCATCAGTAGCCATACGGGAGCCGGGCCTACCGCCATTCAAAGTACAGGTATCAAATTTTTGATCAAACTGCGAAGCTTTATTTTCTTTACATTCCCAACGATCACTGCCGCCGCATTCACCCATTGGACAACCGCCCTCATAACCATGCGGGAAATTTGAATTTTGACATTCGCCGCATACCTGAGCATCGCCGGTTGCAATACCGGCATCACATCTTGAGCCAGGCGTTAGCAACTGAGCTGAATAGGGCAAGAAAGGATTCATTTTAAATAGATCCGAGGCATTATATTGTATGGTAGCCAGTTGACCGAAGTTATTTAAATCATGTCCGCCGTACAAACTTTCATCGCTAAATCGACCTATGCCGGTAACGCTAATAGGAATCTTGGTATTATTAGTACCAATACCACCGTAACCCAAATCAATGGTTCCATCCGGCAAAGGCAGGACATAATTTGAACCTCCGATTAAACGAGAACGCCAATATTTATCAGTATCCACCTTGGCGAAGGTCTGGCAGAACACTTCCGGCTGATCTCCTTGGGTGGCCGCCGTACATCTATCTTGCGCCAAAGTACAGTAGCTTAAATCGGAACTAATATTCAATCCGGCGCCTTCTTCACTGCCTTCGCTAATAATTCGATCAACCGGATACCAAAGCAGACAGGCTTGCGGATTCTTAGGATCGGTTTCCAAACAATAACCGCGCCAACCTTTTTGCACTACGTTTGAGTCATCTTCATATTGACAAGCCAAAGAATCGGCTTTTGGATAGAGGCGGCACATACTTGCCGTATACCAACGTTGTGAAATATTTTCTCCATCACAGTTTGCTCCGACGCATCGATTATTCAAAACCGATTCAATACGGACATCGTCAATATATTTTTCTCCATCGCCGGTCGCCACAAAGCTGAAACTGTATGCTCCGCTAACCGAAGGCTTATATGTTCCGAGTTTGCGCACCCATCTTCCTTTCAAATCATTGGTCGTATTAAAGATGTCCGGCGTTCCATTATTTATTCTAAAAGCGACGTCGCCCGAGCGAACATAAACATAAGCGGAAATAATATAAGTCGTATCGGCCTGCAAGTTAATGCTGTTTTGAGTTGAAGTTTCGACGTTGGTCAATTTTAACAATCCAAAGCCGTCAGGCAAGGTACCGTCCGCGTATGTAACTGACTGCCTATCGCTTGGTCTATGCAATATCGTACCGCCGGTCCAATCTCCCTTTTCTTCAAAGCTCGGGTTGTTTAGACTGGCGCTGCCGCCGACCTGCTTCATCGTACCGAGATTATACATATCGGCATTGAGAATATTGCCGTCGTAACCGACCTTGCTGTAACCGGTCATATTGGCAAAGAGGTCACGGTTAGCAAAAGTCAAAGTCTGATTTTTCAATTCCAAATCCTCGCTGAAGTTTTCACATTCGCCGCTCGGCGACATGCTGGTACACTGGCCTATGTCAAAACAAATTTGTTTATTCGGATCGCTCGGATCGGTGCCGAAACTGCGGCAAGACAACCATTTACTGCAAGAACGATTGGGCGAAACCTTTAGAATGACATTGGCATTAAGCGGTCCTTGATTTGAAGGGGTATTGCCGGTCGGACTATCTTTTGAAGTATAATCGGCATTATAAGTTAACTGCGACATACCGCTGCCGGCGACGCGTCGTTCATTAAAGAGAATGCGTCCCGTCTTAAAGTCCACCGTAGTCGGAGAACGATCCAGATTCTGTCTTAATTGATAACCTACGACGGCCTTCTTTAATTCGGTTGATGGCGTATTCGAGGCTCGAGTTACCGTAAAGCCGTCAAAAGATTCAACAGCGATGACAAAGAACTCTACGCTGTTAACACTGCCATTGCCGGAATTATCGGCCGCAACGGCTTTGAAAGGATTTTGCGCATTGACCAACTTGAATTGGTTAGTATTGGAATCAAGCTGATACAATTCATCATTTCCCCAATCTTCAACAAAGGCACCTTCCCCGGACAAGATATAAAGAGTGTTGGGTTCGACTCTGGAGGAACCCATATCTTGGCTATTGCCGTTCCAACCAGGGTGCGACACACCACCGATATCTTCGTAAGTCGGATTAATGATTATATTATTATTGAAGCGAGAAACCGGATCAACGTATTCGGTACAACCCGACTGCGTTGCCGCGCACAATCCAGCCCAACCACCGGTCGGCTGCTCAACAGCATTGCCGGCTCCGCCGGTTCCAATAGTCTTGGTTAAGCTGACCGGACAGGGATCATCAACTTCAACACATTGTTGGTTGGCGGAACAATCTTGATTACTCGTACAGACGGTTCCATTAGTGGCCCCTCCGCAACGCTTTAACTTCAGCGTTCTAAACCATTCATACTGGCTATTGGTTCCCTTTTTCAAGCGATATTCGCAAGCTTGGTTACCCGGGTCTTTGAAATAAGTGGTTCCGCTTCCGGTTGACCAAGCCTGACAACCGACGGCTGATTGGTTGCAAAGGGTTGTGTTATAAGTGTCCGGATTGTCTTCTTTATATTCATCGGCATAGGTCGTTGTATTGTCATAAGTCGACGCTTTGCCGTAACGAGAACAGCCCTTGTCGCCGGAACTGCATTCTTTAGTTCGGTCATAAACAACGTTAATCATTTCATCGGCCCTGACTTCAACACAGCTGGCTTCTGACGGTTCGCAGACTCCGTTATTATTCGTATCATTATACAAACGCTTGCGATAATCGCCTGAATTTTGCGTATCAATCATCTGTTCGCAACCGGCGGCCGAGTCTTGGCATAACTGGCTGAAGCTATGAAGATTGACGGTCGTATTGTTACGATCTCGATATTGACTGCAACCGAGCATATAGCGCGGCGAATACGCGCCGGTGACCGTCTGGTCACATTCATCAGGCGTTGTCCATGAATCTTTAATAAGATAATAACGATCCGGAACCTCAGTTAAGACGATATTATCGATATAAACCGGCTGAGAAAAATTAATGCGCAATTTTTCGCCTTGATCAGGCGCATCACCCTGACTCGGAATCGGCGTAACCTCGTGATCCAACTTAGCAAGATTGAAAGTATAAATTTTCCATTCCGAAGAAATATTAACATTAGAACCGGTTGAAAAGACGGCCGCTTGATTATCTTTATTAACAAGGTCAATACTTGATAGAACGGCGTTCCCCGCCTGAACCTTGGCCAAGAAGCTGATTGTATATGATTGATCTCGAGTCACAATCGCGCCAATCGTCTTTGAAAGATTTGTGCCCAAGAGCGAATGGCCGCCGAGATTGAGAGAATTGTTGCTTTGCGCCCCGCCGCCCCAATTATCCGTAGGCTGAGTCGAATTTTCAAAAGTATCATTCAAAACTATTCGAGTATCATTGGCTATGTTACCGGTATATTCGCGGCAACCGACTTCCGGCGCCGAGCAAGTCGTTCCTTGATTCGGGATGGCGTAATAAAGACAGCGGCTTTGAGTAATGTCCCAAGTTCCGTTTCCGGCCTCGCATTCGGCCTGACTGGCGACCTCGCGGCGATACGGATGGCAATCTTCGGAACAGCTGATAGTTCTCGTGTACAAATGATAAGAAACTTGTCCATCGCGGTTATAGAATTCGCGGCAATCGTAATTATAACCCGGTTCGGAAGGAGACTTCTTGAATATTTCTTCATTGCAAACGAGCGCCTCTTCTTCAGGCGTCATGGTCGAAGCCGGTTCACTGCCGTTTTGTTTCAAAGAATAAACTTTTAATTGGAAACCGGATTCATCAGAACCTTCCCAAGTATAGAATTCTCCGCAAGAGGCCGCATCCGGCTTAATGCAAGAACGCAGATATGTATAATATTCAACCGCTTCACCGCCCGCTTCCAACTTATCTAAGTTGGTAAAGGCGGTACAACCGGTCGCCTGAGCCGAACAACTGTTAGCTGTCGACGGAATGAAATATTGCGAACTGGCGGCTGAGAAATAGGTCGGCTGTTCAACAAAAACATCATAACCGACACAGCTGCCCGGACAATAATCTTTGGGTTTGACTTTTCCGGTTACCGCAATTCCGGTGTTAAGCGAAGTATATTGTTCGCATCCAACCTCGTCGGCGTTACACTTGCGGGCAAAATTAAAGCATTCGCTCGGCGCGTTGGTCTTATAACGATAGTTAGAAGATCCGGGGGCGTCGCCGCCGACAGATTCATAACAAGCCGCTTCAAGATACTTAGGCAAAAGCTTCTGATAAATTACATTCTTTTCAAAATAATCTCCGTAAGTCGTTAAGGCGTTACCAACGCTTATTTTCAACTCATCAATATAAAATTTAGCGCCGGCATCAAGTCCTTCGACATAAAAGTCAGTCGCGCCGTTAGCGGTTCGATAATAATTTACAATCAAATTTTGCCAAGCATCAGTCGCCGTTGATTCGGCAAATTGTCCGTTAGCTCCGCCAAAACCAATGCGGACTTTTCCGGAGGTAACATATACAGTCGCGGTTAAAGTATAAAAACGATCGGCTTCAAAAGCAAAACCGCTCGGCAACAAAGTCGGCGCAGTATTATCCTTTGAATAAATACCGCCAGCGCCTTCAATATATAAACTTTGGCTGCCATGGTCGGCTCTGTCATTTACAATTCCGGCATTGACACTGCCCGAATTAACGCGAATATACCAGCGGTTATTAGGCGACGGCAAAGTACCCGAGTTATTCAAAGTTGTCAGCTCGCAATCGCCGATTGCGGTTTGCGCGAAAGCGGTATTGACCAAAGGATTAAGTTTATCTTGAGGCAATTTGCTTTCAACTCCCCCGGCTCCGCCGATACAAGTAGAACCTTCGAAACTGCCGTCGGCAATCAGGTTGGTATCGCCGCCGTCTTGAGCGCGGATAAATTGATGGCAACCTTCTTTATCCGGATCGCAACTTTCGGCGTTCTTGTTTAGATATTTGGAAACGGTCGAAGTGCTCCAATTAACGGCCTTGGTAGTAGTATTGTAAGTGCCGTCAGTCGCATAGCGGGCGCAACCGACTTCATTTGGTCCGCAGCTTCCGTAATCGAGCGTATTCTCAAGATAAGACACTGTCTTGCCGTTGCCGGTAAAAGTTTGGCAACTATTATTGATTGCTTCGCAGCTATTGCGATTATCTTGCGAAAAAGTCCATTCCCGCTTTTCTTCAGTACAATAACCGAAGTAGGCGCAAGAACCATCGGAGTTTTCTTTAATACATGATTGTTCATCGGCGCAATAATTTTGATTGCGGGTAACAGCCAATTGAGTTTTGGCTTCGCATTCCCCTTCATTAGCTTGACAGCAAGTTGAAGTGTCGAAATTGCCGCTCAGATTTGAACATTTATCAACGCAAGCTTTATCGGTCTTGGCGGAACAGAACTTACCCTGATTGATATATTGGCTGTTTTGAATTTCAGGACCGTAACCTTGGGCCTTGCAATACATTTTCGGAACCTCTAATACCCAGTTCGGGTCGACTAAGCCGGTGCACCAATTTTGCGGCGAAGCGCTCGGCGAACAAGTGTTGCCGCGCACGCTGCCGATACCATCATTGTAGCCGGTGTATTCGTCACAAGGATCAAAGCAACGGAGCAAGTCGATTAAACGAATATCTTTGGTATCAACCGGCGGATTAACCAATTTATTATTTTTTTGGATATATTGGGCCGCTACTTCCCAACCGACCGGCAAAATTCTGTATTTACGCAAAATCACCAAAGAACGGTAGGGATAACCTTGGTTATAAGGCGGCTCTTCATTATTAAGCCCTTTGAAACCGAAGGAATAATCGCCGTTCAAATAACCGGCCCCTTCAGCTTCAATAACCGTCATACCTTTGGAAACAGCCGTGCTGAAGGAATCAGTGATAACGCAATTGGTCGGTCCCGGATTTTCTTGATCCGGACAACTGATCAATTCTCCCAAGATATTATAATCGGTACGATCCGAGAAACGCGCCTGCACAATCGTATTGAGTTTATTTTCAATGGCCAAAGCGCCGCCGCGTCCGCCTTGAGCGAACTCATTAGTAGCGCCTCCGCCCTCGCTCGTATCCGCACCGATACTGCCCATCAACTTATTAAATGCCGATAAAGCCAATTGGTTCAAGAAAATATTGGCGGCATCGACAAAAACGTCACCGGTGTATTTACCAATGGCGCCCGATTGTATATCACGAACCTGTTGCTCCATTCTCTCTTTAGTGCCCGGGGCATCAGTATATTTTTTGCCAACTAAACCCTGTACTCTTATCCAACCGCCGTTCTCTTCGGCCTCTTGCTGTTCTTTACTGCGCTCCAAAATCATTTCTTCGCTGGCGCGGTTGAACAATTCATAAGAAATGGCTATATCATTGCCGCCCGGATCAAAGTAACCGCTGACTTTCTTTAAATAATCTCTATCGTTAATAATGGAAGTTATTTGATCAAATTCGCTCTCCCAATTACTACGCAATTGCGAGAAGGAACAACTGCCTGTCTCATAGGAAGGACGCCCATAATCGGTCAGACCGAGAGTTATTTTGTTTAAGGCAAAAATATCGGGTGAGCAAATATTAAGGTCGCCCGATTGTTCTAAAACCGGAGATCCGTCAGGATTTCTTATTATATTGCCGTTCTCATCGCGCTTAGGCGACCAAAGTCCGTTCTCGGCAACATCCTCGACAAATTGTCCGAGTGCGGCGTCCCCCGCCTCTAAAATTCTGTCCCCTAATGGCTTTTGTTCAAAAAACGGTTTTTGTCCCGAGGCCCCGGAGCCAAGGTAAGTAGCATAGTCGTAAGCCAACTGATTTACTGCCGTAGTCAAAACACTGTTAAAAATTTGCGAACCGGATTTCGCAATCACGTCTTTAATCGCGCGCCAAATCGAAGCCGGAATATCTTCAACCGGAATTGCGTAAGCCGGCGGCGTAGAAACCAAAACCGTCGCAAATAATACGATTGGGAAAAGGAAGGAAAATTTCAATTTGGAAATTCCGGAACGCATAACTTATTTTAAAATCTCATTGATGACGCTTTGCAAATCCGCGTCGCTTAGGGAATTTATATATTCTTGATCGGCGCCGCTCTGCAACAAGAAAGCGCGCAAGACGGAAGGATCATTCGAAGTGCCGATAATTTTTTTCAAAGCTTCCTTCTCCTCGGCCGTCAAAGTAGAGTTGTTAGAAGAAGTTGACGGTGCGGCTGTTTGCGTCGGCATAACTCCGAGACCGGAATCAACGGGAGAAATTTCAGCGCCGGTATTCTGTTCTGTTGCGGCGGAACAAATTTGTCCGGTCGGACAATTCGGATCGCTGCCCTTTTCAATTTCTTCGCGATCGCTGATCGTATCGCTATCAGAATCTGCCAAGTAGGCGGAAGTTTTGTAAAAATTCAATTCATCCCAATCGCTCAAACCGTCTGCGTCGGTATCGGTGCTCTTGAGCTTCGCATCCGAATCAAGCGTTTGCGAAGTCGCTTGCAAACTTTTCGGATTTACGCCGCCGTAAAGAGGATTAACTATATCGCTTTGCAATTTTAAGACCCAAAGCGCAATGAACAGAACTGCCGCACAAGCCAAAACAACAAACGCCGTCTTATGACGCTTGTCAAAATCATCAAGGTCTAACCGATCAGCCAGTCTCTCAAAAAAAGGCATGGGAATTATTCAATATATGCTCTTATTATACTATGTTAAGCAAAAAGGGGCAACAATCTTATCCAATCTTCAAGGCTCAGTTCCTGTGCTCTGGCCTTCGGATCCACCTTGGCAGTGGAAAAATATTCGAGAATTTTGTCAAGACTTATTTGATAGCCGGCCGAGAGATTACTCTTGAGCATTTTCCGCCGCGCTGAAAATCCGATGCGCATCAGGCGCAAAAGCTCGTTTTCATCCCCCTTAAGAGCACTGAGTTTTTTAAGCCAACGGTCGGTTCTGACAAGCGAGATAACCGCGCTATCAACCTCGGGAGATGGCCAAAAAGCTTTTTTCGAGACATCTCGTATGATGCGAGCGTCGGCATAAAGCTGAACCGACAATGCCAACAAACTCATCTTTCCGACCGGTGCAACAATTCGCTCGGCAACTTCTTTTTGCAACATCAATATTAAACGCGCCGGCGCAATCTTGCTTCTATTGCCGCCGACAAAGTGTCTTAAAAAAATCGATGTAATCGTATAGGGCAAATTGGCGACGACCACTAGCTCTTGATTGGGAATCTTTTTTACTTCTTGTTCCCAAGCGCCGGTAAAGTTCATAATGTCCTCTTGAAAAATCGAAACGTTACGACAATCAGCCAACTCGAGACGGTTAGATAAAGCTTGCGCTAATTTTTTATCAAGTTCAACCGCGATGACGCGCTTTGCTTTCTGCGCGCTGCGTAAAGTTAAAAATCCCAATCCCGGTCCAATCTCTAAAACCGTTTCTTCTATTTTAAGATCAGCCGCCGCTATGATAGCGTCATAAACTTTTTCATCGACTAAAAAATTCTGTCCGCGGTCGCGCGTCGGTTTAACGCCGTAAAGGCGAGACAGATCTATTGTTTCTTGAAGGAGAGACATTTAGATAACGATATTGACTAGCCTGCCTTTTATAACAATAACTTTTTTTATTTCTTGGCCGTCAATCCATTTCTGAATATTGTTTTGCGCGAGCGCTGTCTTTTTTATTTCTTCTTCACTAGCCTGCGCGGCAATTTCAAAAGTATCGCGTAGTTTACCGTTAACTTGTACTGCAATCGTCGCGGTTTCATTAACTAATAACTTTTCATCATAGCTCGGCCAAGAAGATTTGAAAATTGATTCTTTGTTGCCAAGCGCTTCCCATAATTCTTCTGCCAAATAAGGCGCAATGGGCGCCAACAGTTGAAGAAAAACTTCCAAAATCTTTTTGGGAATAACCTCGGCTTCTCCCAGCGCATTGGCTAAAATCATTAAACTAGAAACCGCAGTGTTGAACTTAAAGTCTATAATGTCGTCACCGACTTTCTTAATTGTCTGATGCAAGAGGGTTTCTAGGTCTTTATTGGCAGGCGCAGTCTCAGAAACCTTGTCTTTTAAGGCAATTATGCGTTTAGTAAAGGCTCCGGCCGCGGCGACGCCCGACTCTAGAAAGCTGGCCGGCTGAGCAAAGGGACCGATGAACATCATATAAATGCGCAGCGCATCAACGCCGTATTTTTCGGCCATTTCATCCGGATTAACGACATTGCCCCAGCGCTTGCTCATCTTCCGGCCGTCACCGGCTAGAATCAAACCGACAGTTTTAAGTTCGCTAAAGGGTTCGACGCTGGAAACAACGCCGATATCATATAAAAATTTGTGCCAGAAACGGGCGTAAATAAGATGACGGGTAATATGTTCATTGCCGCCGATGTAGGTATCGACCGGCAACCATTTCTTTTCTTTCTTCGAATCAATCAAAGCTGAAGCATTGTTCGGATCGATATAACGCAAATAATACCAACTCGATCCCGCCCATTGCGGCATCGTATTGGTTTCGCGCTTAGCGGGACCGCCGCAGTGCGGACATTCTACATTGACCCAATCGGCAATACCGGCCAAAGGCGACTCCCCTGTTCCGGTCGGTTCGTAATGTTCGACTTCCGGCAGTTCAACCGGAAGATCTTTTTCCGGTACGGCGACAGCGCCGCACTTTTCGCAATGGATAATCGGAATCGGTTCGCCCCAATAACGTTGGCGCGAAAACACCCAATCGCGGAGTTTATATTTTATGACAGTCCGACCCTTAACAAAGTCCGTAATTTTTTTTCTTGCCTCTTGTGTAGTTAAGCCGTTGAACTGTTCTGAGTTGCACAAAAATCCGTCATTGGTAAAAGCAGTAAAATTAAATTCTTGCTTACCTTTAATAATCCCCTGTTCGCGCAAAGCTTCAATGCCGCGCTTTAAAAATTCAAGCCAGTGATCGTAATTTTTTTCTTGCCCTTCTTTAGTATTACGATCTTCCCAGTTGGCAATTATTTCTTCGGCGGTTCGCCAGCCGGTAGTAAAAGTTTCATGCACCTCGCGTTTACCATCATCCTGCGCTTCGGAATTTAAAACAATCAAGAAACAATCGACCGTGGCGCGGCGAGCGCTTTTTTTCGGTCCGTTATAATAATGCGAAATACTTGAATACAAATATTCAACCGATTTAAAATCCTGCAAACCGCTTTCCTCGGCCATCTCGCGTCGAATCGCTTGTTCCGGAGTTTCTCCGTCTTCTCGTCCGCCACCGAATAAGCCGTAAAGACCCTGCCCCCAACCGTCAGCCCATTCAGCCACGGCGAATTTCTTAGTTTTGGGATTATAAGCGATTGCACAAACGCCCTTAACCTTTGTTTCATTTTCTCTGCTTACCCCGGTTTCCGGCGCAATGACTTGTTTTATCGGCAAATTATATTTTTTAGCAAATTCAAAATCGCGTTCGTCGTGAGCTGGTACGGCCATAACGGCGCCGGTCCCGTAATCAGCTAAAACATAATCGGCAATAAAAACCGGAATTTCCTCATTATTAGCCGGGTTTACCGCCTTAATGCCTTTTAATTCAACGCCGGTTTTTTCCCGCCCTTCAGCCGTTCGATCGATTTCGGTTTTAGCCGCCGCCGCTTCGATATACTTCTTTATTTCTTTTAGATTTTCAATTTTATCTTCAAGCTTGTGGATCAATTCATGTTCAGGGGCTAATACAATATAGGTAGCCCCGAACAAGGTATCGGCTCGAGTTGTAAAAACTGGAATCTTTTCAGAGCTATTAACAATTGAGAAATCGATTTCGGCGCCTTCGGATTTTCCAATCCAATTGCGCTGCGACTCTTTATGAGATTCATTCCAATTCAAACCATCAAGATCTTTTAACAATCTTTCGGCATAATCGGTAATGCGCAAAACCCATTGGCGCATTGGCCGCTTTTCGACAATCGAGCCGCAACGTTCACAGCGGCCGTTGTCTAAATCTTCATTGGCTAAACCGGTTTGGCAAGACGGGCACCAATTAATCGGCTCGAATGACTCGTAAGCCAAACCCTTCTCAAACATTTTTACAAAAGCCCATTGCGTCCATTTATAATAAGCCGGGTCGGTCGTATTGACTTCGCGAGTCCAATCGTATGAGAAAGCCAGCTTTTGCATCTGTTCGCGGAAGCGCGCGGTATTTTGCGCTACGATTTTTTTAGGATGAGTTTTAGTCTTAATCGCGTATTGTTCAGCCGGCAATCCGAAAGCGTCCCAACCGGTCGGATGCAAAACATCATAGCCCTGCATCAAACGCAAACGGGCGTAAACATCGCTGGCCGTATAAATACGGGTATGGCCCATATGCAGACCGTCGCCGGAAGGATAAGCAAACATATCGAGAACATAATACTTCTCGGTATTGTCATCGCTCGTCTTATAAAGGTTACTTTTTCCCCAAGCCGAGCGCCATTTTGCTTCGTTGGTTTTAAAATCGTATTTCATTTCAATTCAAGGCCGACCGGACAATGGTCGGAGCCCATTATATTATCCAAAATAAAAGCTTTTTTCACGCGCTTGATAATCTTAGCCGATACGAAAAAATAGTCAATTCGCCAGCCGATATTGCGCGAGCGAGCGCCAATCGCCCGATAACTCCACCAAGAATATTGGATTTTTTTCGGATTAAGAAATCGGAAGGTGTCAATTAAGCCCGAATCGATAAACTTTTTGCCCCATTTTCTCTCAGGCTCGGAATAACCCGGTTCGCCCTCGTTAGCTTCGGGACGGGCCAGATCGATTGCTTCGCGCGCGACATTTAAATCGCCGCAAAGGATAACCGGCTTCTTTTTCTCAAGCTTTTTAATATGCTTAAGCATTGCCGCGTTAAAATCTTCCTTATACTTTATTCGGATAAGACCGGGTTTAGAATTGGGAAAGTAAGCGTTTACAAAATAAAAGTCCTTGAATTCAAGGGTTTGCACGCGTCCCTCTCGATCAAATTCGGCAATGCCGAAACCGTTTTTAACTGACAAAGGTTTTACTTTCGTCAAAACCGCGGTACCGCTATAGCCTTTCTTTTCCGCCGGATTCCAATATTCCAGATAATCGGCAAAATCAAACTCGGCTTGCGCGCGCGAAGCCTCGTCAATCTTTATTTCCTGCAAACCTATAATGTCGGGTTTGGCCGAAAGCAAAAAACCCGCAAAATCTTTGCGGACGCAAGCGCGGATGCCGTTGACGTTCCATGACAATAATTTCATAGCATTGTATAATAAAGTATAGCCGACTAAGGGCCTAATCGCAATCACATGCTTCCTAATGACCCGATTCGCCATCATCGAATAAAGAAAATCGTCATAACCATAATTATCGTCCCGATTGCTTTGTTTTTAATGCTTCTCATCGTTGGTTTGGTTGCTTCGGTCTTTGAAAGAAGCAAACAAATCAGATCCGGGAATTATAATATCATCAAGCAGGCCGAAACCAATGCGCCGGCCAATACTTACACTGAGGCGGAGAAACGCCTGATTGAAGGGCTGGGCACTCAAAGTTTCGGCTCGAGCAATCCGAAGTTAACAATCGTTCAGTTCGCCGATTTCGCCTGTCCTTATTGCCGCGCTTCTTTTGCGGGCTTTCGCGAATTAAGCCTGAAATACCAAGCCAATGTCAAAATCATTTTCCGTGATTGGCCCGGACATCAATATTCAATCCAACTTGCCCTTGGAGCTTATTGCGCGGGAGAACAAAATAAATTTTGGGAAATGCATGATTTACTTTATCTGAATCAATCGGACAGTTTCGGGGCGGATAAAAACGATTTGGCTAGACTCGCCTCCGAACTAAATATTTATAACGAACAATTCCAAAGCTGTTTTGATTCTAAGAAGCATCTGGCTTTGATTCAAAAAAATACACTTGATTCACAAAGTCTCGGCGTCGCCGGTACGCCGACTTGGTTTTTTAATGGCACTAAAATAGAAGGGGCGCTAGATAAAACCGAGTTGGAAGACCTAATCAAAGTCTATGTTGAGTAAACTAATTTTTACCTCTTTCCTTTTCTTAATCATAGTCTTGCCTGCGCAGGCCGAAGATATCGGTTGTTGCGCCAAATACGCCAAAGAAACCAATGTTCTGACTACTGTTGATTTAACGCAAAAGCAATGCGACGACATAGAACCCGATTACGCAAAAACCGAATGGGATGGAACAAAACGAGCGCTCGGCAATAAATGCGAAGCCAAACTCGATACAACAGCGAGCAAAGTCGGCGAAATCACCGAGTTTACTCCGCAGGTCACGATTCCCGGTTCCGAGTATGTCGCCGGCAAACCTATTAAGCTGGCCGCCAGCACTAAAGCTTTGGCCGACTATGTAATCGCAATCTTCAAATACTCTATCGGCGTCATTGGTATTATTTCAGCCATTGTTTTAATGGTGGGCGGCGTACGCTGGTTAACGGCCGGCGGCAATGCGACCGCGGTTGGCGAAGCCAAATCCTATATAATTTCCAGTTTAACGGGTCTGGCTCTAACTTTCGGATCATTCTTGCTCTTATCCTCAATCAACGCTGATTTAAGCAATTTAAAAGTAACGCCGGTCAAGCGTCTTGATTATGTCAGCATGAAAATGGGTTGCTGTCTTAAAACCGATAAAACCAGCGGAGCGGTTACAGCCGAAACCATCGGTGAAGAAGCCTGCGCCAAAATAGAGTATGCGACCACGATATTTACCGAGGGTTATATCGCACAAGACAACAAATGCGTAGAAAATAAAGGCTGTTGTCAAATAACAATCAAAGTCGTTGGTGAGAAATTAAGAGCTTTTAATGTTGATAAAGAGGCTGATTGCAACTTTGATTATTTCAAGCGTTCGGTTAACGGTAACCTGCCTTTCGGAGCCAGTTTGATTCCTAATTTTGAATTCATGCGCGGCAAAACCGCGGTTAAAGATTTAATGGCTCCCAATCCGGTTCAATGCGGTGATAAAAACGATCCGCCAACCAACAACTGTTTGCGCGAAACTCAAACCGGCTGTTCGGCTAGCGCTGTCTGTTGCTCCGGTCTGAAATGCGCGACCGGCGGCAATCCTTCGACCTCCAGTTGCGCCGGCTGTATCCCCGAATGGTATTACGGCTGCACCACCGACTCGGATTGTTGCTCGGGAATGAAGTGCGAACATGACGGCACCTACGGCCTCAAATGCGTAAAGGCTCAATAGTATGATTTTGAAAAAAACATTTCTTCCAGCCGCGTTCATAATTTTTATTTTTTCCGCTTTATTTTTAAGCCTGAACAATACACAAGCTCAGCCCTTCGACTACTGTAAATTTGAAAACAAAGAAGGCGCGCAATGTCCGGCTTCCGGCTATGCCGGCAATCAAAGCCCCTACGACGCCAAAAATTGCAGCGGCACGGCCGCGGCCAATCAAGTTTGTTGCTGTACCAAAAAACCCGAGTCCGGCGAAAACGCACTGCCGCCCGGTCCAAAAGAAGTTATTCCGCCCGTCTTATCGGTTTCCATTCCTGGCTTTGGTAATTTCAGCAAAGTAAGCTGCGATGAAACAAGCGAAACCTGCCAAATACCCTGGTTGGCCGAATATATCGGCGCGCTTTATAAATACAGTCTGGTCATCATAGGCCTGCTCGCGGTTATCGTTATGATGATCGGCGGAGTTCGCTGGTTAACCGCGGGCGGAGCGCGAGAAGCGATCAGCGATGCAATGAATTGGATAAAGGGAGGTCTGCTCGGTATAATTCTCGCCGTCTGTTCTTATTTGCTTCTTTTTATTATCAATCCCGACCTGACCATTTTGCAGCCGCTGAATATTTCTTATATAGATCGCCGCGATTTGGACATCTTGGATTCGCCTGATGCGGGCAACTCAAGCGGTTTGCCGCCCGGGCAATCCGATCCGCAGTGTTTGCAGACCGGAGGCATAAATGATTTGAACAAAATCGCCCAAGTCTATGACAACGATAAAGTAACTTATCGATACGGTGCGATTGGCGGCGACTGTACTGTTCAAGAATCAGGTAAAGAATGCAAATGTCCGGCCGGACAACTGTGTTTTGATTGCTCGAACTTCATCCGTCATATTCTAAGTTGCGTAGGCAAAACCGGCCCCAGCGGCACTACTTCCGATATTTTCGCCAATGCCGAAGAGATTAAAACTGCTACCAGCACAACCGTTAACGGCAAAAATATTAATCCGGGAGATTTGCTCGGTTGGCCCAAAAAATCAAGCGGCGGCAATACCGGTCACGTTGTTTTATATATCGGCAATGGCCAAATCGTAGAGTCGCACGGTGGAAGCGGACGCAAGGGCGACTCCGTAGATATTTCTTCTTGGGAAGATTATTATAACAAATATAAAAATAAAAAACCCCTTCATATAAATCGAGGCAGTTAACGTATGAAAACGCACTCAATATTGATTATTTTTTTATCTCTCATATTTGGCTTTATTCTTAGCGGCCTGCCGGCACAAGCCGAGGTAATTGATGGATGTAAATTTGATAAAGCTCGCGGCGGAGATTACTGTCCCCCGGATGACATGGCTCCTATTCCCGCAGAATATTGCGCCGGACAGCCTACACCAAGCAAGCCTGATTGTTGTTGTACTTATCAGGCGATGCTCAAGATTAATTCTCAATATGATAATGAGGGCAATAAGATAGGAACGACTGATAAGAAGCAAATTCTACCCAGCATTTTCAAGGTTCCGGATTTAGCAGTTAAAATTCCGGGCTTGGATAAGTTTGAAGCAATCAGTTGCCAACCCAACCAGACCTGCTCTATCCCTTGGGTAGCGCAATATATCGGCGCTCTGCAGCGCTATGCAATCGGCATTATCGGCATCCTTGCCGTTATCACGCTGATGATTGGCGGCGTTATTTGGTTGACGGCCGGTGGCAATCCGCAAAAAATAAGCGAAGCGAAAAATTGGATAGTAGGCAGTTTGACCGGTTTGGTCCTAACCTTCGGAGCTTATTTGTTGCTCTACACCATTAATCCCGAGCTGACGATTCTGAAAAATATTAATATCACTTATATAGAAAAAATTGATCTTTCGGAAATCTTCTTAGATGGACACGATCCGCAATTTAATGCGGCTAACGGCAAGCCAATCACCGACACAACTTATGATGAGACTTTTAAAAGTTTTGCCGGCTGTATAGGCATAGATTGGAAAGTTCTAAAAGGCATTGCTTTTAAAGAATCTCACCTTGATCCCAATGTAGTAAACAGCTGGGGTTTTACCGGTTTGTTCCAAACCTTACCAAAATACTGCGTTGAATCAGTTAAAATCATTGGTTTAAGTAGTAATTTTTGCAAGGCCGGTGTTAAGGATCCGGCAGTCAATACCGCCGTTGCAACGGGCATGATGAAGACCAATCTCGGTACGATTAATTCTTTATGTGGCAGCGCCTCCGACGCCAGTAAAATATTCATGATTTATTTCGGACATTCCAGCGGCGGCGGTGCTTTGAAAAAAGCCATTAAAAATTACGGCTGTGATATCGGAAAATGGCCGAGCGGCAAGCCGCCTTTCAATGGCGCTACCAAAGAATATGTCACGCAAACGGTCGAAACCGTTTTAGCGCAAGGCGTTACTTCTTTAACTAATACTTCAGAAAACAAAACATGTCCCCAAGGCTGATATTATCAATAAGTTTAGTGATAATAATTTTCAATTTAAATATTGCCCAGGCAGAATATTGCCAAGTAACCAAAGTTCAGTCGGGTCTATTTTGTAGCACTGTTTTAGGTGACTTAGCATGGCAGGAAAAAACAATGCAGAATTGCGGCGCTACCGCATCAGATGATGATACGATAAAATGTTGCTGTAACCCCAATCAAAGTAAAGCAAAAAAAACAATTGCTCCCAAATATATAATTATGGGGACGGCCGCGGCAGTTCTTGGCGCTATTGCCATTATTTCTTTCGCTTTAAGAAAACGTGAGTTAGAATAAAGCTATGAAAGCAAAACTAGCATTTATTATATTTTGTTCATCTTTTCTCCTCTTGGCAGGCGCCGGGGTTTTTGCACAAACCAGTCCGACGAACAAGCCGGATGTCGGCTCGGACTTGCCTCGCTTTGGAAACCCCTTGGACAATCCTAAACTTTCGGTTTCAATCCCCGGCTTTAGCGGTTTTAGAAGTATTTTTTGCGAAACATCTTCGGACGGCCAGAGCCAGAATTGCTATGTGCCCTGGCTAGCCGATTATATCAAAGCGCTCTACAACTACGGCATCGGTTCGGTTATTATTCTGGCTGTTATCGTGATGATGATTGGCGGCGTTGTTTGGCTGACAGCCGGCGGTAACGAACAGCGCATTGCCGATGCCAAACAATGGATCAACGGCAGTCTGCTAGGAATTCTTATTGCCGTCAGTTCTTATATGGTTTTGAATATCATTAATCCGGCCTTAACTGAATTAAACCCCATTAAGCTCGCTTCAGTCGGCTTTGAAGATCTTCCCGAGGGAGAAATTTGGGAAAAAAACAATACTGAAGAACCGCCGGAGGCAATTCAAAACGGATATAAGCCGACCAAACCATCGACCGACGGCAGTAAATTCAGGGAAAGAACCGTGACCGAATATATTATCGTGCACACAGCCGCCGGTATTATGACCCGCGAGTCCGTTAACAAACTCCATGCCGACCAAGGCTGGGGAGGAATCGGTTACAATGTTTACATTGAGCGCGACGGCAGTGCGGTACAAGGTCGCGGCGACGATAAACTCGGCGTTCATACCAGAGGTTGGAATTCAAAAAGTGTCGGCATTTCTTATTCGGGCTGTGCTCCCAAGTCCGGCCAAAAACCCAATCAAAAATTAAGCAGCGCGGTCAGCAACGAAACCATCACGCAAAGCCAGTTGAATTCCCTGATTTCAGAAATCAAACGCTTGCAAACAAAATACAAAGTGCCGCGCGATAAAGTTATCGGCCATATAGAAGCCTGCAATGGCTGTAAAGCCTGCCCCTGCCTTGATATGAACGAAATTAGAAAACAAATTAATCCATGATAAAATCAATTTTAAAAATTCTGATTGTTGTCGTTATAGGTTACGGCTTTTTTTTGATTACAACCGAGGACGGCGCTTATTGGACAAAATTCAAATTATACCGCTTGCTGTTAACTAAACCGATAGAAACCATTCGAGATGAATACTCGCAAAAAAGCTGCCGCGATTTTTCCAACGAAGAACAACGCGACGGACATTTTGAAGCTTTTATTACCGGCTATTGCAAACCTAAGGCGACCGGCTATACCGTCCGAAAAGATTTTCTCTGCGCCGTGGCGCTTAACTGCTCTTGCCCTGCCGGCAAAGACGAAAATTCCGAATGCTCATCCGACACTCTGCGCTGGCAAGCTTGCCAAGATTTCAATGAGGTAACAACTATGTATTGCAATCAGACCGCCTCAACGCTCGAACCGGCCGAAGGCCACGTCGCCGCGGATTGGGGCTGTTTCCCCGGCGGGACGCCTTTGGAAATTGACGGTCAAGTTTATAAAGTTACCGACAAGGGAGGAGTTATCAAAGGCCGCCGTATCGATATCTGGTTCGATGATTGCTCAGAAGCTCTTAAAGCTACCGGCATATACAAAGTTAAAATTCCCGAATTATGATTTATTTTACTAAATACGCCGAACAAAAATTCGATTTTCTTAACGCTCACAAAGTCTATATTCGCAAAGAAGCGGTTGAGAGAGCCTTGCTCTTGCCGGAAAAACGAGGCAAGGTCGGAGAATTTTTAAGCGCCGAACGCGAAGGCGTCAAAGTTATTTACCAGACTGAAGCTAAATTGCAAAAAATTATAACTTTCTATCCGGTATGAATTATGATATCGAAGCCAATCTCTTAAGCTGGGAAATAGGCAAGGGCCGAATCGAACGGGCGGTTGAACTCGGAAATTTTATTGTCCACCTCTCCCCTGCCGGCAAGCCGATTCTCATAGAAATCCTTAACGCTTCAAAGTTTAAAACCAAACTCGGCGATTTGCGCACCATTGAACGCATCAGCGAAGCTTTTTAGTCCGGATAAAAAAAGCGGCAGACTGTTTTTGCAGTCTGCCTTTTTTTAACTTTGTTTAAGAATTTTTATTTTCTATTAAAGTGCAAATTTTCAATGGCTAATTGCTTGCCATATAATACCTGTTCCTTGCTCAAGCTAGTATCTCTATCAACCATTTTCATAGAGGCCTGGGCTAGAAAACATTTGCTAATGAAATTTTCTTCCAGCGGTGTTATCGCCGTAAAAATTGGAAAGACCAAAGTATCAACCGGCTTAAAAGAAAAAACGTTAGCTTCATAATACCGCACTTCCATACGTTTTATTTCTTTCTCCAACAGAAGGTCGTATTCTGTGGAGCCCAAGGCGGTCAAGACCTTGGATAATAAAACATAGGCGCGCAGATCGCTTGCTATTTCAAAGCTTCGATGATTTATATTATGAAGTTTGTCGTATTTTCTATAATCTTCGACATTGGCCTTGCTTCCCTGAAACAACATCATCAATCCATTAACGATTTTACCTCCCAAATCTTCCGCTTCAATAACAATGCAGTTACGCTGAGCTGAAAAACGGCTAATGCCTGCATGATCCATTTCATGTTTCATCCATTGCAAACCCAAAACATCGCTGCGCAACAAAACTACTATGGCAATTGAATCGCCGATCGGTTTATCAATAAAAATCAAACTGTCTTGATCAACCCTGGCTAAGGCCGAATTGTTTTTGATAAAAGCGGCTATTTCTCTGGCCTCCTCAATGCCGCTTTTTTTGACGACGTAATTAAGCGCCGTTAGGCATTCCTCCATTATCTGACGGCGTAATAGTTCATCCTTAGACTCCGAACTGTCAACCGACTTCTCTTCCAATTGATGAATTTGACGCGGAGTTTTATTAACCTTTGGTGAATCAGCCTGATTCTCTTTAATAATTGTTTGTTCATTGCCAATCGGCACCTTATTATTCAAATTTTTATTATCCTTACTGGCCGGCTGGATGACC